>CAZFPW010000333.1:0-2797 GCA_964520765.1 uncultured Novosphingobium sp.
ACGACGCCCTGGCTCTATCGCGGCAGCGACGTGCCGCAGGACCCCGAATGGCTGTTCGGGGAACTGCCCAACGGCCTGCGCTATGCCGTGCGCCGGAACGGGGTGCCGCCGGGCCAGGTCTCGATCCGCATCCGCATGGACGTCGGCTCGCTGCACGAGAAGCCGGAGGAGAGCGGCTATGCCCACCTCCTCGAGCATCTCGTCTTCCGCCAGTCGCGCTATCTGGCGGAAGGGCAGGCGATCCCGACCTGGCAGCGGCTCGGCGCGGGCTTCGGCAGCGACACCAATGCCGAGACCACGCCGACCCAGACCGTGTTCAAGCTCGACCTGCCGAACGCGACCCCGACGGCGCTCGACGAATCGTTCAAGCTGCTCTCGGGCATGATGATCGCGCCGACCCTGAGCGAGGCCAACGTGCGCACCGAGGTGCCGATCGTCATGGCCGAGATGCGCGAGCGGGGCGGGGCCGGGCAGCGCGTCGCCGATGCCACGCGCAAGACGCTCTATGCCGGCCAGCCGCTGGCCGACCATTCCCCGATCGGCACGGTCAAGACGCTGGAGGCCGCCAACCAGGAATCGGTCCGCGCGTTCCACCAGCGCTGGTATCGGCCGGAGAACGCGGTGATCGTGGTCGCGGGCGATGCCGATCCGGCGCAGTTCGCCGCGCTCATCCGCAAGTGGTTCGCGGACTGGCCCGCCCCCGGCAAGCCGACCCCGGCGCCGAGCTTCGGCGATCCGGCCGCGCCCGCCGGGGCGAAGGGCGTGAGCCCGGTGGGCGAGACCAGCATTCTGGTCGAGCCCGACATGCCGCGCGGCATCACCTATGCCGTGCTGCGCCCCTGGCGGCCGGTCGATGATACGATCGTCTACAACCAGGGCCTGATGATCGATGCCCTGTCCCAGGCGATCATCAACCGCCGGCTGGAGCAGCGGGCGCGGGCCGGCGGCTCCTATCTGATCGCCCAGGTCAACCAGTCCGACGTGAGCCGCTCGGTCGACGCCACCTTCGTCTCGATCACCCCGATCGGAGACGATTGGCAGGCCGCGCTCAAGGACGTGCGCACGGTGATCGCCGACGCCATGGCGACCCCGCCGAGCAAGGAGGAGATCGCCCGCGAGGTCGCGGAGATGAACGTCACCTTCGAAAGCCTGGTGGAGCAGCGCGCGCTGCTGCCCGGCTCCAAGGTGGCGGACGACATCGTCTCGGCGGTCGACATCCGCGAGACCGTGGCGAACCCGGAGACCGTGCTGGACATCTTCCGCCGCTCGATCCCGCTCTATACCCCGCAGGCGGTGCTGCGGCACACCCGCCAGCTCTTCACCGGCACGGTGACGCGGGCGATCTACGTCACGCCCAAGGCCGACGACGGCACCGACCTCGCGCTGCGCCAGGCCCTGACCGCGCCCGTCGCGGCCGGCGCCAAGGTGCGGGTCAGCGCGGAGCCGGTCTCCTTCGCCAAGCTGCCGGCGATCGGCCAGCCCGGCACGGCCACGCCCGCGCCGACCGGCCTGCTCGGCATCGAGCAGCTCGACTTCGGCAACGGGGTCAAGGCGCTGATCTGGCCGACCGCCGACGATCCCGGCCGGGTCACGGTCAAGGTCCGCTTCGGCACCGGCTATCGCGCCTTCCGCGCGGAGGACGCCGCCTATATCAACCTGGGCGACATGGCCCTGGTCGGCTCGGGCGTCGGCCCGCTGGGCCAGGAGGAGCTGGACCGGATCACCACCGGGCGCAAGATGGGCTTCAACTTCAAGATCGACGACGCGGACTTCACCTTCACCGCCGATACCCGCGGCGCCGACCTCGACGATCAGCTCTACCTCTTCGCCGCGAAGTTCGCGACGCCGCGCTGGGACGCCAATCCGGTCCTGCGCGCCAAGGCCGCGGCGCGGCTCCAGTACGAGGCGTTCTCGACCTCGCCGCAGGGGGTGCTGAGCCGCGACCTCAAGTTCTACCAGCGCGGGCAGGACCCCCGGTTCCGCACGCCCACTCCGGCCGAGGTCGAGGCAACGACGCCCGAGGGCTTCCGCCGGGTCTGGGAGCCGCTGCTGCGGCAAGGCCCGATCGAGGTGCAGGTCTTCGGCGACTTCGACCGCGCCAAGACCGTGGCCGCGCTGGAGCGGACCTTCGGCGCCCTGCCGCAGCGCGGCGCTCCCGCCGGCGGGGCGGGGGAAGTCCCGCCCGTCGCCGCGCCGTCCCTCCAGCCGGTGGTGCTGACCCATCGCGGCGACGAGAACCAGGCGGCGGCGATCGTCTCCTGGCCGACCGGCGGCGGCATGGCCGGCGTCCACGAGAGCCGGCAGCTCCAGGTGCTGACCGACGTCTTCACCAACCGGCTGCTCGCCGCCATGCGCGAGAAGCTGGGGGCGAGCTATGCCCCGCAGGTGGTCTCCGACTGGCCGCTCGACGTGAACGGCGGCGGCTCGATCATGGCCGTGGCCCAGCTCCAGCCGCAGGTCGTGCCCGAATTCTACCGCATCGCGGACGAGATCGCCGCCGACCTTGCCGCCACACCGCCGAGCGCCGAGGAGCTGGCCCTGGTGATCGAGCCGCTGCGCCAGCAGATCACCCGCGCCTCCACCAGCACCGCCTTCTTCATGTACCAGCTCGAAGGCGGGACGGAGGACCCCTCGCGCTTCGGGGCGATCCGCTCGATCCTGAGCGACTATACCCAGGTCACGCCGGCCGAGCTTCAGGCGCTCGCCGGCAAGTACCTCGTGCGCGGCAAGAGCTGGCGCCTGGCGGTGATCCCGCAGGGCCAGACCCTGGCGACGGGGGCGGGCGGGGCTGCTTCGG
>CAZFPW010000334.1:0-2763 GCA_964520765.1 uncultured Novosphingobium sp.
GAGCCCATCGGGCCGGAGACGTTGCCGGTGAAGGTGTCGCCGCTGACTTCCACGGTGAACTTGCCCTGCTGGTCGCCCATCGGGGTCTTGGTGACGACATCATAGGTTCCGGCAACGGTCATCGGCGCTCTCCTTGCGTGTAGGCGTTCAATTCAGGCCTTACCGACCCCGGTGTCAACTGCCCGAGGGCGACGCGGGAACGATCTCCACCGGCAATCCGAGCTTGCCGAGCTGCGGCTCGACCTGCTTGCGGTCGCCCACCACGACGAAGACGATGCCTTCGGGCTGGAGCCAGGTCCGGGCCGCGCCGTCGAGCGCGGCGGCGTCGATCGCGCGGTACTTGGCCGGCAGGGTGGCGTAGTAGTCGTCCGGGCGGCCGAGGCGGTCGTTCGTCACGATCGCGCCCAGCACCTGGCTGTTGGTCTCGAAGCGGTTGGGCAGGGCGCGGATATTGCCCTCGGTCACGCGCTGAAGCTCTACCCCGTCTACGCCCTTGGCGGCGGGGAAGGCCTTCATGTCCTCCAGCAGCAGGGCGATGGAATCGCCCGTGCGGTCGGCCTGGACCGGCGCGGCGACGGCGAAGCTGCGCGGGCCGACCGGCTGGCGCACCGCGCTCGACACGCCGTAGGACCAGCCCTTCTGCTCGCGCAGGTTCTCGTTGAGGCGCGAGAGGAACCCGCCGCCCAGCACCTCGTTGGCGAGGTCGAGCGTTTCCTTGCCCTGGTCGCGCCCTGTGAGCGGGAGGACCCGGCCGCCGTAGATCACCGATTGCGGCGAGTTCGGCCGGTCGATCAGCACGATCCGGCTGCGGGCCGCGGGCACGGCGGCGGCCAGGTTCTTGACCGGCTTGGCCGTGGCGGGCGCCTTCCAGTCTCCGAAGGCGCGGTTGAGCAGGGGCAGCAGCTCATCCATCGCGATATTGCCGACGACGGTGATAGTCGCGAGGTCGGGGCGCAGCCACTTGTCGTGCGCGGCGCGCAGGGTGGCGGGCGCCTGGGCGGAGATCGCCTTAGCGTCGCCCAGCCCGTCGGCCGGCTGGCCATAGGGATGGGCCGGGCCGAACAGCACGGTCGGCAGGGTGCGCTGCGCCAGGGCGCGGGGCGAGGCCAGCGCCTGGGACAGGCTGGCGAGCTGCTGGTGCTTCACCCGCTCGACCTCTCCCGGATCGAAGGCCGGATTGCGCACCACGTCGGCCATCAGGGCCAGCGAGGGCGCGAGGTTGGGCTTGAGCGCGTCGAGCGTGACCGTGCTCGCATCGATGCTGGTCGCGGTGCTGATCGTGGCGCCGAGCCGCTCCTGCTCTTCGGCGATGCGGGTGGCGTCGCGGGTGGTCGTGCCTTCGTCGAGCATGCCCATCATCAGCGACTGGGTGCCGGGCGTATCCAGCGAATCCGCGGCATAGCCGGCGTCGAAGTTCAGGCTGACCAGCACCTTGGGCACGGCCGTGCGGCGGGCGAGGGCCACCGGGATGCCGTTCGCCAGCCGGGCGCGCTCGACCTGGGGGAAGGTCACGTCGGCCACCGGGGCGACCGGCGGCATGACTCGCTTGGGGCCGGGCGTCAGCGGCGGGGCGGGGGTCTTGGGATCGGGCGCGGGGGCCGGGGTGGTGCCTTCGTCGCCCCAGCCGCCCATGGTCTCGCCCTTCTCGGTGCGCGGGCCGGGCGTCACCGCCAGGCTGAAGGCGGGGCGGTTGAGCCAGCGTTGCAGAGCGGCCTTGACCTGGGCGGGCGTCAGCGCCGCGATGGCCGCGAGGTCCGCCTTGTACTTCGCCGGATCGCCGGAATAGAGTTCGCCCTCGGCCAGTTGCGCGCCCTTGCCGTAGAAGCCGCCGACCTGCTCCAGGGCGCCGATCTGCTCGGCCACGGTCTTGGTCGCGGCGCGCCTGACCTCGTCCTCGGTCGGCCCTTCGGCCACGTACTGGCGGATCAGCGCGTCGAAGCGGGCCTCCGCCGTGGCGCGATCCGTGCCCGGCTTCACGTCCATCGTCGCTTCCAGCAGCGAGACCTGCTCATGGTTCTGGGCGTCGGCCGTGACCGCGACGGCGAGCTGCTCGCCCCGCACCAGGGCGTTGTCGAGCCGCGAGGAGGAAAGTCCGCCGAGGATGCGCATGCCGAT
Source organism: uncultured Novosphingobium sp. (assembly GCA_964520765.1). Classification (GTDB taxonomy): domain Bacteria; phylum Pseudomonadota; class Alphaproteobacteria; order Sphingomonadales; family Sphingomonadaceae; genus Novosphingobium. The sequence goes on from CAZFPW010000334.1 coordinate 2,116, forward strand.
GTAGAGCGCCGGGGCGTCGGGATCGTTGAGGCCGGGGCCGCTCCAGTTGCGATGGAGGCGCACGGTCGGCACCTGATCGGTCATCTCGCGCTTGACCGGGGCGGGCAGGGTGACCGGCCCGGCCTCGACCTTGCGGACTTCCGGCCCGCGCTTGATGTCGCCGAACCATTTCTGGACGAGCGGACGGGCGGTCCTGGCGTCGATGTCGCCGGCCAGGACGAGGACGACGTTGTTCGGCCCGTAATTGTCCTTGAACCACTGGCGCACGTCGCTGAGCGTCGCCGCGTCGAGGTCGGCCATCGAGCCGATCGTCGCGTGGCGATAGGGGTGGCCGATGGGGAACAGGCCCTCGCCCTGGGCATATTGGGCCAGGCCATAGGGCTCGTTGTCGCGCTGGCGCTTTTCGTTCTGGACGACGCCGCGCTGCTTATCGAGCTTGTCCTGCGTCACCGCGCCGAGCAGGTGGCCCATGCGGTCGCTTTCGAGGAACAGCGCGAGGTCCAGCGCGCCCTTGGGCACGGTCTCGACGTAATTGGTGCGGTCGTACCAGGTCGATCCGTTGGTGGTGGTCGATCCGGCGGCCTCCAGCGGCACGTCGAAGTCCGGCGCGTTTTCCGAGCCGCCGAAGAACAGGTGCTCGTAAAGGTG
>CAZFPW010000335.1:0-2763 GCA_964520765.1 uncultured Novosphingobium sp.
GGCGTGGACGAGATCGGCGCGCTCTATCGCGGCGAATCCATGCAGATCACGACCTATCTGGAACGCGCCGCCAAGCATGAGCTGTCGGCCAACGTGATCGACCTTTGCCCGGTCGGGGCTTTGACTTCAAAGCCTTACGCCTTCGAAGCGCGGCCCTGGGAACTCAGGAAGACGCTGTCGATCGACGTTTCCGACGCGGTCGGGGCGAACATCCGGGTCGATAGCCGGGGGCGCGAGGTGCTTCGGGCGCTGCCGCGCAACAATGACGACGTGAATGAGGAGTGGCTGTCGGACAAGGGGCGCTTCCAGGTCGAGGGCCTGACCCGCCGCCGGCTCGATCAGCCGTGGATTCGGCGGGACGGCAAGCTGGTCGCGGCGTCCTGGGACGAGGCCTTTGCCGCTATCGCCAAGGTCAATCCGGGGGCGAGCGTTGCCGCGATCGCGGGCGATCTCGTGGATTGCGAGACGATGTTCGCGGCCAAGAAGCTATTGAATTCGCTGGGTTCGACCCTGCTCGAAGGGCGCCAGACCGGGCTTGCCTACGACACCTCGAACCTAGCCGCGGTAAACTTCAACTCGACGTTTTCGGGCATCGAGACGGCGGACGCGATCCTGATCGTGGGCAGCCATGTCCGCTGGGAAGCGCCCCTGGTCAACGTCCGCCTGCGCAAGGCGCAGAAGCGCGGGGCCAAGGTGTTCGTCGTCGGTCCCGAGTGGGAAACGACCTATCCGGCCACGTTTTTGGGCGACCAGTTGGCGACCTTGGGCGACCTTCCGGCCGAGGTCGGCGACGCCCTGGCGGCGGCCGAGCGGCCTGCGATCCTCCTCGGCGGAGCGGCGCTCGCCAAGGGGGCGCTCGGCCCGGCCCTGGCTCTGGCCGAGACCTACAAGCTGGTCCGGGAAGGCTGGAACGGCTTCAACGTGCTCCACATGGCGGCGAGCCGGATGGGCGGGCTGATGCTCGGCTATGCGCAGGAGGGCGGCATCGCCGATCTGGTCGCGGCCAAGCCCAAGCTGCTGCTCTCGCTCGGCGCGGACGAGGTGGACTACGCCAAGTTCAGCGATTCCATCGTGGTCTATATCGGCCACCATGGCGATGCCGGCGCCCATGCGGCGGACATTATCCTGCCGGCGGCCGCCTATACCGAGAAGGCCGGGACCTACGTGAACACGGAAGGGCGGGTGCAGTTCGCCGACAAGGCGGTCTTCGCCCCCGGCGACGCGCGGGAGGATTGGACCATCCTGCGCGCCCTGGCCGATGCCTTGGGCGTCTCGGTCGGCTTCGATTCCTTCGACGAGCTGCGCGCGGCGATGATCGCCGAGGTTCCGGCGCTGGGCCAGGAAGGCCTCGCCGACTACGGCAAGCTCGCCAAGGGCCCAAGCTCTTCAAAGGGGGGCAAGGCCGAAGGCCAGATCGCGGGCTACCCGATCAAGGACTTCTACCTGACCAACCCGATCGCCCGCTCCAGCCCGGTCATGCAGCGCTGCTCGGCCGAGCTGCTCCACGGGGAAGACTTCGCGGAGGCGGCGGAATGACTGCGTTCTTCCAGGGCCTTGGCCTGTCCTATGAGTGGGCCTGGGCCATCGCGACCATTGCCGGCATCCTGCTGATCGCGCTGCCGCTGATGCTCGGCGTGGCGATGATCATCTATGCCGACCGCAAGATCTGGGCGGCCATGGCGCTGCGCCGGGGGCCGAACGTGGTCGGGCCGTTCGGCCTGCTCCAGTCCTTCGCGGACGGGCTCAAGGTCTTCCTCCAGGAAACCATCGTGCCGAGCGCCGCGAACAAGGGCCTGTTCCTGATCGCGCCGATCATCACCTTCACCGTGGCGCTGCTCGCCTGGGCAGTAATCCCGTTCAACTCGGGCGCGATGCTGGCGGATATCAACGTCGGCCTGCTCTATATCCTCGCCGTTTCCTCGCTCGGGGTCTATGGCGTGGTCATCGCCGGGTGGGCCTCGAACTCGAAGTACCCGTTCTTCTCCGCGATGCGCGCCGCGGCGCAGATGATCTCCTACGAGGTCTCGATCGGCTTCATCCTGATCTGCGTCGTCCTGTGGGCCGGAACCTTCAACCTCAACGCCATCGTCCAGGCCCAGCAGAGCCACGTGTGGATCATCAACGGCTTCGTCGCGAACCCGCTGCTGTTTCCGATGTGGGTGATGTTCCTGATCTCCAGCCTGGCCGAAACCGCGCGCGCGCCCTTCGACCTGACCGAGGCGGAGAGCGAGCTGGTCGCCGGCTACCAGACCGAATATTCGTCGATGGCCTTCGCGCTCTACTGGCTGGGCGAATATGCCAACGTCCTGCTGATGTGCACGCTGAACGCCGTGCTGTTCTTCGGCGGCTACCTGCCGCCGCTGGACTGGGCGCCGCTCTATTACGTGCCCGGCGTGGTCTGGCTGCTGCTCAAGATCCTGTTCTTCTTCTTCATCTTCTCCTGGGTGAAGGCCACCGTCCCGCGCTATCGCTATGACCAGCTGATGCGCCTGGGCTGGAAGGTCTTCCTGCCCCTCTCGCTGCTGTTCGTGGTTCTCGTCAGCGGCTGGCTCATGTTCACGAGGTACGGGGTATGAGCGTCGCTCATCTCATCAAGACGTTCACCCTCTGGGAGTTCGTCAAGGCGCACTGGCTGACCTTGAAGTATTTCTTCAAGCCCAAGGCGACGATCAACTATCCGTTCGAGAAGAACCCGCTCTCGCCCCGCTTCCGCGGCGAGCACGCGCTGCGCCGCTATCCCAACGGCGAGGAGCGCTGCATCGC
>CAZFPW010000336.1:0-2743 GCA_964520765.1 uncultured Novosphingobium sp.
CCTCCCCCACCGGGGGAGGGGGACCGCCCGCGCAGCGGGTGGTGGAGGGGGCGATCCAGGCGAAGCGCCATCCCGTAGCCGCGTCCCCTCCGTCAGCCGCTGGCGCGCCTGCCACCTCCCCCGGTGGGGGAGGATTTCAGCAAGGCGGCCCATCACTTCCCGCCCTTGCGCGGCAGGCGGCGGACGAGGGCGCTGGTATCCTGCCGGCCGGCGCCCAGCGCCTGGACCTCGGCATAGAACTGGTTGACCAGCGCGGTGATCGGCAGCGAGACGCCGAGCGAGCGGCCCTCGTCCATGGCGAGGCCCAGGTCCTTGCGCATCCAGTCCACCGCGAAGCCGAAGTCGAACTCGTCGTTGGCCATGGTCTCCCAGCGGTTGTCCATCTCCCAGCTTTGCGCCGCGCCGCCGGAGATCGCCTCGTAGACCTTGCCCATGTCGAGCCGCGCGGCCTGGGCGAAGCGCACCGCCTCGGCCAGGCCGGCCACGACTCCGGCGATGCAGATCTGGTTGACCGCCTTGGTCGACTGGCCCGCGCCGGCCTTGCCGATGTGGACGATGCGCTGCGAATAGGCCTCCATCACCGGCCGCGCCGCCTCGATCGCGTCGGGCCGGCCGCCGCACATCAGGGTGAGGGTGCCGTTCTCCGCGCCGATCTGCGATCCGGTCATCGGCGCGTCGACGCAGTGGACCTGGAGGTCGCGCGCCTCGACCGCGACCTGGCGGGCGATGCGGGCGGAGACCGTGGTATGGTCGATGAAGACCCCGCCCTGGCGCAGGGTGGTGAAGACGCCCTGCGGGCCGAGCACCACGTCGGACAGGTCGTCGTCGTCGCCGACGCAGGTGATGACCACGTCGGCGCTCGCCGCCGCGTCGGCCGGGCCGCTCGCGACGCGGGGGGAGAGGCCGGGATTGTCGGCCAGCCACTTCTCCACGCGGGCGGGGGTGCGGTTGTAGATGGTCAGGTGGTGGCCGGCCTTGGCGATGTGCCGGGCGATGGGCCCGCCCATCACGCCCAGGCCGATCATCGATACATGTCGCTTCTCGCTCATGCCGTCTCTTGTAACGGCTCGGGCCGATCCATCAATCTTGCGCGGCGGGATCAATGCTCTATCCGCTTGCGCCATGCGCCTCCTTTCCAATCGCCGCTTCATCCTGTTCCTGCAGGCCGCCTTCATCCTCGCCTGCATCGTCGCGGTGACGCTGGCGCTGCTGCCCAGCCCGCCGAAGCTGCCGCCCCGGATCGGCGACAAGCTGCAGCACATCATGGGTTTCGCCACCCTGGCGCTGCTGGCGGTGATGGCCTTTCCCCGGATGCCGCGCTGGCGGATCGTGGAGCGGCTGTCGTTCCTGGGCGCGCTGATCGAGATGTTCCAGTCGATCCCCGCGCTGGGCCGCGACTGCGACGTGCGCGACTGGATCGCGGATACCCTGGCGGTGATCGTGGTGGTCGGGCTGGTCTCGCTGGTCTCCCCGCGCAAGGGACGCCGATAGCGGTTCCCTATCGCGGCACATTCCGTTAGGGCGCGGACATTATGTCCACCGCCGCTCTCCAGCCCGCCGACAGCGCCGCGCCGCTGCTCACCGCCGCCGATGTCCGGGCCGCGGCGGAGCGGATCGGCGGCGCGGTGGTGCGCACGCGCACCCTGCACAGCAAGACGCTGAGCGCGATCACCGGCGCGGAGATCTACCTCAAGTTCGAGAATCTCCAGTTCACCGCCGCCTACAAGGAGCGCGGCGCGCTCAACGCCATGCTCCAGCTGACCGAGGAGCAGCGGGCGCGCGGCGTGATCGCGGCCTCGGCGGGCAACCATTCGCAGGGGCTCTCGTACCACGGCACGCGGCTGGGCATCCCGGTCACGATCGTCATGCCGCGCACCACCCCGGTGGTGAAGGTCATGCAGACCGAGGCGGTCGGCGGCACGGTGGTGCTCCACGGCGAAAGCTTCGACGAGGCTTCGGCCCATGCCCGCAAGCTGGAGGTCGAGCTGGGCCTCACCTTCGTCCACCCCTTCGACGATCCGCAGGTCGCGGCCGGGCAGGGCACGGTCGCGCTGGAGATGCTGGAGGACGTGCCCGACCTGGAGGTGCTGGCGATCCCCGTCGGCGGCGGCGGGCTTTCGGCCGGCATGGGCACGATCGCGCGCGACATGAAGCCGGACATCAAGCTGATCGGGGTCGAGGCGGCGCTCTATCCCTCGATGTTCAACCTGCTGAAGGGCACCCAGCGCCCGGTCGGCGGCGACACCCTGGCCGAGGGCATCGCCGTGTTCGAGCCGGGCAGGATGACGAGCGCGATCCTGGGCGAGCTGCTCGACGATTTCCTGCTGGTCAGCGAGAACGAGATCGAGGGCGCCCTGGCCCTGCTGCTGCAGATCGAGAAGACCGTGGTCGAGGGCGCGGGCGCCGCCGGCCTCGCCGCCGTGCTCGCCCATCCGCACATCTTCGCCGGGCGCAAGGTCGGCATCGTCCTGTCGGGCGGCAACATCGACACCCGCCTGCTCGCCAACGTGCTGCTGCGCGACCTCGCCCGCTCCGGTCGCCTCGCGCGGCTGCGGCTGGTGCTGCAGGACCGGCCTGGCTCGCTCTATCGCGTCTCGAAGGTGTTCTACGACCACAACGTCAACATCATCGAGATCGTCCACCAGCGGGTCTTCACCCACCTGCCGGCCAAGGGCCTCGCCACCGAGATCGAGTGCGAGGCGCGCGACCGCGACCAGCTCGAAGCCCTGATCGAGGCCTTGCG
>CAZFPW010000337.1:0-1331 GCA_964520765.1 uncultured Novosphingobium sp.
CTCAGAGCGGATCGAACTCCAGGTGCAGCGCGCTCATCGCGCGCAGGATATAGGTCGGCTCGTAGAAGTAGCGCCGGTCCCCTTCCGGCCCGTGATGGGCCTCCGACAGGCGGATATTGCCCATCCGCGCCAGCAGACGCTCGATGCTTACCGCGACCTCGCGGCGGGCGAGGGGGGCGCCGATGCAGGTGTGGGCGCCGCGGCCGAAGGCGAGGTGCTCCTTGGCCTTGGGGCGGTTCATGTCGAAAATATGCGGGTCGGCGAAGCGCTTGGGATCGCGGTTGGCGGCCATGTGCGACATCAGGATGGTCGTGCCGGCCTTGATCTCCACCCCGCCGAGCACGGTCGTCTTCTGGCACATCCGCCCGCCGCTCTTCACCGAGCCGTCGAAGCGCAGCAGCTCCTCGATGAAGTCGGGGATGCGCTTGGGGTTGTCGCGCAGCTCCTGCTGGATGTCCGGGCGCGTAGCGATGACGCGGAAGCCGTTGGCGAGCAGGCGATTCGTCGTGTCCTGCCCGGCCCCGAACAGGAAGGCGCCCAGCGCGGTGAGGTCGATCAGCGTCGGCTGGGTGCCGTCGGGGAACCGGGCGAGCGCGAGGTCGGTCAGGATGTCGTCGCGGCCGTCGGGGGCCTTGTAGCCCGCCAGGCCCTTGAACCACTTGAGCGGCGCCTTGTTCATCAGCCGCCGCTTGGTGATGAGCCCGAACAGATCCTTGCCGACATTGACGATCGGGTTCTCCTTCATGTCCTCGGGCGTGGCGTCCATCTTCGCCGGGACCGCGCCTTCGAGCCACTTGCGGTACTTGCGGCGGCTCGATTCGGGGATGCCGAGCAGGTCGGCGATGATCAGCGTCGCATAGGGCCCGCCGTATTGCGCGACCAGATCGACCTTCCCGTCGGCGGCGAATTCCTCGATCAGGTTTTCCGAGGTCGCCCGCAGCGACGGCTCCAGCGCCTTCAGCCGGCTCGGCGTGAACAGGGTCGCGACGATCGAGCGCAGGTTGAGATGCCGCGCGCCCTGCTCGGTCACGACCTGATCGGCGAAGGGAATCTTGCCGCGATGGGCCTCGAGCTGGGCGGTGATGTCGTCCCCCTCCGGCGCGAAGGGCAGCGGCGGCAGCGGCCCGCCGACGGCGTTGATCGAGGAGAAATGCTCGGTATCGAGCATGACCTGGACGGTCTCCTCATAGCCCGTCACCGCCACGACATTGCGGTGCGGCAACCGCGTGACCGGGCCCTTTTCGCGCAGGAAATCGAAATAGGCGTGGGGATCGTCGACCAGCGCGGTGTCGCTGTAGAAGTCCGCCGTCTCGTAGTTCATGCCTCGCCCC
>CAZFPW010000337.1:1431-2713 GCA_964520765.1 uncultured Novosphingobium sp.
TCAGAATCGGTGGGCAATGCCTAGATAGAGCGTGGCGTCGGGACTGGCGCGGTTGAGGCCGATGGTGCCGCCCAGATCGAGCTGGCTATCCCGGCCGACCTGCCAAGCGAGCGAGGCGCCCGCGCTGACCAGCGTTTCCGCGCCGTCCGGGTCCTCGTCGCGAAAGGCCGAGACGTCGAGCCCGAGCTGGACCTTGTCGCCCAACGACAGGCCGATCCCGGCCGCGCCGCCATAGGCGAGATGGCGGCCCTGGCCCGAACCGTTGACGGCCGCGTCGACCTCAGGCGTCAGGCCCAGTTGCAGGCCGTGGCCGATATCGAACTGGATCGGCAGCCGCACCCCCGCGCCCCAATCGCCCGCGCCGATCGCCGCGCCCCCGGTCGGCAGCGAGACGAAGCCCTGCAGCGCGATCGGCCCATCCGCTCCAGCAAGGCCGTAGGTCAGCCCCAGGATCACGTCTCCCACGCTCGACAGGCGGTCGACCTTCCCGCTCGCATTGTCGCGGACCCACTGCACCCCCACCGGCGTCCAGCCGACCTGCGCCTCGAGCCGCGAGGTCAGGCCCGCGCGCAACTGGCTCGATCCCAGCTCCAGGGTGTCGCTGCGCGAGGCGGGATCGCTCGTCCGGGTCCAGGTGGCGAAGCCGGTCTCGATCTGGACCTCGCCCGGCGCCAGGGTGCAGGGCGGCGTCGTCTGGCCCGGCCGGGCCGGGCAGAACTCGCGCTCCTCGGCAAAGGCGGGACGCGCCGCAAGCAGCAGCAAGCACGCCAGCACGAAAGCCCAGCGCCCGGCCCCCGCCGTCATCCTGGCCATCCGGACGCTCATCCCTGCAGCCATTCCGCCAGGGCCGCCAGGCATTCGCGGGCCAGGAGCTTGCTCCGCTCCGGGCTCCAGCCCTGGATCGGGTCGGGATTGTCGTCGTGGTCCTTGAACGGCATCTCCAGCGTCATCGCCACGCCGCCGAACCGCTGGGCGAGCTGGTTGGTCGACATCGCCAGGTTCGCCCGGCCCGGCCCGGCGATCGGATAGCCGCGCCTGGTCTGGAAATCCGGTGTCCGGCGCTCGAGGATACGGCGGTAGCGGGCATAGCCCTCGCCCTGCCGATCGGTCCAGGCGGGGATGCCCTCGAAACCGGCGAAGAACACCGCCGGAATTGCCTCGTCGCCATGGACGTCGATCGAGAAGTCGACCCCGCTTTCGTCCATCGCGTTCCGGATGGCGACGACTTCGGGCGAGCGCTCCATGCTCGGCTCGTTCCATTCGCGGTTGAGATTGACCCCGA
>CAZFPW010000338.1:0-2679 GCA_964520765.1 uncultured Novosphingobium sp.
CCGGATCGGCGGCGTTCAAGAAGCTGATCCGGTGACGTTGGTGCGCTCGCCGATGTTGACGAAACGGGTGGAGGAGGAATTCTGGGTCATGCTTTGCTTCTATTGGTCGAGCCCGGGACGATGGGCCTAGGCGGCCATCGTGAACGGTTCCAGCCCGGCCAGCCGCGTCTCCACCGGCAGCTTGGGCACCTTGCGCGGCGGCTGGCCGGCGACGGCGCGGGCGATCGCCGCGATGTGGTCCGGCGTCGTGCCGCAGCAGCCGCCGACCGCATTGACCAGCCCTTCGCGGACCCATTCCTGGATCAGCTCGGCGGTACGGGCCGGAAGCTCGTCGTACTGGCCCAGTTCGTTGGGCAGGCCGGCGTTGGGATAGGCCAGGATCAGCGCGTCGGAGACCTTGGCCAGCTCGATCAGGTAGGGCCGCAGCAGGTCCGCCCCGAAGGCGCAGTTGGCGCCGATGGTCAGCGGCTTCAGGTGCCGTAGGGCGTACCAGAAGGCGACGATGGTGTGGCCCGACAGGTTGCGCCCGCTCATGTCGGTGATGGTGAAGCTCAGCATCAGCGGCACCTCGCGCCCCGCCGCCGCTTCGGCCTCGCGCGCGGCCATGCCGGCGACCTTGGCGTTGAGGGTGTCGAAGCAGGTCTCGACCAGCAGGAAGTCCACCCCGCCCTCGATCAGCGCGTCGCACTGCTCGCGGTAGGTGGCTTTGAGGGTGTCGAAGTCGACCTCGCGGAAGCCGGGGTCGTTGACGTCGGGCGAAAGCGACAGCGTCTTGTTGGTCGGCCCGATGGCGCCGGTCACGAAGCGCCGCCGGCCGTCCTTGGCCTGGGCATCGTCGGCGGCCTTGCGGGCCAGCCGGGCGGCGGCCAGGTTGAGGTCGCGCACCAGGTGCTCGCAGCCGTAGTCGGCCATGGCGATGGTGGTGGACGAAAAGGTGTTGGTCTCCACCATGTCGGCCCCGGCCGCGAAATAGGCGGCGTGGATGCCCTCGATGATGTCGGGGCGGGTCAGGCAGAGCAGGTCGTTGTTGCCCTTCTGGTCCAGCGGCAGGTCGAGATCGCCGCGATAGTCGGCCTCGGACAGGCAGTGCTTCTGGATCGCGGTGCCGTAGCCGCCATCGAACACGAGGATGCGCTGTGCGGCGGCGGCGCGGAAATCGGCTTCGGCGCTCATGACAGGGTCTCCTTGGGACGCACCCCCAGCAGCTGGCAGATCGCATAGGCCTGCTCGGCGCGGTTGAGGGTGTAGAAGTGGAAGTCGCGCACCCCGCCTGCGTAGAGCCGGCGGCAGAGATCCGCGGCGGCGACCGCGGCGACCAGCGCGCGGGGGCCGGGCCGTTCGTCGAGCCCTTCGAACATCCGCTCCAGCCCGGCGGGGATCTCGGTATTGCCGCTCATCCGCCGGATCGCGGCGAAGCTCGTCACCGGCATGATGCCGGGGATGATCGGCGCGGTGATGCCCGCCGCCAGCGCCTTGTCGAGGAAGCGGAAATAGGCGTCGGTCGAGAAGAAGAACTGCGTGATCGCACGGGTGCCGCCCGCGTCGAGCTTGCGCTTGAGGTTGTCGAGATCGTCCTGGGCGGACAGCGCCTCGGGATGGACTTCGGGATAGGCGGCGACTGAAATCTCGAAGTCGTGCCGATTCCTGAGGCCCTCGACCAGGGCGGCGGCGCTGGCATAGCCCTCGGGATGCGGCACGAACGCCGCCCCGTCCGCCGGGGGTGGATCGCCGCGCAGGGCGACGATGTGGCGGACCCCGGCATCCCAGTACTGGTCGGCAATCTCGGCGATCTCGCCCTTGCTGGCCGCGACGCAGGTCAGGTGGGCGGCAGGGGCGAGGCTGGTCTCGTTGACGATCCGGCTGACGGTCGCATGGGTCCGTTCCCGGGTTGAGCCGCCGGCGCCGTAGGTCACCGAAACGAAGCTGGGGTCGAGCGGCGCAAGCTCGGTGATCGCATTCCAGAGCTGCGCTTCCATCTTCTCCGTCTTGGGCGGGAAGAACTCGAAGCTCACGGCGATGTCGCCGGGCAACTCGGCGAAGGGCGGGCCGGAAGGGGGTTCGTCGGTCATGCGGGAAGGGCTTTCACAGGCGCCGTATGCGCGCAGCGGCGCGCGGTCCAGATCTTGACGGTGAGAGGCTTGCCGGGAAGCGCCGTGGCGGGCTCGGCGGCGAAGCCGGCCTCGGTCAACAGGGCGAGCATCTGCTCGTCGGAGAAGCCGAGGCGGGCATGGGCGTGCTGGGTGCGCAGTTCCTCGCGGTCGTGCGCGGCGAAGTCGACCACGGCGATCGCCCCGCCGGGGCGGGTGACGCGCGCGGCCTCGGCCAGCACCGCCTCGGGCTCCTGCGCGTAGTGCAGCACCTGGTGGAAGGTCACCGTGTCGAACGCGGCATCGGGAAAGGGCAGGGCGGTGAAGTCGCCCTGGACGAGGTCGACCGAGCCCGCCGGCAGATGCTGCAACCGGGCGCGGGCCACGCGGAGCATCTCCGGGCTCTTGTCGAAGGCGGTGACATGGGCGGCGCGCGGGGCGAGCAGCTCCGCGATGCGTCCCGTGCCGGTGCCGACGTCGAGCAGGTCGCCCAGTGCCCCATCGCCGAGCGTCCCATCGCCCAGGGCTTCGGCCAAGGCGTCCTCGACCCGCTTGTCCGGGCTGTGGAGCGAGCGGATCGTGTCCCATTCCT
>CAZFPW010000339.1:0-2671 GCA_964520765.1 uncultured Novosphingobium sp.
CGCGCGACGATCGACGTGTTCGGCCATGCGGTCGGCATCGAATACGAGCTGATCGGGGACGCGGGCGGCCAGCCCTTCGCCCTGACGCCGGGCGGGCGCTTCACCATGGATTCGCCGGGCATCCGCGAGATGGCGCAGGACCTCGCCAAGGCGGGCAAGCGCGTGCTCATCTACGACCGGCCCAACTGCGGCCATTCCGACGTCTGCCTGGCCGGCACGAGCGAATCGGAGAACCAGGCCGAGGCGCTCGCCGGGCTGATCCGCCACCTCGACCTCGGCCCCACGGCCATCGTCGGCGGCTCCGGCGGGTCGCGCGTCTCCCTGCTCGCCGCCTCGCGCCACCCGGAGCTGTGCTCCCACCTCGGCCTGTGGTGGATCAGCGGCGATCCGATCGGGCTGATGCAGCTTGCCACCTATTACTGCGGAGAGGCGGCGACGCTGGCCAGCCAGGGCGGCATGGAGGCCGTGCTCAAGGCGACCTCCTGGGCCGAGAACTTCGCCAAGAACCCCAAGGCCAAGGATGCGATCCTGGCCATGGACCCCGACGCCTTCATCGCCGTGATGCAGCGCTGGGCGGCGGCCTACGTGCCCAGCGACGTGTCGCCCGTGCCCGGCATGAAGCCGGTGGACTTCGCCCGGCTGACCATGCCGACCGTGGTGTTCCGCAGCCACAAAAGCGACCTCTCCCACACCGAGACGACCAGCCTGTGGGTCCACCGCCTGATCCCGCAGTCCCGGCTGCTGCTGCCGCCCTGGCGCGAGGACGAATGGAACTACCGCTCGACGGCGGTGATGGCGGGCCAGGAAAAGGGCCTGTTCGAGAGCTGGCCCAAGCTGGTGCCGGCCCTGCTGGAGCTGGCGGGGGAATAAGAGAAGCCCCGCTCCGCAAGGGGAAAGGGGCATCGCCCTCTCGATGGAAGAGAGGCGCGAGAAGGATGGGAGGAACTGGAAAGATGCGCCGTTACTGGATGCTGCCTGCCCTGGCGGCGCTTGCCCTCTCCGCTTGCTCCATCGGCCCCGTGCAGCCCGAGGAAGGCGTCGGCACGGCCGAGGACTGGGCCGCCGTCGGCGGCGGGGCGGACGAAACCGGCTATTCCCGCCTGACCGAGATCGACAGCGGCAATGTCGGCAAGCTCGGCCTCGCCTGGTCGCTCGACCTGCCGGGCGAGGTGACGCTGGAGGCGACGCCGCTCGCCGTGGGCGGGGTGCTCTATTTCTCCGGCTCCTACGCCACGGTCTATGCGGTCGACGCGGTCAGCGGCAAGCAGCTCTGGAAGTACGATCCCGAGACCTGGAAGCACAATCCCACGGCGATGCACTTCTCGTTCGGGGCCAACCGGGGCGTCGCCTATGAGGACGGGCGGGTCTTCGTCGCCGCGCTGGACGGGCGGCTGATCGCACTCGACGCCAGGACGGGCAAGGAACTGTGGGTCACCCAGTCCGTCCCCGCCGGCATGTTCAACATCTCGACCGGCGCGCCCCGGACGATGAACGGCAAGGTCATCATCGGCAATGCCGGGGCGGACTTCGGCGCGCGCGGCTTCGTCACCGCCTTCGACGCGAAGACCGGTCAGCAGCTCTGGCGCTTCTTCACCGTCCCCGGCACGCCCGAGCAGAACAAGCCCGAAAACAACAATGGCGACCCGGCGATGGAGGCCGCCGCCAAGACCTGGACGGCGGACTTTACCAAGGGCACCGGCGGCGGCGGCACGGTGTGGAACGGGATGACCTTCGATCCCGAGCTGAACCGCGTCTATATCGGCGTCGGCAATGCCGGCGGCTACGATCCCACGGTGCGTGATCCGGGCGGCACGGGCGACAACCTCTATACCGCCTCGATCGTCGCGCTGGATGCCGAGACCGGCAAATATATCTGGCACTATCAGCAGAACCCGCGCGATTCGTGGGATTACAAGGCGACGCCCAACATCCAGATGGCGACGCTGAACCTGGGCGGGGTGCCGACCAAGGTGCTGATGCACGCGCCGACCAACGGCTTCTTCTACGTGCTCGACCGCAAGACCGGCAAGCTGCTCAACCAGCCCGGCAAGACCACGGAAATCACCTGGGCCAAGGAGATCGACCTTGTGACCGGCCGCCCGGTCGAGGAACCGAACATCCGCTACGAGACCGGCGAGACCAAGCTCTGGCCCGGCACGGTCGGCGGGCACAACTGGCAGGCGATGAGCTACAGCCCCAGGACCGGCCTGGTCTATATCCCCATCCAGCAGATCGGCGCGCGGTTCTACAAGAACGGGCCGCAGACGGCGAACGCCTTCAACGTCATGGGCCTGATGCTGGAGCCGATCGTGGAGAAGGAGGGCGACGGCCACGGCTATATCGTCGCCTGGGACCCGGTCGCGCAGAAGGAGCGCTGGCGGGTGAAGAACGAGTTCCTGTGGAACGGCGGCACCCTGGCGACGGCGGGCAACCTGGTGTTCCAGGGCACGGCCGAGGGCACGTTCAACGCCTATGACGCGGGCAGCGGCAAGCGGCTGTGGCGGTTCGACGCCGGGCTGGGGATCATCGGCGCGCCGATGAGCTTTTCCGCCGGGGGCAAGCAGTACGTCTCGGTCCTGGTCGGCTATGGCGGGACGACCGCGGCCTATGGCAAGTTCATGGACGTGGGCTGGAAGTACGGCCGCCAGCCGCGCCGCCTGCTGACCTTCGT
>CAZFPW010000340.1:0-2658 GCA_964520765.1 uncultured Novosphingobium sp.
GGGGTTGTTGATGAAGCGGCTGACCGTCGCCGCGGAGACGCCGGCATGCGCCGCGACATCATCCAGGGTCGGATTGCGCCCAGGGGCCTCGGTCATCGCTGGCGGGTTTCCTGAGGCTCCATCACCCGGCCACGCTAGCCGAAGCAAAGCGCCGCCGCCAGCATGCCGATTTTCCTCCGGCCGGTCATCGCCTGACCACCTTCGCCGAGCTCACCACCGGCACGCGCAGCACGCTGGGATGGGCCACGTCCGTCAGGATCGTGATGCGCCGGGCCAGCCCATCGCCCCGCAGCCGCTCCCGCTCATCCGCGCCGCGCAGGGTGATCTGGATGCGGTGGCCGGCTTTGAATATCCACGAGCTGGGCATCATGTCGAAGCTCAGCTTGACCGGCTCGCCCGGCTTGAGCGGCTGGGCGTCCTCGACGAAGGAGCGGTGCCAGGGATAGTCGCCGGGAATCTTCCAGGGCGCGGTGGCCGTGGCGCGCAGCGAGGCCTTGAGCCGCCCTTCCGTCACCACCCGCACCGTTCCATCCGGCGCGACATCCTCGAGATAGGCGAAGAGGTTGGCGTCCTGCCCATCCGCCGCGATCCACACGTCGACCACCGGGCTGCCCGTCACCTCGGTATCGCGGGCGAGCGGGCGGTCGGCATAGCTCGCCCCCGCCCCCGCGACGAAACAGGGTTGCTGGAAGGGGCCTGTCTCCTTCGGGCCCTGGCTCGGGTCCGGGCACTTGATGTCGTAATCGACCGCGAACTGGCGCGGCGCGATCCTGAGCATCGACGGCTTCTGCCCCAGGGTGCCGTTGCCCGCGAGGTAGAAGGCGCGCATCTCCGTCCCCGGCACGGGCCAGGTCGGGGCCGAGCGCCATTCCTGCCCGGCCGGCGCATTGATTGTGTAATAATGGATCGGGTCCTCGGCCTTGAGGCCGGTATCGAGCCCCTTCAGCTCCTGGTCGAAGAAGCGATGCGCTTCATCTAGCAGGGCCAGGTCGTCGTTCTTGCAGTGCTTCCACGGGCCCACCACGATCCGTGTGCCCGGCACGTTGGCCTGGGCGACGAAGCCCTGGTCGCGCAGTTCGTCGTACCAGCCGCCGAGCACGTAGAGCGCCGCGCCCGAACGCTTGATCTGGTCGAGATAGTTGGCCGCGCTGCCCTCCTGCCAGAAGCGGCTGGCGACGAGCGGGGAATAGGAATTGCGATAGGGCAGCCCCGCCCACAGATCGAGCAGCCGGACCGCGCGCTGGTGCTCCTCGGCCGCCTGGCGCAGCAGGACCTTGCCCTCGTCGCCGTCGATCGGCTTCAGGGCCATGTCCTGCTCGATCGTGCGGTTCGGGCCGGTGCCCCACTGCGCGAAGATCCCGCCGCGCCGGAAGGCGTCGTACTTGTGCCAGGAGAAGCAGCCCGCAAAGACCGCCTTCAGCGCCGGCGGGCGCACGGTCATCGACTGGACCGCGGCATCGCCGGTGTTGGAGCAGCCATAGATGCCCACCTTGCCGTCGGACCATGGCTGAGCGGCGAGCCACTGGGTGATCTCATAGGCGTCCTGCGCCTCGTTGCGGTCATGATAGCCGCGCATCTCGCCAAAGGACTGGCCGTTGCCGCGCCGCACGACCTGGACGACGACATAGCCGTGCTTCGTCAGCGTCTGCGGAAGCTGCGGCAGGCCGGGATTATTGCCGTTCCAGTTGGATTCCCGCTCGGTCGAGAGGGTGTGCTGCCAGATCACCGGGAACCGCCCCTCGGCCGGCTTGCCGTCCACCGCCGGTCGGTCGATCCGCACGGCCACCCGCACGCCATCGCGCAAGGGCAGATAGATTCGCGAGGTCGCGATCTCGGCGAATTGCGCCTGGGGCCGGTAATGCGCGAAGCTCGCCGGGGCGGCGGATGCCTGGGCCAGCGCAGGAGCAGCCGTCATCATGCCGAAGGCTGCCAGGGTGGCGAAAGTCTCCGCTTCATCGTTCGATCCTCTTCATGTCCCAAACACGGCGCCCGCGTCGTTACGGGTCTATATGGCCGGCGTCGCCCGGCCACCGATCAGATCGGATAGTGGCCGGGCTGGGTCTCCACCGTGATCCAGCGCAGTTCGGTGAAGCTGTCGATCCCCGCCTTGCCGCCGAAGCGGCCGTAGCCCGACGCGCCGACGCCGCCGAAGGGCATCTGCGCCTCGTCATGCACCGTCGGCCCGTTCACATGGCAGATGCCGGAACGGATGCGGCGGGCGATTTCCAGCCCCTTGGCCACGTCGCGGGTGAAGACCGCTGCGGACAGACCGTATTCGCTGTCGTTGGCCAGCTCCACCGCGTGATCGGCATCGCGCGCGCGGATCATGGCGACCACAGGGCCGAAGCTCTCGTCGCGGTAGAGGTTCATCGCGGAGGTCACGCCGTCCACCACCGTCGCCGGCATCAGCACGCCGTCGGCCGGGCCGCCCGAAAGCAGCGTCGCGCCCTTGGCGGTGGCGTCCGCGATCAGCGAATTGACGTGGTCGACGGTCTTGCGGTCCACCACCGCGCCGAGCGGCGTCTTGCCCTCGCGCGGGTCGCCGCTGGCCATCGACGCGGCCTTGGCGCCGAACTTCGCCGCGAAGGCATCGACCACGGCGTCGACCACGATGATCCGCTCGGTCGACATGCAGATCTGGCCCTGGTTCATGAAGGC
>CAZFPW010000341.1:0-2650 GCA_964520765.1 uncultured Novosphingobium sp.
CCGGGCCGCAGCAGCCGGACCAGCGCCTGGCGGAACGGGCGCCCGGTCGCGGCCGGGGCGGGAAGCGGTGCGGTCGCCATCCGCCTCAGCCCTCGGTCCGGGGGCGGCGGACGATCATCGCCCAGCCGTCGCGCAGCACTTCGGGCCAGCCGAGCTGCAGCGTGGCGAGATAGGCGGCCGCCCCGGCCGGCGCGAGCAGCACGAGCTGGAGCGGCGCGGCCAGCCCCGCGATCTGGCCATGGACCAGCGCGACGACGGCGGCCATCACCGTGCAGCACACCGCCACCGGGACGAGCGAACGGGCCAGGTCGAGCCACCGCGCCCCGATCCGCGGCAGGGTGACGGCGAGCGTCACCAGCAGCAGCAGCGGCGCGGCGGCCTGCCAGCTCGCCACCAGGCCCGCCGGGCCATATTGCACCCCGATCAGGAAGCAGACCGGCATGATCACCGCGCCCGCGGCATTGGTCAGCAGATAGGAGCGGGCGCGCCCTTGCGCATTGGTGGCGGGCGAGCAGCAGATCTGCAGCGCCATCGCCGGCATGGCGAGGGCGAGGCCGGAGAGG
This sequence comes from uncultured Novosphingobium sp., assembly GCA_964520765.1. GTDB lineage: Bacteria > Pseudomonadota > Alphaproteobacteria > Sphingomonadales > Sphingomonadaceae > Novosphingobium. The sequence continues at coordinate 564 of CAZFPW010000341.1, forward strand.
ATCGGGATCATCTCCAGCCACTTCGGCCCGAACATCGTCTCGACCAGCGGCCCGGCGACCAGGCTGAGCCCGATGTAGAACGGCGCGGCGACCAGCATGATCATCCGCACCCCGGCAAGGAAGGCCGGGGCGATCGGCCGGCCGGCCTTGACCAGCTCGGCATAGGCGGGAAAGGCCACGTCGTTGAGCGGCGGCAGGAACCGCCCGGTGAAGATCAGGGCCACGAACAGCGCCTCGGAATAGAGCCCGAGGTCGTGGACCGAGAACATCCGGCCGGCGATGACGATGTCGGCCTGGCTCTGGACGATCCAGAACGCCTGGCTCAGCATCAGGGCCGAGCCGAAGCGCACGATGTCGCCCGCGCCGCGGAAATCGAAGATCGGCCGTACCAGCATCCGTGCCGCGATCGTCAGGCCCAGCGCGCGGGTGGCGAAGATCGCGATCGGCGCCCAGACCAGCGCCCAGACCCCGTAGTCCAGCACGGCGAGGGTCAGGCCCACCCCCGCGCCGGCGAAGGCGCTGACCAGGTTCACCCGCGCCTGGCTCTTGAAATCGAGCCGGCGCGAGAGCAGCGCCGTGGGCAGGGCGATGAACGGGGTGGTGAGAAAGATCACCGCCTGCAGCCGCAGCATGTCGGCGACCAGCGGCTGGTTGTAATAGTCGGCGGCGAGCGGCGCCGCGAAGAACTGCGCCACCGCCAGCCCGCCGTTCGCCAGCAGCAGCATGCCGAAGATCTGGCCGACCTGGCGCCGGTCGACCTGGTCCGCGGGGATCAGCGAGTTGGCGAAGCCATAGCCGTTGAGGAAGTTGAAGGCGGCCAGCACCGCCGTGGTCATGGCGAAGAGGCCGTAGTCGTGCGGGTCGAGCAGGCGGACGATGATGATGGTCACGGTCCAGGTGACGATCTGCGAGAGCACCTGGCTGCCCCAGCGCCAGATCACCGCGCTGCGCACGCGATCGGCAAAGCCGCTCGGATGGGCGTCCGCAGCTAGGGTCGTCTGGCTCATGGCGCCGGATTAGCGGGCAAAGGTGAAGAATCTCGCAACCATAGCGCGATCCCTCGCGCACGCGCACGCGCGCGTAGAGGAAACGAGAAGATCGCCGCCCTCGTCATCCCGGGCTTGCCCCGGGACCGCGGTCGGCCGGGTCCGACGTTCCATCGATGAGGCCAGCGGTCCCGGGGCGAGCCCGGGATGACGATTGGAGGCGGCGATTCTCCTGCCGACAGGCGATTCACCCCGAGACGGACCCCGCCCACCGTCTGAATCGCCCGATTCACCGGTCGGGAATCGCCAGATTCGCGATTCTCCGGCTCCCGAAGGGCGGCCCACCCGAAAGCCGCCGTTCCAAACCCACGGAAATTCGCCGTTTTCCCGGAGACTGAAAGAAAAATGCAAAAAGTCGTTGACCGACTCACGGACCCTATCTAGAGGGCTGTTCACCGGACGGGGACGCCGCTTCGAAAGAAACGGTCCTCCACCCGGTCGCCAACATAGACGGACAACAGTCCCCCGGTCGCAAAATCGGGGAGCATTGGTTGTCCGCCTGTTTCTGTCGGCGGCTCTTTGAAATCGTTGATTTAGATGAAGGGACATGTGGGCGGCGGCGCCCGGTCCGGGGGTCTTTGGGCTCCGGATACCGGTTTAAATATGCCGATGCCACAACATGTCCTTCGTATCCATTACGTTTGACAAGTGCAGGTATCGGCTCCCGAAGTTCGATGCTGCGGTTGGCGGGCCAAGAGTTTTCGGACTCTCCCGTGCCGTGGTTTCGTGACACAAACTTGAGAGTTTGATCCTGGCTCAGAACGAACGCTGGCGGCATGCCTAACACATGCAAGTCGAACGAAGGCTTCGGCCTTAGTGGCGCACGGGTGCGTAACGCGTGGGAATCTGCCCCTCGGTTCGGAATAACACAGAGAAATTTGTGCTAATACCGGATGATGACTTCGGTCCAAAGATTTATCGCCGAGGGATGAGCCCGCGTAAGATTAGGTAGTTGGTGGGGTAATGGCCTACCAAGCCGACGATCTTTAGCTGGTCTGAGAGGATGATCAGCCACACTGGGACTGAGACACGGCCCAGACT
>CAZFPW010000342.1:0-2644 GCA_964520765.1 uncultured Novosphingobium sp.
GGTCGCCGTGCTGGTTGTAGTAGAAGTTGTCGCCGCGCTGGAAGCAGGTCGGGCCAGCGAACTTCGTCTCCTTGACGACGTAGTCGAAGGGGATGCGCTCGTTCCAGATGCGGTCCCCCGCGACGATCTTGGGGCCGTAGAACCACCACTCGTCCCCGCCGAACAGCATGTGCGAATTGGGGATCAGGCCGATGCACGAAGGGGCCGAGCCGTGGCCGTCATCCATCGTCACCGGGAAGGACTGCGGCGCGACGAGCTGGCCGAAGCGGCTCTCCAGCGCATAGGCCGAATCGTAGTGCAGCCGGTTGGGATAGTGCATCGCCTGGGCCCAGCGGCGGATGTCGGTATTGGCCACGGCCTCCACCATGCGGGCGGGCTGCATCGGCTTGCCGATGTAATTGTCGAGATCGGAACAATCGAGGGTGGCCATTCGGGTACTCCTTGGATGCGGATGCGATGGGTTAGGCGGGCTTTTTCGGAAGGGCGATCTCGGCCGAGCCGGTGGCCAGGATCGTGCCCTTCTGGTTGGCCATCTTGTGCTTGACGTGGACCAGGTGGCGGCCTTCCTCGTCCACCGACTTGTCGACCACCTCGGCGGTCTGGACGGTGATGTCGCCGGTCAGCGCCGGGCCGCGATAGTTGGAGATGGCGTGGACGACCATGCCGTGCTCGCCCGCCCAGCCGGCGAGATAGTCGATCCCCCAGGCCCCCATCGAGGCGCCGTAGCCATAGCCGCGCGGCATGCCGATGCGCCGCGCCCAGGCCGGGAACAGGTGCCCGCGCGAGGGGCCGTAATAGGCGCCGTCGGTCAGGAACGGGTCGGTCTTCATCATGTCGGGATCGTTCTCCCAGATCCCCATCTCCTCGGAGAAGCCGACCCCGGCGAGGTCCTGCTTGCGCAGGTTCATCGTCCCCCAGTTGTTGACGATATAGGCGCGCCATTCGGTGGCGAAGCTGGCGATCGAGTGGACGCCGAAAACCCGCTCCGGCAGGTCGTCGCCCACGTTCACGTCATCCCACCAGCGCTCCTTGTGGCCAAGGTCGTGCATCATCTGAATCCAGGCAAAGCGGCGCTTCTCGACCTGGATCAGCTCCTCGGCGGTCCATTCCGGCTCCTCGAACTCCTCGGTGTTGACCGTCTCGCCGCCGGCATGGGCGAGGTAGCGGATCGAGGTGGAGCGCTGCTTGAGGATCAGCTCGCCGTTCTGGTTGGTGAAGTTGTTGTCGCCGCGCTGGAAGCAGGTCGGGCCGGCGAACTTGGTTTCCTTGACCACGTAGTCAAAGGGAATGCGCTCGTTCGCGACCATGTCGCCGGGCTGGACGCGGACGCCGGTGAACCAGTGCTCGTCCCCGCCGAACAGCAGGTGCGAATTGGGGATGTTGCCGACGCAGGCCGGAGCCGCGCCGTGGCCGTCGTCGGTGGCGATGCAGAAGCTCTGCGGCGCGATCAGCTTGCCCCACCGGCTCTCCGCCGCGAAATCGGGATCGTAGTGGAGCAGGTTGGGATAGTGCATGGCGTGCACCCAGCGGCGGATGTCGTTGGGGGCGATCGGCTCGCGCAGGCTGGACGAGTCGACCGGCTTGCCCAGGTACTGGTCGATGTCCGAGGTATCGAGCGTCTGCGTGGCCATGAATCCCATCCCTTTCCAAGCCCGGCTGCGGGCAATGCATACGATTGCTGTGGCCTTCGTCATTGGACAGATGTTCAGCAAACCGCAATGCCCCAACTGACCCTCGACAGCGAAACCCGGCGTGCTAAGGGCGGTTTAATCGCTCGATTAAACGCTCGATCAAACTGGGGAACACCGATGCCCGAGCCGCTGCCCGCCCTCTTCGACGCCCTGCGCCTGCCAGTCATCGCCTCACCGATGTTCATCGTCTCCGGTCCCGACCTGGTCATCGCCCAGTGCAAGGGGGGGATCGTCGGCAGCTTTCCGGCGCTGAACGCGCGCCCGGCGAGCCAGCTCGACGAATGGCTGCACCGCATCACCGAGGAACTGGCCGCGCACGACCGCGCCCACCCGGAGCGGCCGGCGGCGCCCTTCGCCGTCAACCAGATCGTCCACCGCAGCAACGACCGGCTGGAAGCCGACATGGCGACCTGCGAGAAATGGCGGGTGCCGCTGCTCATCACCTCCCTGGGCGCGCGCGAGGAGGTGAACCGGGCGGCCCACGGCTGGGGCGGCCTGGTGTTCCATGACGTGATCGACGACGCCTTCGCCCGCAAGGCGGTGGAAAAGGGCGCGGACGGGCTGATTCCCGTCGCGGCCGGCGCGGGCGGCCATGCCGGATCGCAATCCCCCTTTGCCCTGATGCAGGAAATCCGCGCCTGGTTCGCCGGCCCTGTCGCTCTGTCGGGCGCGATCGCCCACGGCCGCTCGATCCTGGCGGCCCAGGCCATGGGCGCGGATTTCGCCTATGTCGGCAGCCCGTGGATCGCCACGCACGAGGCCAATGCGCCCGAGGCCTACAAGGCGCAGATCGTCGCCGGCCGCGCCGCCGACATCGTCTATACCAACCTCTTCACCGGGGTTCACGGCAACTACCTGAAACCCTCGATCCGCGCGGCGGGCCTCGACCCCGACAACCTGGCCGAGAGCGATCCCAGCAAGATGGACTTCGGCGGCGCCGGCCCGGCCAAGGC
>CAZFPW010000343.1:0-2643 GCA_964520765.1 uncultured Novosphingobium sp.
CGGTGACGGCGACGTGGTGATCGCCGCGATCACGAGCTGCACCAACACCTCGAACCCCGGCGTCCTCGTCGCCGCCGGCCTCGTCGCCAAGAAGGCCAACGAGCGCGGCCTGAAGCCGATGCCCTGGGTCAAGACCAGCCTTGCCCCCGGCAGCCAGGTCGTGACCGACTATCTCGAGAAGGCGGGCCTCCAGTCCCACCTCGACGCGATCGGCTTCAACCTGGTCGGCTACGGCTGCACCACCTGCATCGGCAACTCCGGCCCGCTGGCCGAGCCGATCAGCAAGGCCGTGAACGAGAACAACATCGTCGCCGCCTCGGTCATCTCGGGCAACCGCAACTTCGAAGGCCGCGTCAGCCCGGACGTGCGCGCCAACTTCCTCGCCAGCCCGCCGCTGGTCGTCGCCTATGCGCTCAAGGGCACGGTGACGCAGGACTTCACCACCACGCCGATCGGCCTGGGCGGCGACGGCCAGCCCGTCTACCTCAAGGACATCTGGCCCACCAACGCCGAGGTCGCGGAGACCATGGCCGGCTGCATGGACCGCGGCATGTTCCAGGCCCGCTACGCCGACGTCTACAAGGGCGACAAGCACTGGCAGGCGATCAACGTCACCGGCTCCGACACCTACCAGTGGCGCGCCGGATCGACCTACATCGCCAACCCGCCCTATTTCGAGGGCATGACGATGACCCCGGCCCCGGTCTCCGACATCGTCGAGGCCCGTCCGCTGGCGATCCTGGGCGATTCGATCACCACCGACCACATCTCCCCCGCCGGCTCGATCAAGGTCGACAGCCCGGCCGGCAAGTGGCTGATGGAGCATCAGGTCGCCAAGGCGGACTTCAACTCCTACGGCTCGCGCCGCGGCCACCACGAAGTGATGATGCGCGGCACCTTCGCCAACATCCGCATCAAGAACGAGATGGTCCCCGGCGTCGAAGGCGGCATGTCCGTCTACAACGGAGAGGTCATGTCGATCTACGACGCGGCCATGGCCCACAAGGCCAACGGCACCCCGCTGGTGGTCGTCGCCGGCAAGGAATACGGCACCGGCTCCTCGCGTGACTGGGCCGCCAAGGGCACCAACCTGCTGGGCGTGCGCGCCGTGATCGTCGAAAGCTTCGAGCGCATCCACCGCTCGAACCTCGTCGGCATGGGCGTGCTGCCGCTGCAGTTCAAGGACGGCCAGACCCGCCAGAGCCTGGGTCTGACCGGCGACGACAGCTTCACCATCAAGGGCGTCGCGGACCTCCAGCCGCGCCAGGACGTGGAAGTGGAAGTCACTCGCAAGGACGGCTCGAAGTTCACCTTCACCGCCCTCTGCCGCATCGATACCGCCAACGAGGTCGAATACTTCATGAATGGTGGCATCCTGCACTACGTGCTGCGCAAGCTGGCTGCCTGATTTTCCCTTCGACGGCTGCATGAGCCCCGTCCTGCGCGAGCAGGGCGGGGCTTCGTCGTTCAGCGCCGATAAAACTCGCCCGTCACAGCCTGCGCGCTTCCGGGGGCGGAGAAATGGGACGATGAGCAGGAACTACGCTGCGGCGCCGCTGCTGGCGCTCGCGCTGCTGGCGACTCCCGTCGCCGCGCAGGACAACCCGCAGATCGACTACGCCGGGTTCTCGCAACTGGTGCAGAACCTGGGTCCGATCCGCGAGAAGCACCGCCTGCCCTGGACGGAATTCGCGCAGCGCGCCCGGGCCGAGGGAGCAATCCTGCTCGATGCCCGCTCGCCCTCCGCCTTCGCGCGCGGGCACCTGCGCGGCGCGGTGAACCTGCCGTTCAGCGACTTCACGCCGGAAACCCTGCGCGACACGCTGGGCGACGATCCGAACCGGCCGATCTTCATCTACTGCAACAACAACTTCACCGACCACCGCGCGCCCATTGCGCTGAAGGCCGCGCCCCTGGCGCTCAACATCCCGACCTTCATCAATCTTCACGGCTACGGCTACCGCAACGTCTGGGAACTGGGCGGGCTGATCAGCACCGCCGATCCCGCGATCGGCTGGGTTTCCTCTCCAACGCAGTAAAAAGGGCGGCCCCCGCAGGGACCGCCCTCTTTTTTCCCGGTTCGCTCGGGGAAGTGTGTCAGGCCGCCTTCTTGCGGGCCAAGCGGCGCCGCGCGGCGAGGGTAGCTGCGGCCGCGCCGAACAGGACCAGCATCGGCGGGGCCGGAACCTCGTGGCCCCCGGTCGTCGAGGTGCTGCCCGAGGTCGAGGAGCTGTTCGATGAGCTGCTCGAGCTGGAAGACGACGACGAGGTGCTGGTGCTGCTGGAGGTGCTGGTCGATCCGCCCGAGGTCGCACCGCTCGAAGTCGAGGTGCTGCCGCCCGAGCTGCTCGTGCTGGAGCCGCCGCTCGACGAGGAGGACGAACCGCCCGAGGTCGAGGTCGAACCGCCGGAGCTGGAGCTGCCCCCCGACGAGGTCGAGGTGGAGCCGCTCGAACCGCTCGACGAGGAACTGGAACCGCCGGTCGAGGAGGAACCGCCCGACGAGCCGCTGCTGCCGCCCGAGGAGCTGGTGCTCGACGAACCGCTGGAGCTGCTGCTCGAGCTGCCGCTCGACGACGAGCTGCTCGAACCGCCGGAGGAACCGCTGCTCGACGAACCCGACGAGCCGCTCGAACCGGAGGA
>CAZFPW010000344.1:0-2641 GCA_964520765.1 uncultured Novosphingobium sp.
TAGTACCCGCGCGCCAGATCCACCCGATGCTCCAGCGGCTCCCCTCGCCCATAGCGTTCGAGGTTCGCCAGGAACCGCTCCGCGCTGCGCCGGTACAAGGTGCTTTGCGAGCGGCCCGACAGGTGCATCGAGATGTGGCAGTTCTCCAACGTCCAGAGCGGATGATCGGGCGGCAAGGGTTCGGGATCGGTCACGTCGAGGAAGGCCGCGGCGATGGCCTTTTCGCGCAAGGCGGCGACCAGCGCCGTCTGGTCGATCACCGCGCCGCGCGCGAAGTTCAGGATCGCGGCCTCGGGCTTCATCGCGGCCAGTTCCGCCGCGCCGATCAGCTTGTCGGTCTCCCGGGTGGATGGGACGGTCAGGATCACCCAGTCGAACTCGCCCAGGCGGGCGCGCCATTCGTCTCCGCTCAGCACGCCGGGCGCGGGGTGGCGACGCGCCTCGGTCACGTCCACGTCCCAGGGCCGCAGCAGCTCGCCCACCCGGCCGCCGATGCCGCCCGCCCCCAGGATCAGCGCCCGCGTCCCGGCCAGCTCGATCCGTCCCGGCGCCTCCGTCAGCCATTCATGCCGGTCCTGCGCGCGGACCACCTCGCGATAGCCCTTGGCGATCACCAGCATGCCCATGACGACATATTCGGCTATCGGCACGGCGTTCAGCCCGGCCCCGTTGGTCAGGATCACGCCGCGCTCGCGGAGCATCTCCAGCGGGAACGGATCGACCCCGGCGGACAGCGTGTTGAGCCATTCGAGATTGGTCGCCAGCCGCGCGGCCCGATATGTCGACGGCAGGTCGAAGCTGTCGAACCAGCCGATCTCGGCCAGGGGCGCCAGCGCGAACAGTTCATCCGAGCTATGGAACCAGCGCAAGTCGAGCCAGCCGGGCAGGCGTCCTTCGACGAACCGGGCGATGAGCGGGTTTAGAACGGCGATCGTTCTCTTCACGGAATCGACGCTTCCAGGATGACCTCCTGCAGCTTCTGCCGGAGGCCGTTGGGGAAATCGGGCGCGGCATAGAGATCGTCCAGCTTCCAGGCCCCGCCTTCGCGCTTCAGCACCATCTGGACGTCGCGCCGGGCGCCGTGGCCGAGGTCGAGCCGGACCGCGAGCCGCGCCTCGCCCCGCACGTCCCGGCGCGTGAGAACCTCGGCCTTGAAGGCCTGGCTGTCGAAGTCCTGGCACAGGCAGAGCCAGTCGCCGTCGCTCAGCTCGTCGGTTTCGTCCTGCGGAGTGATCCGCCGCCAATGGGCGACGAGGTCGGCGGTCTGGCGGGTATAGATCGGATAGTCCCACGATGCCGTCGTACTCGCGGGCCCCGAATAGGGCGCGTAGATCGCCGCCACGGCCGCCTCGGGCGTGCCCGCCGGAGCGCCCGCCGCCGCGAGCAGGACCGCCGCCAGGATTGTGCTCATGCGCTTACCCCTTCTCGAATTCCCCGAGCATGGGCGGAACATGCAGGCATTCGGAAAAATTGAAAGGCCTTGTGACGAGCGGCGGCACCTGGGCGGCGTCGGGATGCAGCGGGTTCATCATCACGATGTCCGCCTCCGGCAGCACCTGCGAGGGAACGGCGGCCAGCAGCGAGCGGCAGGATTCCAGCCAGGCATCGCCAGTAGCGCGGCTCTCGTCGGCGGGCAGGCGCTCGGGCACGGCGTCGGCCTCGGTCCAGCCGAGCAGGTAGTCGTCGGGCACGCCGGCAAGGTCGCGCGGCAGGTAGCGCAGCGCCACCAGCACCGCGAGGCCGGGCTCGCTGGCAAAGTTCACCACCGGCCGCCCCGGCGAGGTGTAGCGCCCGCCGTGCCTGAGCGGCCCCGCCCCGTCGAGCGCCACCTGCGCCGACCGGACGAGCCGCCAGAGCCTCATTCCGCCAGCTTCCACTCCCAGCCGAGCGGATCGCCGTCCATGACCTCGACGCCCTGGGCGGCAAGCTCGTCGCGCAGGGCGTCGGAGCGGGCGAAGTCCCTGGCGGCGCGGGCCTCCTTGCGGGCGGCGAGCGCCTCTTCGATCTCGGCCTCGGCGATCCGCGCGGCCTTGGGGCGGATGCGCAGGGCGGCGCGGTCGATCGCCAGCAGGTCCAGCCCGAGAACCCCATCCATCGCCGCGATCGCCGCCAGCTTCTGGCCCGCATCGACCTTCTTGAGCGCCACCGCCTCTTCCAGCACGGTCAGCGCGACCGGGGTGTTGAGGTCGTCCGACACAGCGGCGTCGAACCGGGCGAGATGGTCCGCGAAGCGCGGCCCCGCCTCGTCCGCCGGCTGGGCCTGCTGGCGCAGGTTGGCCACCGCCATCACCAGCCGCTTGAGCCGGGTCAGCGCCGCGCCGAGGCCTTCCCAGGAGAACTCCAGCTCGCTGCGATAGTGGGCCTGGAGGCACATCAGGCGGTAGGCCAGCGGGTGATAGCCCTTGTCGATCAGCAGTTGCAGGCGGAGGAACTCCCCGCTCGACTTGCTCATCTTGCCCGAGCGCTCGACCAGGAAGTTGTTGTGCATCCATAGCCGAGCGCCGGAATTGGCCGCCACGTCCAGCCCGTTGGTGCAGCAATGCGCCTGGTTCTGGGCGATCTCGTTGGGGTGGTGGATCTCGCGGTGGTCGATCCCGCCGGTGTGGATGTCGAAGGGAAAGCCCAGCACCGCGCCCGACAT
>CAZFPW010000345.1:0-2618 GCA_964520765.1 uncultured Novosphingobium sp.
CCGGAGGGTTCACCCTGGCGACGGCCGACGCGAATATTCGGAAGTATCCGGTTCCGGTGATCTGAGAATGCGCTCACCGGAAGCGCTGCACGGCTCCTCGTCGAGCCGCGAAAAATCGCGGCGTCAGGCGAGGAGCCGGCGCGATTTCCCCGCCATCAGGCGAGGGTGACTGCGAACATCAGACCGCTGGTGCCGATGGCCACCGCGATACCGATCGCATTGCGAACGATCCGATCCATGTCTTTTGCCTCCTGTTTCTTTCCGCATGTGCGGCTGCGAACTCATTTCGCACTTGCAATATAAATCTTACGATAAAGTGTGCACGTGCAAAGACGGGCCGAGTTGTTGCAGTTTTTGCAACTGGATTTGCGGTGCGCTGACGGCCCGCCCGGCCTAGACTCCCGCCAGCCGCGCGACTAACGGCTTGCCATGACTGTCCAGCCCGCAGATTCCATCCTGATCGTCGATTTCGGCAGCCAGGTGACCCAGCTCATCGCCCGCCGCGTGCGCGAGGCGGGGGTCTATTCAGAGATCGCGCCGTTCGGCTCCGCCGAAGCGGCCTTCGCCCGGATGAAGCCCAAGGGGATCATCCTGTCGGGCTCCCCGGCTTCGGTGCTCGACGCGGACGGCCCGCGCATTCCCGAGGTCATCCTGGAGAGCGGCCTGCCGATCATGGCGATCTGCTATGGCCAGCAGGCCCTGATGCACCAGCTGGGCGGCGAGGTCCTGCCCGGCGATTCGGGCGAGTTCGGCCGCGCGTTCATCGAGATTTCCGATAGCTGCGTCCTGTTCGACGGGCTGTGGAGCGAGGGCGAGAGCCATCAGGTGTGGATGAGCCACGGCGACAAGGTGACGCGGCTCGCCCCCGGCTTCCGCCCCGTCGCCTCCAGCCCCGGCGCGCCCTTCGCCGTCATCGCCAACGACGAGAAGCGCATCTACGCGATGCAGTTCCACCCCGAGGTGGTCCACACCCCCGACGGCGCGAAGCTCTACAAGAACTTCGTCCGCCACGTCTGCGGCCTGGCCGGCGACTGGACCATGGCCGAGTTCCGCAAGACCAAGATCGAGGAGATCCGCGCCCAGGTCGGCACCGGCCGGGTGATCTGCGGCCTGTCGGGCGGCGTCGATTCCGCCGTCGCCGCCGTCCTCATCCACGAGGCGATCGGCGACCAGCTCACCTGCGTCTTCGTCGACCACGGGCTGATGCGCCTTGGCGAGAGCGAGCAGGTCGTCTCGCTGTTCCGCGGCCACTACAACATCCCGCTGGTCCACGTGGACGCGAGCACCCTGTTCATGGGCGGCCTCGCCGGCACGACCGACCCCGAGGCCAAGCGCAAGTTCATCGGCAAGACCTTCATCGACGTGTTCGAGGCCGAGGCGAAGAAGATCGGCGGGGCCGAGTTCCTGGCCCAGGGCACGCTCTATCCCGACGTGATCGAGAGCGTCTCGTTCACCGGCGGGCCCTCGGTGACGATCAAGAGCCACCACAACGTCGGCGGCCTGCCCGAGCGGATGGACATGAAGCTGGTCGAGCCGCTGCGCGAGCTGTTCAAGGACGAGGTGCGCGAGCTGGGCCGCGAACTGGGCCTGCCCGACGTATTCGTCGGCCGCCACCCCTTTCCCGGCCCCGGCCTCGCCATCCGCATCCCCGGCGAGGTCACGCGCGAGCGCTGCGACGTGCTGCGCAAGGCCGACGCGATCTACCTGGAGGAGATCCGCAACGCCGGGCTCTACGACGCGATCTGGCAGGCCTTCGCCGTGCTGCTTCCGGTCAAGACCGTGGGCGTGATGGGCGACGGGCGCACCTACGACAACGTCTGCGCCCTGCGCGCTGTGACCAGCACCGACGGCATGACCGCCGACATCTATCCTTTCGACGCCGCCTTCCTCAGCCGCGTCGCGACCCGGATCATCAACGAGGTCAAGGGCATCAACCGCGTGGTCTACGACTATACGTCGAAGCCGCCGGGCACGATCGAGTGGGAGTGACGACAGGCGCCGGGGGCCGCGGACATTGGGGCCGCGGCCCCGCACCGATGGCCTGATTTCCGCCACGACACCTCGCGACATTTATGGTCTTTGCGCGACGGGCAGGCGATCGTACTCTCCGCGCGCTGAAAACAAGAACATACCTTGCGCCGCCAAGACCAGAGGAGATCCTGCCATGTCCTTCCTGCTATTCGCCCTTGCCGCCGCCGCGCAGCCGCCGGCCGTTCCGCCCCAGGTCCAGACGATCAAGGAAGGCGACGTCTTCGTGCTGCGCACGCTCGACGGCGGCAAGCCGATCTACACCTACGATCGCGACGAGCCCGGCAAGTCGAACTGCGTCGACCGCTGCCTGGCCGCCTGGCCGGCCGTCGCCGCGCCCGCCGGGGCCAAGCCGACCGGCAAGTGGACCATCGTCACCCGCCCCGACGGCACCGGGCAATGGGCCTATGACGGCAAGCCCGTCTATACCTTCGTCCGCGACAGCGAAGGCACGGCGACCGGCGACGGCATGGGCGGCATCTGGCACCTGCTGCCGACCACGCCGGCCAACTGACGCCCCGCCCACCCATGAAAAGGGGCCGAGAGACAATCTCTCGGCCCCTTTCGTCTGTCCGGCTGGCGGAGATGAT
>CAZFPW010000346.1:0-2611 GCA_964520765.1 uncultured Novosphingobium sp.
GGCAAGGAGCAGCGCGACCGCCTGCGCGCCCTCGGCGTGCGAGTGGGCGCGCTCGACCTGTTCATGCCCTCCATGCTGCGCCCCGCCCCGCTGGCGCTGTGGCGGGAACTGGCCGCGATCAAGGGTTTCGCACCCTTGCCGGTGCTGCCGGACATGCCGCCGGTCGTCCCGGCCGGCCGGCTCGCGCTCGGCTATCGCCGGCTGGGCAGGCAGGCGCTGCGTGTCGACCTGGCCGAAAAGCTCATCCTCGAAGCCCACGCCGCCCGCACGGCCCGGCCGCGTCGGAGCTTCGCCATCGATCCGGCCCTCGCCCGCTCGATGGGCCTGACGGTGGAGAGCCACACCCAACTGCTGCGCCTGGCCGGCTTCCAGCCGTCGGTGCCGAAGGCCTTGCCCGAGGGCGCGTTCGGCCCATCCACGCCGACCGCCTGGCGCTGGCGGCCGCCCCGGCGGCCCGAGTCCCGCCCGCCCGCGCCCAAGCGCGACGGCGCCTTCGCGGCCCTCGCCGCGCTGGTCAGATGACGATGCGAATCGACAAGCTCCTGTGGTTCCTGCGCTTCACCAAGACGCGCGGTATCGCACAGGCGATGGTCGGGCAGGGCCACATCCGCCTCAACGGCCGGCGCATCGAGCGCGCGCATCAGGGAGTCGGGATCGGCGACGTGCTCGTCCTGCCCCTGCCCGCCGGGGTCCGCGTGGTGGAGGTCCTGGCGTTGCCGGAAAGACGCGGACCGGCCAGCGAAGCGCAATCCTGCTATCGCGTGCTTGACGAGACGCGGAATAATCCCCTAGCGGCGGGCTGAATTGCCATTTGGCCGAAGGGGAACCGCAGCCATGACCTATGTCGTCACCGACGCCTGTATCCGCTGCAAGTTCATGGATTGCGTGGAAGTTTGCCCCGTGGACTGCTTCTACGAAGGCGAGAACATGCTGGTCATCAACCCCAGCGAGTGCATCGACTGCGGCGTCTGCGAGCCCGAGTGCCCGGCCGAGGCGATCCTGCCCGACACCGAGAGCGGGCTGGAGCAGTGGCTGGAACTCAACGCCAAATATTCCGCCGACTGGCCGAACATCACCTCCAAGAAGGAAGCTCCCGCCGACGCCGACGAGTGGAAGGGCGTCGAGGGCAAGTTCGAGCAGCACTTCTCGCCCGAGCCCGGCGAAGGCGACTAAGCCCTTTCGGCATTCCGAAATCGCCGGCCCCATGAGGCGGGAATCCCCCATGGATTCTCGCCTCTGGCAATTTTGTTGCCGAGGTGCTATATAATCCAGCGACTGCCGGGCCTTCGCGCCCATCTGGCAGCCTGGCACCACGAAAGGCAGGATCGGCACAAAACGGTTGATGGGGACATCCGCCGCGCGTGTGGCGATTGTCACCCCCCGCCTCCTCAGGCGGCAACCGGGGGTCACCTGCAGGCGAAAGGACGATTGATGACAACCAAGGCGCACGCCTTCGATGTTGGGGATTACGTCGTTTATCCGAAGCACGGCGTTGGCCGGGTGATCGAATTGCAGGAGCAGGACATCGCCGGCATGCGGCTGGAGCTGTATGTCCTGCGCTTCGAGAAGGAGCGCATGACGCTCCGCGTTCCGGTCAACAAGGTCGAGTCGATCGGCATGCGCAAGCTGTCGTCCGACAAGACCCTGCGCGAGGCGCTGGACACGCTGAAGGGCAAGCCCAAGGTCAAGCGCACCATGTGGTCGCGCCGCGCCCAGGAATACGAAGCCAAGATCAACTCGGGCGACCTCGTGTCGATCGCCGAGGTGACCCGCGATCTGTTCCGCGCCGACGACCAGCCCGAGCAGTCCTATTCCGAACGCCAGATCTTCGAGGCCGCCTCGTCGCGCCTCGCTCGCGAGCTGGCGGCGATGGAAAAGACCGACGAGCCGGCCGCGCTCAAGAAGATCCTCGCGATCCTCAACGAGCATGCCCCCAAGTATTACGAGACCGCGGCGGCCACGGCCTGAACCCGGCAAGTTTCGAGATCACCGAGGGGGCCGTTCCGCAAGGAGCGGCCCTTTCGCTTTGGCGGTTATATCATTTGCAAACGTGGCAGATCGAGCCGCAATCAGCCAGCCCCCGCTCAGCCTGAGCTTGTCGAAGCCTGTCCTGAGCTTCGCCGAAGGAGCCACGCGATACCTGTGCCGTGAGGTTCGCAGCGGCTTGGGGCAAGGTTTGCCCATGGCCTTCGACAAGCTCAGGCTGAGCGGCATTGGGTGGAATGCAGACCGTCGCAAACCGACACGTTTGCAATCGATGTAATCGGGGGTCAGGCCGCCGCGCGGCGCAGGCGGTCGTTGATGGCGGCGCCGATGCCCTCGCCGGGAATCGGCGCGACCGCGATCCTGGGTCGGGCAGACGCGGCGGCGCCGTGCAAGGCGCCGTAGAGCCGTGAAGCCGCTTCGGCCAAGTCGCCCGTGGCCGAAAGATTCCAGTCGCCGGCAATCGGCCCGAAGCCGATATGGAACTCGTCGCCCCGCGCCGTTTCCGCATCGAGCCTGACCGGTTTTCCCGGCGCATAGTGGCTGGCGAGTTGGCCGGGCGCCTCGATTCCCGATGACGTCATGGCGGCGGCCGGCATGCCGAGAACCTCGGAAATCCGCGCTTCGG
>CAZFPW010000347.1:0-2605 GCA_964520765.1 uncultured Novosphingobium sp.
CAGCATCATGTCGAGGCCCAGCGCGCCGACCCGCGGCATGTGCCGCAGCATGATCTCATAGCGGCCCTTGGGCATGATCGGCAGTTCGGCGCGCGTCTTGTCGGGCCACATGCCGAGGCCGAGGAAGGCCGTGCCGGTCCTGGCCCCGATCGCCTTGACCTGTTCCAGGTGGCGGCCGGTCTCGGCGCAGGTCTGGTGCAGGTTCTCCAGCGGCGCGCCGGACAGCTCCAGTTGCCCCGCCGGCTCCAGGCTGATCGCCCCGTCGCTGCCCGACAGCGCGATGACGTTCATGCCGCCGTCCGGGCCGCGTTCCTCGACCGGCTTCCAGCCGTAGTCCTGCATGGCGAGCAACAGGTCGCGGATGCCGCCGGGCTCGGCATAGGAAGGGGCGCGATGATCGGCGGTGCGATAGACCAGCTTTTCGTGCTCGGTGCCGATGCGCCACGTCTCGCGCGGTTTCTCGCCCGCAGCCATCGGCGCGGCGAGCTGCTCGCGCCGTTCGATGATCGGATCGTCGCGCTCGGAAGCCTGCCGCGTGCTCATGGCGCGCCGCGTTAATCGAGCGAAGCGGACCGCGCCAGCATTTATTGGCGGGCTGGAAAGACTCGTCGTCCCGGACTTGTTCCGGGACCGCTGGCGGCCGGGTCGTGGGGTTGCGGCGATGAGGCCAGCGGTCCCGGATCAAGTCCGGGACGACGGCTATCGCCAATCGCCCGCCAGGCCCATCCACAAGGCCGTGCCGGCGATGGCCGCGGTCTCGCCGCGCAGGATACGGGGGCCGAGCGAGATCGGACGGGCCTGGGCGAGAGCGCGGATCGCGGCGCGTTCGGCGTCGTCGAAGCCGCCCTCGGGGCCGGTGAGCAAGGCGGCCGGGCCCGCCGCGCCGAAGGCCTGGGCGGCGGGATCGCCCCCCGCCTCGTCCGCGAAGAACAGCAGCCGCTCGCCCGGCCAGCCCTTCAGCAGGGCGTCGAGCTTCACCGGCGCGGCCAGCTCGGGCAGGGCGGTGCGGGCGCATTGCTCGGCCGCCTCGGTCAGGATCGCCCGGGCGCGCTCGAGGTTGAGCGCGTCGGCGACGCAGCGGCGGGTGACGACCGGCTGCACGCGCCGCACGCCCAGCTCGGTCGCCTTTTCCAGCACGAGGTCGAAGTTCGGCTTCTTGAGCAGGGCGGCGCAGAGGGTGAAGTCCGGCACCTCTTCCCGCGCCCGCGTACGGATCTCGGGCACCAGCACCACGTCGCGCTTGCCGGCCGAGGCGACGCGGGCGGTCCATTCGCCGGTCACATCGTCGCAGAGCACCACCGCGTCGCCTTCGCCCACGCGCATCACGCGCGAGAGGTAGTGCGCCTGCCCCCCTTCGACGGAGACGGCCGCGCCCTCGGCCAGGGGGCCGGGGACGAACAGGCGCGGGGCGCTCTTGGGCGGCCAGGCGGGGGTGGCGGGCATGGACCGTCCCTAGCCAAGTCGCGGGCCCGGCGGAAGCATGTCCGGGCGACGAAGCGCTGTCCTACATGGCGACGCTATGGCAAGGGGAAGGCCATGATCCGCCTTGCCCTTTCCTTCCCCAGCCGGCGCGCGGCGCCGAATGCCCGGCTCCTGCTCCCGCCTGCGCAAAGTGACACTTGGGTGCAAAGTGACAGGGGGATACCCCGATTCCCCAGGACACCATACATTTCGTCAACTTCCCTGGTTTTCCGCGGCCTATGACCACCCCCGTCGTCCCGGACAGCCAGCATCGCGGCCTTGTCGCCTTGCTCCCGCGCAATATCCGTAACCTTGCGCTGCTCGCCCGATTCGACCGGCCGATCGGCTGGTGGCTGCTGTTCTGGCCCTGCGCCTGGGGAGTGCTGCTCGCCGGCGGACAAGCGCGGTGGGACCTGATCCTGTGGCTGCTGCTCGGCGCGATCGCGATGCGCGGGGCGGGCTGCGTCTACAACGATATCGTCGACGCCGACCTCGACCGCCAGGTGGCCCGCACCGCGACGCGGCCCGTCGCAAGCGGGGAAACGTCGAAGAAAGCCGCCTGGGCCTGGCTGGGCGTGCTGTGCCTGGTCGGCCTGGTCGTCCTGCTGCAGCTGCGCGGGCCGGCGCAGCTCGTCGCGCTGGGCAGCCTCGCTCCGGTCGCGGCCTATCCCTTCATGAAGCGGATCACCTGGTGGCCGCAGGCCTGGCTCGGCCTGGTCTTTTCCTGGGGGGCGCTGGTCGGCTGGGTGGCCCTGCGCGGAGACGGCCTGGCCGTGCTCGCCGCGCTCTATGCCGGGTCGATCGCCTGGGTGATCGGCTACGACACGATCTATGCCCTGCAGGACGTGGAGGACGACGCCCTCGTCGGCATCCGCTCCAGCGCAAGGCGGCTGGGCCGGCATGTCCGGGGCGGGGTCGCGGGCTTCTATGCGGCGGCCCTGGCGCTGTGGGCCCTGGCCTTCTGGCTGCTGCGGCCCGACTGGATCGCCCTGCTGGCCCTGGCCCCGGTGGCGATCCACCTTTGCTGGCAGGTCCTGTCGCTGCAACCGCACGATGGGGCCAACGCCCTCGCCCGCTTCCGCGCCAACCGCTTCGCCGGCTTCCTGATGGCCCTGGCCTGCTGGGTGGTCGGGAATGCGTGACC
>CAZFPW010000348.1:0-2598 GCA_964520765.1 uncultured Novosphingobium sp.
TGGCCAGCTACCGCGCCAGCATCGACAATATCGACGCCGCGCTGATCCACATCCTGGCCGAACGCTTCCGCATCACCAAGGCGGTCGGCGCCTACAAGGCCGCCCACGCCCTCCCCGCCTCCGATCCCGGCCGCGAGGAACGGCAGATCGCCCGGCTGCGGAAGCTGGCGGCGGACGCCCAGCTCGACCCCGAGTTCTCCGAGAAGTTCCTGCGCTTCATCATCGAGGAAGTGATCCGGCACCACGAACAGGCCAAGAACGGCGCCTGAGGCGGAGCGATGGTCGACCTTGACGTCTCGATGGACGCCGACTGGCCGCCATCAACCGACTGGGCCGACCTGGCCGAACGGGCGGCCGAAGCCACCGCCGCCGTCGCGCCGGAGCTGGCGAATCCGCGGCTTTCCGCCAGCCTGCTGTTCGCCGACGACGCCGAGGTCCGGACGCTGAACCGGCAGTGGCGGGCCAAGGACAAGCCGACCAACGTGCTCTCCTTTCCCATGCTGGAACGGGCCGATCTCCTCGCCCTCGCCCCGGACGGCCCGCCCGAGCTGCTGGGCGACGTGGCCCTGGCCCTGGAGACCTGCGCGCGGGAGGCGGCGGAAAAAGGCGTTTCCTTACAGGATCATGCCGCCCACCTGATCGTCCACGGCCTGCTCCACCTGGCCGGCCACGACCACGAAACCTCCCCCGAGGACGCCACCGCGATGGAAGCCCTCGAGATAAAGGCGCTTGCCCTTTTGGCAATTGCCGACCCATATGACGACCACGCTTAGGCAACAGGAGCTGAAGAAACACGATGGCCGAGGCTGGCCGACACGAATCCGGAGAACCGGACAGTTGGCGTTCGCTTTGGCGAACGATCAGGAGATTCATCGAGGGCGATAGCGACCAGTCGCTGCGCGCCCAGATCGAGGAAGTCATCGACGAGCACGAAGGGGACGGCAGCCGCGCCGCCGGGGACCTTCTGCCGATCGAGCGGCAGATGCTGCGCAACCTCCTCCATTTCAGCGAGCACGACGCCGACGACGTCGCCATTCCGCGCAGCGAGATCATCGCGATTCCCTCGACCGCGAGCTGGGACGAGGTGATCGAGGCCTTCGCCGAGCATGGCCACAGCCGCATCCCGGTCTATCGCGACACGCTCGACGAGATCATCGGGATGATGCTGATCAAGGACGTGTTCCCCTTCCTCGCCGGCAAGCAGGAACCGCCGAAGAACTGGAAGGGCCTGATGCGCCAGCCGCTGTTCGTGCCCCAGGCGCGCGGCGCGCTCGACGTGCTGGCCGACATGCGCGCCAGCCGCACCCACCTCGCCGTGGTGGTCGACGAATATTCCGGCACCGACGGGATCATCACGATCGAGGACCTGGTTGAGGAAATCGTCGGCGAGATCGAAGACGAGCACGACGACACCCCTCCCGAACTGGTGGTCCCGCTGGGCGGCGGCCTGTGGGAGGCCGACGCCCGGGTGGAACTGGAGGAGGTCGGGGAAAAGGTCGACCCCCGCCTTGCCGACTTCGATGAATCGGTCGACACTCTGGGCGGGCTGGCGTTCATGCTGGCCGGCCAGGTCCCTCGGGTCGGCGCGATCGTGCCGCACCCCAGCGGCTGGCAGATCGAGGTGATCCAGGGGAACGAGCGCCATGTGACCCGCCTGAGGCTGCACCCTCCCCAGCAGCCCGAGGCCCCGGAAGACTAAGAGCCAGAACCTTGCCGACTACTCGCAGACTCCCTCCGCTGCGCGCCCTGGAAGCATTCGTGCGCATCGTCCGCCTCGGCTCGGCCAAGGCGGCGGCCAACGAGCTTGGCCTCAGCCCCTCCGCCCTGTCGCGCCGCGTCGGCGCCCTGGAGGACTTCGTCGGCAAGCGGCTGTTCACCCGCCAGCACCAGGCCATGAAGCTGACCGACGAGGGCCAGGCGTTCTACGCGGCGGTCTCGGGAAAGCTGGAGGAACTGGCCGAGGCGGTCGAATCGCAGATGGAAAGCAGCCAGGTCTGGCGGCTGCACCTCGGCGTCCCGTCACTGTTCGGCGGGCAGCGCCTGTTCCCCCGCCTGCCCGAGCTGCGCAAGCTGCATCCCCGGCTGCACATCGACATCGACACCAGCCCGCATCTCGAGGCGCGGGTCGGCGATTCGCTCGATGCGGCCATCATATTGGCGGAAGAGCCCGATGCCGCGCTCTATTCGGTGCGGCTCGACCACAACCGGGTCTATGCGATCACCTCGCGCGCGCTGGCGAACGAGATCGGGCCCAAGCCCGACATCGCCAAGCTTTCCAAGCAGACCTTCCTGATCCACCACGACCTGCCCGACAGCTTCAAGGCCTGGAAGGCCGCGCTGGGCCTGGAGGACCTGGAGCCGGCGGCGATCGACCACTTCGATTCCGGCCAGTTGATCCTGGAGGCCGCGGCGCAGGGCCTGGGCATCGCGATCATGCACGACGACCATTTCGTCCGCGCCCACGACGAGCGGCTGGCCCAGCTCTTCGATGTCGATATCGAGAGCCCCTATTCCTACTGGTTCGTCTGCCGCCCGCGCGATCTGGAAAGCCGGCCGGTGCGGATCTTCCACGACTGGATGATGAAGGCGGGGCTGTAA
>CAZFPW010000349.1:0-2595 GCA_964520765.1 uncultured Novosphingobium sp.
CTTGTCCTCCAGCGCTTGTGCCAATGGCTCGGTTTCAAGGACCAGGTCCCAGGGCAGCGAGTGGCCCCTTCGGCGAAGCTCAGGACATGCTTCGACAAGCTCAGGCTGAGCGGGGTTAGGAGTTGGGTCAGGCAAGAAATCCGCTCGCCCTGAGCTTGTCGAAGGGCACGCACCACCCCCGCCCAGCAGCTTCACATAACCCGCCCCGCCGCCTTGCGCCGCGATGGCTGCCAGCACACCCGCCCCCGGCATCGCGCCACCGACCACGCCGAGCAGGCCGCGCCGATACTTGTGCAAATCCGCCGCCGGAGCGCCCAGCACCGGCCGCCCGATCACGCGCGCGGCGCCGTCCACCGGGTCCACGCCGATCCCGACCAGCCGCAACGCACCCAGGGCCGCGCAGGCCGGCATCAGGAAGTGCGCGAACTTCCACGCGCCCAGCGCCACGGTCAGGTCATAGCGCGGCAGGCCCGGATTGAGCGCCGCCCCGGTATCGCTCTCGACCCCGCTCGGCAGATCGACGGCCACGCACTGGCGGTGGCTGTGCGCCAGATCCGTGAGCAGTGCGGCGTGATCGTCCGACAAGGGCCGGACCAGTCCGCTGCCGAACAGGCAATCGACCAACACCTCGCCATGCGGGCGCGCCTCGGGGCCGAGCACCTCGCCCCGGAACAGCGAGCAGGCGTTGCGCGCGGCGGCGGTCTTCGGCTCCACGGCCGCGATCACGCTCACCGTGCCGCCGCGCTCGCGCAGGGCTTCGGCGATGACATAGCCGTCGCCGCCGTTGTTGCCGGGGCCGCACAGCACCGTCACCGGCCGATGGGCGGCGATGCGCCAGACCCATTCCGCCGCGCCGCGCCCGGCCATGTCCATCAGGGCCTCGACGCTCGATCCGGCCGCGATCAGCGCCTCTTCGGCGGCGCGCATCTGCGCGACGGTCAGGACCTGGTCAGGGCTTTGGCGCATCTGTCCGCCGCTCGAGCGGGATGCGATAGCGGTCCTCGCCCACGGTCACTTCGGCCACCGCGCCCTTCAGCACGACCTGCGCCGCATCGGCGCCGTCCGTGGTGACGATGGCGTTGCCCTCGTCCACCTCAAGCCGGCGGAAACCGCCGTCCGGGTGGCGCAGGATCATGCGATAGGTCCCTTCCGTCCGGTTGCGCTCGATCGCGCAATCCTTGGCGAAGCCGGTGCCGGGGCCGAGCGCGCATTCGACATGCTCCGATCCTTTCGCCACCTTCGGCGCCTGCGTCTCGCCGCCCGAGCAGGCGGCCAGCGCGGCGACGGCGGCGAGCAGGATCGGCCCCCGCACGGCTCAGCGCCGCTTGAGCTGGGTGACGTCGCGCACCGCGCCGCGCGCGGCGCTGGTGGTCATCGCCGCATAGGCCTGGAGCGCGACCGAGACCTGGCGCTTGCGCGGCTTTTCCGGGTGCCAGGCCATGTCGCCCTTGGCCTCCATCGCGGCGCGGCGGGCGGCAAGCACCTCGTCCGAGACGGCGAGGTGGATCGTGCGGTTCGGGATGTCGATCTCGATCCGGTCGCCCGGCTCGACCAGGCCGATCGCCCCGCCCTCGGCCGCTTCGGGCGAGGCATGGCCGATCGACAGGCCCGAGGTGCCGCCCGAAAAGCGTCCGTCGGTGATGAGCGCGCAGGCGGCGCCCAGGCCCTTCGATTTCAGGTAGCTCGTGGGATAGAGCATCTCCTGCATCCCCGGCCCGCCGCGCGGCCCTTCGTAACGGATCACCACGACGTCGCCCGCCACGACCTGGCCGGTCAGGATCGCCGTCACCGCCGCGTCCTGGCTTTCATAGACCTTGGCCGGGCCGGCGAACTTGAGGATCGAATCGTCGACGCCGGCCGTCTTCACGATGCAGCCGTCGCGCGCGATGTTGCCATAGAGCACGGCGAGACCGCCATCCTTGGAAAAAGCGTGTTCTGCCGAGCGGATAACGCCGGTTTCTCTGTCCGTGTCGAGCTGTTCCCAGCGGCGCGACTGGCTGAAGGCGACCTGGGTGGGCACGCCGCCCGGCGCGGCCTTGAAGAACTCCTGCACCGCCGGATCGTTGGTGCGGCTGATGTCCCACTGGTCCAGCGCCGCGCCCAGCGAGCGGCTGTGCACGGTCGGCAGGTCGTGGTGGATCAACTGCGCCCGGTCGAGCTGGCCGAGGATCGCCATGATCCCGCCGGCGCGGTGGACGTCCTCCATGTGGACGTCCTGCTTGGCCGGGGCGACCTTCGACAGCACCGGCACCCGGCGCGAGAGGCGGTCGATGTCCTTCATCGTGAAATCGACGCCTGCCTCGTGCGCGGCGGCGAGCAGGTGGAGCACGGTATTGGTCGAGCCGCCCATCGCGATGTCGAGGCTCATCGCGTTCTCGAAGGCCTCGAAGCTGGCGATGGTCCGCGGCAGGACGCTGGGATCGTCCTGTTCGTACCACGTGCGGCACATTTCGACGATCAGGCGCCCGGCGCGCAGGAACAGGGCCTTGCGGTCGGAATGGGTGGCCAGCGTCGAGCCGTTGCCGGGCAGCGAGAGGCCCAGCGCCTCGGTCAGGCAGTTCATCGAATTGGCGGTGAACATGCCCGAGCAGGAGC
>CAZFPW010000350.1:0-2591 GCA_964520765.1 uncultured Novosphingobium sp.
CGCCGCACCATGCCCTTGGGCTTGACGATGCCGAGGTCGAGGTGGCTGACCACGCCGGGCCTCGCATCGACCACGGCCTGCACCGCCGTCGCGCCGACCAGGCCGGTCCAGGGCAGGCCCAGGAAGGGGCGGCGGCCGTCCTCGGCCTCGGCGCCCATCAGCTTCACCTCCAGCGCCGGATCGCCGAGGATGCGCACGCGGTAGCAGTCCTCGCCCACTTCCCAGAGCGGCTCCAGGTCGGTGCCGAGCTGCCAGTAGAAGTGATAGACGACCAGCGGCTTGCCCTCGCACCAGGCCGTCCATTCGTAGTGCTGGCCGCCGACCGTGCCGGCCTTCACCTCGCCGAACTCGTGGGTGATGTCCTTGAGGGCCTTGGACACCTCGAACTTGACCGTGACCTCCTCGATCTCCTTGCCCAGGACCTCCGCGATCATCGCCATCGAGGAATAGAAATACTGGTAGGTGGTGGGCGAGCGGCGCGGGTTGGCCAGCAGGTGCTCCGGGTCCTGGCCGAAGCCCATGACCTCGGTGTAGATCATCGGGCTGCGCACCTTGTCGATGATCTCCGTCACCTCGACCGTGTCGATCCGGTCGCACAGGCGGATGAGGGTGATCGGCAGGATGTCGCCCGAGAAGCCGGGATGGACGCCGCAGCCGTGGAACGAGCTGTTGCCCTCGCGGCAGGCGGCCTCGACCTTGGCCTGAACTTCCGAAAACCACTTGTTCGGCAGGAACGGCCCGGCCGGCGAGATCACGTTCTTGCCCGAGGCGAGCAGGCGGCAGACCATGTCGACCGTGTCGTCCGCCATGTTGAGCGGGGCGAACAGCACGGCGTCGGCCTCCATCGCGATGATCGCTTCCTGGTCGTCGGTGCAGAGCACGCCGGTCTTGGGCAGGCCGACGATGTCGCCCGCGTCCTGGCCGACCTTGTCGGGGTTGAACACCAGCACGCCGACCAGGTCGATCACCGGGTTCTGGATGAAGTGCTTGAGCGCGGCCTTGCCGACGACGCCGGTGGCCCACTGGATGACGCGGTATTGCTTCTCGGACATCTGTTCTCTCCCGGATTTCAGTTGAGCCCGCGGACCTGGCCGCCGTCGACGCGGTAGTTCGCCCCGGTGACGAAGCCCGAACGGGGGCTCGCCAGGGTGCAGATCACGATGGCGAGGTCGTCGGGAATGCCCAGGCGTCCGGCGGGCGGCACGGTGAAGACGCCGTCGGCGGCGAAGCGCTCGGTCAGTTCCTCGATCGTGGCCTCGGGATTGCCGTACTTCATCCGCCCGAACCGCACGAGGCCGTCGACCGCGATGATCCCGGGCGAAACGGTGTTGACCGTGACGCCCACGCCCTTGAGCGATCCCGCCAGGCTGACGGTGTAGTTGTTGAGGCCCGACTTCGCGACCGAATAGTCCGCGCCGACGTTGTTCGGCTGGACGGCGACCGCGCTGGAGACGTTGATCACCCGGCCGAACCGGGCCTCGACCATGGCCGGCACCGCGAGGTGGCAGAGCCGGATCGCGGCCAGGGCATTGGCATTGTAGTTGGAGATGTAGTCGTCGGGCGAAATCTCGATCGGCGATTTCGAGGTGTTCCCGGTCGAGCTGCCGCCGGCATTGTTGACGAGGATCTCGATGTTCCCGCCGAGCGCGGCGACGGCCTCGGCATGGACGGCCTGGCAGGCCTCGTCGGTGGAAAGGTCCCCGATAGCGACGCCCGCCGCGCCGATCTCCGCCGCGACCGCCTCGGCCCGGGCGCGGTCGCGGCCATGGACGAGGACCTTCGCGCCTTCCTCGGCCAGCATGCGCGCCACCGCCGCGCCGATCCCGCTGCTGCTGCCCGTGACGAGCGCGCGGCGGCCGTTGAGTTGCAGATCCATCTCGTTCCTCTCCTGGACTTTGCCGCTTGGTATTATGCGAAGCGCCTCAGCCGTACTCCCATTTGGGAACATCGACGCGATACGGGATGACGAGTTGGGAAAGCGCGACAGGAACCCTTTCCCCTTTTCGCCGGTTTGGCTTAGCGTCCCTATGCCATGAGCGAAGCGCACTATCTTTCCGGCCGCCTGCTGCTGGCCATGCCGGGCATGTTCGATCCCAACTTCGATCATGCCGTCATCGCCATGTGCCAGCACGACGAGCTGGGCGCCTTCGGCATCGGCGTGGGGCACCTGCGCGCCGAGATGCGCTTCCGCGAGCTGCTGGAGGACATCGGCATCGATCCCGGCGTCGCCCCGGACGCGCCGGTGCACCACGGCGGCCCGGTCGAGCCCGGACGCGGCTTCGTGCTCCACACGCCGGACTGGCTAAGCGAGGATACCGTCCAGATCGAGGGGATCTGCGCCCTGTCGGCCTCGCTCGACATCCTGCGCGCCATAGCGGCGGGCAAGGGGCCGAGCCGCTGGCTGATCGCGCTGGGCTATGCCGGCTGGGGCGCGGGCCAGCTCGACGGCGAGATGCGCCACCACGGCTGGTATGCCGCCGACGGACGCCCCGAAATCCTGTTCGAGCATCCTGCCGAGGACCGCTGGCACGCCGCCTGGCGCGCGGAAGGGATCGATCCGGCACTGCTGTCGAGCGAAACCGGGCGGGCCT
>CAZFPW010000351.1:0-2582 GCA_964520765.1 uncultured Novosphingobium sp.
AGGGCGGCGAAGGGGTTTTCCCGTTCCTCTCCGAAATAGCCCGAGGTCTTGCGGAATTCCTCGGCATTCGGGCCTTCCAGGAACGGGTCGATCGCCAGGGCCAGGCTCTGCGCGATGGCCTCGCCCAGGTCGAACTGGGTGCCGGTGAACTCGATCTCGTCGAGGTCGTCGGCTTCCAGCTCGACCTCCTCGTCGGGGCGGCCGGGGCCGCGCGCGGGGACGAAGCGCAGGCTCAGCGGCTCGGAGATCGTGACGGGCAGGTCCTCGCCCGAGATCGCGCAGCTCTGGACGATCGCGGCGTCGAGCCGACCCTCGGCCTTGACGCCCGGCTTGACGGGTTCGAGCATGACCTCGGCCACCAGGCTCTCGACCGCGACGATGCCGAAGCGCCTGGCCAGCGCGGCGCGCTCGGCCGGGTCGGCTTCCAGCCGCACGGGATCGTTGCCGAGCGAGCGGGTGTCGATCGTGCGGCTGAACTCGGTGGCGGTCACGCGATGTCCCCGGCCAGCAGGCGGTCGGCCGGCAGAGCGCCGACCTGCTCGACCAGCGCCTTGAACCGCGCGGCGACGAGGCCGGGCTCGCCGCCTTCGGCCAGGCTGACGTTGCGGTCGATCGCCTCGGCCAGGGCCGCGTCGTCGCCCGCCGCCAGGGCGGTGCGATAGGCGCCGAGCCGGCCGCCGAGCGCGCTCATCAGCCGGCCCATGTGCTTGCCGACCACGATGTCGCCCACGCCGCTCTGGCGCAGCTGGCCGTCCATGTCGGCCACGAACAGCTCGGTCAGCCGCGCCGAGGTGGGGATCAGCTCCGGCTCGCGCTCCATGCGCAGGAGGACGGCGGACATCACCAGGGTGATCGCGTCGAACCGGCCCGGCACGGTATCGGCCACGCGGCATTCCGCGTACCAGGCCGGATCGCGCGACAGCTCGACGATCCGGTGCCACAGCGGACGCACCTCGGCGAGGTCGTCGGGGCGCTTGCCGAACAGGCGGGAAAGCAGGGACACGCGGCAAATCCTTTCATTCAGCCGGGATTAAACGCGGCCGGCCGATCGACCGGCGAACGACAGCGCCATTGCGCTGCCTGCCCGGGAGCCCTAAGGCTTCGGGCCGATATATGCGTAATGGCGGGGCTGGCAATGGCGCCGCCGTTCGCGAGTGAATCGACCGGAGCGAATTGATGCAGAGGATGGGACGGATCGTTGGAGGCCTCGGCGCGGCGGCCGTGCTCGCGGCGCTGGCGGGGGGCTGCGCCTCGATCAAGGATCACCGCGGCTATATCATCGACCAGGCGCTGATCGATTCGGTCCAGCCGGGCATCGACAACCGTACCTCGGTGGAGCGTGCGCTGGGCCGCCCGACCTTCGTCAGCCAGTTCGGCCAGCCGGCCTGGTACTACGTTTCGGTCAACACGCGGCAGCGTCCCTTCGCGGGCGCGCGGACCACGGACCAGACCGTGCTGCGCATCCGCTTCGACGAGAAAGGCAATGTCGCCGCGGTCGACAAGGCCGGGGCAGAGAAGGTCGCCCGCCTCGATCCCGACGGCAAGAAGACGCCGACCCTGGGCCGCGACCGCGGCTTCCTGGAGGACCTGTTCGGCAATATCGGCACGGTCGGCGCGCCCGGCATGGGCGGCGGTGGCGGCGCGCCGGGCGGCGGCCCCAACGGATCGTAGCCGCGCCGTCCCGGATCAAGTCCGGGATGACGATCCGGCTTGAAGCATTTCCTACAAGTCCCATATCCCGCGCATGGACGACGCAAGGGGCAGCCACGGCCTGATCCAGTGGCACGGGACCACCATCATCGGGGTCAAGAAGAACGGCCGCACGGTCATCGCCGGTGACGGCCAGGTCTCGATGGGCAACACGGTGATGAAGCCGAACGCCCGCAAGGTCCGCCGCATCGGAGAGGGCGGCAAGGTCATCGCCGGCTTCGCGGGCGCGACCGCCGACGCTTTCACCCTGTTCGAGCGGCTGGAGAAGAAGCTGGAGCAATATCGCGGCCAGCTCATGCGCGCGGCGGTGGAGCTGGCCAAGGACTGGCGCACCGACAAGTACCTGCGCAACCTCGAAGCCCTGATGATCGTCGCGGACGCCGAGACGATGCTGATCCTCACCGGCAACGGCGACGTGCTGGAGCCGGAGGGCGGAATCGCCGCGATCGGCTCGGGCGGCAACTACGCGCTCGCCGCCGCCCGCGCGCTCACCGATTACGAGGACGACGCCGAGAAGATCGCCCGCCGCGCCATGCAGGTCGCCGCGGAAGTCTGCGTCTTCACCAACGACCGCGTGACGGTCGAGACGATTTGATCCCTTCCGAGAGCAGAATGAACGACAACCTCACCCCCAAAGCCATCGTCCGCGCCCTGGACGAGCACATCATCGGCCAGGCCGAGGCCAAGCGCGCGGTCGCCGTGGCGCTGCGGAACCGCTGGCGCCGCCAGCGCCTCTCGCCCGAGCTGCGCGATGAGGTCACGCCCAAGAACATCCTGATGATCGGGCCGACCGGCTGCGGCAAGACCGAGATCAGCCGCCGCCTGGCCAAGCTGGCCGACGCCCCCTTCGTGAAGGTCGAGGCGACCAAGTT
>CAZFPW010000352.1:0-2578 GCA_964520765.1 uncultured Novosphingobium sp.
CGGCCACCGCTTCGTCCAGGCGCAGGGCGGCGGCGGCGCGGGCGGCGTGGAGCGCCTCGGCGCGGGCGCGATAGACCTGGTGCGTCTCGCGCGCCGTGGCCTCCAGCCGGCCCAGCTCGACTTCCCCGCCTTCGATTGCATCGAGTGCGGCGCGCATCGCCAGCATTCGGTCGGGCAGGTCGTCGACCTGGCACTGGTGCTTGCGGGCGGCGGCGCGCAGGTCGAACAGGCGGGTCTCGATGCGGTCGAGCGCGGCGGGATCGTGGCTCAGCGCCTCGGCCGCGCGAGCGAGCCGGTCTTCCGCCTCCCCCGCCTCGATCACCGCGCGGTCGAGCGCTTCGAGCGCTTCGCCCAGCAGGGGATGCTCGGCGGCGATCCGGTCGAGCCGCCGCGCGGCGCTGCGCAGGGTCGCCAGGGCCGAATCCGAACCGGCCCAGAGATGCTGCAATTCGGCGAGGTCGCCGGACAGCCGCTCCCCCTTCTGCATCGCGGCGCGGGCCTCGGCCAGTTCCGCCTCCTCGCCCGCCTCGGGGGCGAGCGCGGTCAGCTCGGCCAGGTGGGCCAGCAGCAGGTCCTGATCGGCCGAGGCCTGCTCGACCCGCGCCCTGGCGGCGGCGAGCGCATCGTCGGCGGCGCGCCAGTCGCGCCAGGCCGCCTCCACCCCGGCGACGTCGGCGCGGGCGTAGCGGTCGACCAGGGCGCGGTGACCGCGCGGGTTGACCAGGCCGCGATCGTCGTGCTGGCCGTGCAGCTCGACGAGGTAGGGCGCCAGCTCGCGCAGCAGGGCGACGCCGACACTCTGGTCGTTGACGAAGGCCTTACTGCCGCCGTCCGCCTTGACCTGGCGCTTGAGGATCAGCGGTTCGCCGGGTTCGACCGTCACCTCGGCATCGTCGAGCAAGGTGCGAAGGCCCGCCGGCAGGGCCGCGAACTCGAAGCTCGCGGTCACGCTCGCCCGATCCTCCCCGGCCCGGACCAGGCCGCTGTCGGCCCGCGCGCCCAGCACCAGGCCGAGCGCATCCAGCAGGATCGACTTGCCCGCCCCGGTCTCTCCGGTCAGCACGCCGAGGCCGCCGGCGAAATCCAGGTCGAGCGCCTCGATCAGCACGATATTGCGGATGGAAAGGCGGGTCAGCATGTTCGCGTGGCGTTCTAGCGAGTCGCGGGAGCGGCGTCACGCCCAAACCCGGCCGGGCCGCAGGCTATTCCGCCGCCTCTTCCCTGAACGGCGGCTCGACCTCGATCGGGTCGGCCAGCGACACCCGGTCGAGCATCGCGGCCATCTCGTCCCGCAGGGTCAGCATCAGGCCGCGCAGGCGGCACTCGGCCTCGGGCAGGCAATTGGTGCAATGCTCATGCGCGTTGCGCGCGGCGCAGGGGACCAGGGCCAGGCTGCCGCGCGTCAGGCGGATGATGTCGCCATAGCGGATGTCGACCGGGGCCAGGGCCAGCTCGTACCCGCCGTCGCGGCCGCGATGGGAGATGACGATGCCCTCGCGGACCATCTCCGACAGGATGACGGTCAGGAACTTGCGCGGGATGTTCTGCGCCTCGGCGATCGCATCCAGCCGGACCGGCCCCTGCCGCCAATGGTCGGCAAGATGCTGTAACGCACGGATAGTATAGCGAGTCTTTTGCGAGAGCATGGGCCAAGGCACTCAGCGCCCGCCCGCGACAAATGTCAACCTGGGGAGTAGAAAGTCGGGCGGCGAAGGCGCCTCAGCTCGCCTGGGTGCCCGCCGCGTGCTTGTTCATCAGGGCATAGGCCTTGTCGTACCACATCGAGCCCGGATAGTTGGACCCGAGCACGGCCGCGGCCTTCTGCGCCTCTTCCGGCAGGCCGAGCGAGAGGTAGGTTTCGACCAGGCGGAACAGCGCCTCGGGCGCGTGGCTGGTGGTCTGGTAGGTGTCGACCACGTTGCGGAAACGGATCGTGGCGGCCAGCCACTTGCCCGAACGCTCATAGAAGCGGCCGATCTCCATCTCCTTGCCGGCAAGGTGGTCGGCAACGAGGTCGAGCTTCAGCCGCGCGTCGGAGGCGTAGCGGGTGTTGGGATAGCGGCGGACCACGTCGTTGAGCGCCTGCTGCGCCTGGAGCGTGATCTTCTGGTCACGGGTCACGTCGCTGATCTGCTCGTAATAGCACAGCGCGATCAGGTAGTAGGCGTAAGGCGCGTCCTTGTTGCCCGGATGGATCGAGAGGAAGCGCTGCGCCGACTGGACCGACTTCGAATAGTCGCGCGCGACGTAGTAGCTGAAGGCGCTCATCAGCTGGGCGCGGCGGGCCCAGGGCGAATAGGGGTGCTGGCGCTCCACCTCGTCGAACAGTTCCGCCGCGATCTTGGTGTCGCCCCGATCGAGGCGATCCTTGGCCGCGGTGTAGAGCGTATCGACGTCGCGGGCGACATAGGCCGTATCGCGGTTCTTGCCCCGCCCGCCGCCGCAACCGGACGTGAGCAGCAGCGCCGTGGTCGAGGCGGCGAGAACGGCGAGCTTGAGCGGCGAGATCTTGAGCATGGCGGGTCTATAGCGAGGGCCGGGATGAACGCCAAGTGAAGTGTAGAGCTATCGACGGTCG
>CAZFPW010000353.1:0-2554 GCA_964520765.1 uncultured Novosphingobium sp.
GCCTCGTGCCGCAGGGTCACGAAGGCGCGCGGCATTTCGCCGTGGTAGGCTTCGGCCATGCCGATCACCAGGCATTCGCTGACCGCCGGATGCTGCAGCAGCACCGCCTCGACCTGGCTGGGGAAGACCTTGAAGCCGCCGACCGCGATCATGTCCTTGGAGCGGTCGACGATGCGGACATAGCCGTCGGGATCGAACAGGGCGATGTCGCCGGTGCGCAGCCAGCGCTCCCCGTCCCGCGCCGCGAAGGCCGTGGCCTCGGCATCGGGCCGGTTCCAGTAGCCCTGCATGACCTGGGGGCCGAGCACCGCCAGCTCGCCGGGCTCGCCCGGCGGCGCGTCCTTGCTCGCGTCCTCCTTGTCGAGCAGGCGCAGGCGCGTCGCGGGGAGGGGCTGGCCGATCGTGCCGGGGCGATTCTCCCCCTTCAGGGGATTGGTGGTGACGACGCCCGAGCTTTCGGTCAGGCCGTAGCCCTCGATCACCCTTGCCCCGCTGCCGCCCTCGAACCGCTCCTTGACCGGCAGCGGCAGCGGCGCGCCGCCCGAGACGACCTCGCGGATCGAGGAAAAGTCGGTGCCCGCGAAATCGGGATGATCGAGCAGGGCCTGGAGCATGGTCGGCACGGCGAACAGCGCGGTGGGCTTCACCTTGGCCAGCTTGGCCAGGGTCTGCCGGGCATCGAAGCGCGCCAGCATGGCGATGCACCCGCCGTTGAGCACCGTGCGGTTGAGGACGCAGGTATTGGCGAAGACGTGGAACAGCGGCAGCACGCCCAGGACCATGTCGCGCTTGCCCGCGTCGGGATCGATCGCGCGGACCTGGCGGGCATTGGCGGACAGGTTCTGGTGGGTGAGCATCGCCCCCTTCGGCGTCCCGGTCGTCCCGCCGGTATATTGCAGCAGGGCCAGGTCTCGCTCGGGATCGATGGCGACCGCCGCGGGGTTCTCGCCCAGGCAGGCGCGCCATTCGCAGATGTCCGGGGCGGCGGGCACGGGGCTGAGCTT
This sequence comes from uncultured Novosphingobium sp., assembly GCA_964520765.1. GTDB lineage: Bacteria > Pseudomonadota > Alphaproteobacteria > Sphingomonadales > Sphingomonadaceae > Novosphingobium. The sequence goes on from CAZFPW010000353.1 coordinate 1,005, forward strand.
GCCGCGCCCGAACAGCTTGACCGCCAGCCGCTTGAGCGGGGGCAGGAGATCGGCCAGGCGCACGACCACGAGCTGCTCCAGCGGCGAATTGCGCAGCACCTCGATCGCGGTGGGCAGCAGGGCCGGCACGTCGAGCGTGACCAGCAGCCGCGCGCCCGAATCGACGACCTGGGCCTCCAGCTCTTCGGCGGTGTAGAGCGGGGAGAAATTGACGACCGTCGCCCCGGCCATCAGCGCGCCGTAATAGGCGGGGACGTAGGTGGGGACGTTGGGCAGGAACAGGCCGACCCGCTCCCCCTTCGTCACCCCGCGCGCCTGCAGGCCGGCGGCGAAGCGGCGGGCTTGCGCGAAAAGCTCGGCATAGCCGAACTTTCGGCCTTCGAACTCGACGAGCGGGCGGTGGGGATGCTCGGCCGTGCTGGCGGCGAACATCTCCACCAGCGAGAGCGGCGGAAAATGCTGGTCCCAGACTCCGGCGTGGGCATAGCGCTCGCGCCAGGGCTCTCCCGAATTTACATCCATGTCAGCCAGCTTGCCCTGTCCTGCGGGAAAGGGCAAGTGGGGTGTCTGCCTGGCCGCGCTGAGGGAAGCGCAGCGCTTCTCCGCACCCACCCCCGCTCAGCCTGAGCCTGTCGAAGGCCACGCGATGCCCGTGCCGCTAGGTCTAGGGAGCTTGGGACAAAGTTCGCCCGTGGCCTTCGACAGGCTCAGGCTGAGCGGGGGTGGGTGGAATGTCGATCCGCCCTAGGCCTCGCCCGCGGCCTCGGCGGCGCGCTTGGCTTCGAGCCAGGCGGCGGCTTCGGCTTCCTGCGCGGCCTCGCTGGCGGCCTTGGCCTGGGCCACGCGCTCGGCGCGCAGTTCCTCGATCAGGGCCTCGCGGTCGTCGCCCAGGCGCTCGTCCGCGCCCTCGTCGATGATGCCGGCCTTCTTCGCGGCCTTGGCCACGATCGCGTCAAGCTCGCGCTGCGAGCACAGGCCCAGTGTCACCGGGTCCTTCGCCTGGATGTTGGCGATGTTCCAGTGGCTGCGGTCGCGGATCGCGGCGATGGTGTTGCGGGTCGTGCCGATCAGCTTGCCGATCTGCGCATCCGACACCTCGGGGTGGTTGCGCAGGATCCAGGCGATGCCGTCCGGTTTGTCCTGGCGCTTCGAGACCGGTGTGTAGCGCGGGCCCTTGGTGCGGCTGACCGTGACCGGCGCCTTCTGCATCTTGAGCGCATAGCCGGGATCGGCCTGGCCCTTCTCGATCTCGGCCATGGTCAGCTCGCCCGAGCGCAGCGGATCGCGCCCGGTGTACTTGCTGGCGGCGAGATCGTCGGCCATCGCCTGGACCTCCAGGATGTGCAGGCCGCAGAATTCCGCGATCTGCTCAAAGGTCAGGGCGGTGTTGTCGACAAGCCACGAAGCCGTCGCATGCGGCATCAGCGGAGTGGGCTGGGTCACGGGAAATCTCCGGCAAAAATGATAAGGGCCGCCCCTTGCGGAGCGGCCGTCTGGGGCAGCATGTAGGATACTGCGCCCGCTTCGGCAAGCAGAGTCCTCTTGGTCAG
>CAZFPW010000354.1:0-2548 GCA_964520765.1 uncultured Novosphingobium sp.
TGTAAATAGGCGTCGAACCGGGACCCCATATCGGCGTGCAATAGGGACCCCCTTTTCGGGTTGCCGGGCGGTTGTCCCGGTAGTCCATAGGAGGGACCCACGGCCGGCGCTGCGCGCCCCCCAAGCGCTGGCGGTGCCGGCCGTGGGAGGTTCCTGTGGACCCACCGGGTCAACCGCCGGGTGGGGGGTCCGGGGGGAGGGTTTCAGCTCCGGTTTCTGAGGCGCCAGCTGTCGTTGCCGGTCTCGACGATGTCGCAGTGATGGGTGATGCGGTCGAGCAGCGCGGCGGTCATCTTGGGATCGCCGAAGACGGTCGGCCACTCGCCGAACGCCAGGTTGGTGGTGATGATCACCGAGGTGCGCTCGTAGAGCTTGCTGACGAGGTGGAACAGCAGCTGACCGCCTGAACGGGCGAACGGCAGATAGCCAAGCTCATCGAGCACGACGAGGTCGAGGCGGGAGAGCTGGGCCGCAAGCGCACCGGCCTTGCCGAGGCGACTCTCTTCCTCGAGCCGGTTCACCAGATCCACGGTGTTGAAGTAGCGGCCGCGGGCGCCGGCACGCACGACGCTGGCGGTGATCGCGACGGCCAGGTGGGTCTTCCCGGTCCCGGTGCCGCCGACCAGGACGATGTTGCGCTGGCCGGGCAAGAACGAGCCGGCATGCAGCGAGCGCACCAGTTGTTCGTTGATCAGCGTCCCCTCGAACACGAACGCATCGATGTCCTTCACTGCCGGCAGCTTGGCCGCAGTCATGCGATAGCGGATCGATGCCGCGTGGCGATGAGCAGCCTCAGCGCGCAGCAGATCGGTCAGGATCTCCATGGCGGTGCGCTTGCGCTGCATGCCCGTGGTGACCGCTTCGTCGAACGCGCCGGCCATGCCCTTGAGGCCCAGACCGCTCATCGCGGCGATCATCTCATGCCGCTGCACGGGCGCCTCGCAGCAGATCGTAGCGAGCGCAGTCCGCGGTCGGCGGATGGTTGAGCGCCAGCGCTTCGGATGTGGCGATGGTCAGTGGCCGGGGCGGCTCGCGATGCCGTGCCAGGATGTTGAGGATCACATCATCGCTGGCAGCGCCGGCGGCGAGCGCCTCGCGGATCGCAGCTTCGACCGCTTCGAGCCCATCGGTCAGCACGGCAGACAGCACGCGCACGAACCGGCGGTCGGCTTCGTCGCCTGTTCCCAGCTTGCGCCTGAGCCGCGCCAGCGCCGGCGGCAGATCCCAGTCCTGGAACGGTGCCCCGTTCCTCAGGGCGCCTGGCTTCTTGGCCAGCACCGGCAGGTAGTGCCAGGGATCGAGGATCATCCGATCGCGGCCGAAGAAGCGGGGATGTTCGGCCACGACCTCGTCGTCGAGGCGGACCACGATACGATCAGCGTAAGCCCGCACCTGCACCGCGCGCCGCGCGGCCTTGGCCATGACAGAGTAGCGGTTGCGGTCGAAGCTGATCAGGCAGGTGCCGGTCACCGCATGCGGCGTCTCGTGGAAGCCGTCGAACGGCGCCAGCATCGCCTGGAGCGACGGGCGCTCGGCATCCCATGCCTCGGCGACGGTCAGCTCGCGCTGATCGGGATGTGGATGTAGCGCCGCCCATCGGCGGCACTCGGCCTCAAGCCATCCGTTCAGCTCCTCCAGGCTCGCGAAGCGTAATCGGGGCTGGAAGAACCGGCCCCGGATCGTCTGCACCTGGTGCTCGACCTGGCCCTTCTCCCAACCCGCCGCCGGCGAGCAGGCGGTAGGCTCGATCATGTAGTGGTCGGCCATGATCAGGAACCGGCGGTTGAAGACCCGCTCCTTGCCGGTGAACACCGTCGTCACCGCGGTCTTCATGTTGTCGTAGATGCCCCGCGTCGGCACGCCGCCGAAGAACGCGAACGCCCGCGCATGGGCGTCGAAGACCATCTCCTGCGTCTCGCGGGGATAGGCCCGCACGAACACTGCCCGCGAAGCGCAAAGCCGCATATGCGCGACCTTCACCCGCATCGGCTTGCCGGCGATCTCCACATCCTCGTGGCTCCAGTCGAACTGGTAGGCCTCGCCGGGCCGGAACATCAGCGGGATGAACGCCGCGGCGCCGTCGCCGGCGTCCTTGCGCCGATCGTCCTGCCAGCGCTTCGCATAGCGCCTCACGGCATCATAGGAGCCGTCGAACCCCTCGCGCAGCAGCAGATCGTGGATCCGCGTCATCCGCAGCCGCTCACGCCGCGGCCGTGCCTCGTTCTCCGTCAGCAGAGTGTCCAGCCGCTCCTGGAATGGTCCGATCCGGGGAAGCGGCTGCACCGACCGCCGGTAGGCAAAACCCGCCTCCGGGGCACGGATCGCCTTCCTTATCACCTTGCGCGACACCCGCAGGTCACGCGCGATCGCCTTGATCGATTTACCGTCGGCGTGCTCGCGCCGGATCCTTACCACCGTCTCCAAAATCAACATCCCGATCCCGCCGCCTGGCTACAACCAAGCGGACGCACCTAAACCATCGAGATGGGGGTCCCTTTTAGACGCCGATCACCCCCATAACGGGGTCCTTTTTGCATGCCGATCCACA
>CAZFPW010000355.1:0-2534 GCA_964520765.1 uncultured Novosphingobium sp.
GCATTGTCCGGGGAAAACGACATGGCCACCAGCCGCGAGCCGGCATCGTCGCTGCCCGGCAGCAAGGCGCCCATGCGGATCAGCATGAGCGCGATCAGGATGCAGATCGCCAGCGACAGGGCCAGGGCGATCGTCCGGCTCCGCAGGGAAGGGCGATAACGGTAGGCTTCCATGGGGACGGGCGGATTTACCTTGCTGGCGCTCCGGGATGGAATCCGCCGCGCGGGGGGATTGCGGGCCGGCGGCTGTCGCGCGGATGAACGAGTGGCCGGGTCGGCCCTAGACGAGGCCGAGCTTGGCCAGCTCGCTGACCAGCTTGCCCGGCAGGACGTCGCTCATGTCGCCTTCCGCGAAATCCTCCGGTGCGTCCTCGGCCTTGAGGTAGCGCCAGCCCTGGTGCGCCCGCTTGGGCATGGGGTGGACCAGGATCAGCTTCGGCTCCAGCCTGATCCACTGCCGCCCGTCCTCGCGCGGGGCAAAGCCGATCAGGGGCGAGCGGCCGATGATCGCATGGGAGTGAATCCAGTAGAGCGATCCCCCCACCATCTCGGCATGGCGCGTGGGCAGATAGCGCGTGGTCATCAGCGCGGCCTCGTCATGGCTTTCCAGCCATTCGCGCAGCTCCGCGACGCTTTCGCAGCCGTGGGCGATCTTGGTCATGTGGAGCGCCATGAGGCTTACCTGGCGAGCCCGCTCAGGACTGCAAGCCCCAGGAACGAGAAGAAGCCCATCACGTCGGTCGCCATGGTCACGAAGACGGCGGAGGAGACCGCCGGGTCGATCTTCAGCCGGTCCAGCGTCACCGGCACCAGGATGCCGGCCAGGCCCGCGATCAGGTTGGTGATGAGCATGGCCAGGGCGATCACCACGCCGAGCAGCGGATTGCCGAAGATCAGCGCGACGCCGGCCCCGATCAGCATGCCGAGCGCCAGGCCGTTGGCCGAGGCGATGGAAAGTTCGCGCAGGATCATCCGCCAGGTGTTGGTGCTGGTGAGCTGGTTGGTGGCGAGTGCGCGGACCGTCACGGTCAGGGTCTGGGTCCCGGCATTGCCGCCCAGGCCGGAGACCATCGGCATCAGCACGGCCAGCACGGCGAACCGGGAGATCGCGCCCTGGAAGGCGCCGACCACGCTGGCCGCCGCCATCGCCGTCACCAGGTTCACCACCAGCCAGGTCAGGCGGGTGCGGATGGTCAGGGTGATCGGCTCGTTGATGTCGCCGTCGCCCGCGCCGGAGAGCAGCAGGGCGTCCTCGCCGGCCTCTTCCTGGATGATGTGGACCACGTCGTCGACGGTGATCTGGCCGACCAGCCGGCCGGCCTCGTCGACCACGGCGGCCGAGATCAGCGCGTATTTCTGGAAGCGGAGCGCGACCTCTTCCTGGTCCATCGTCACCGGGATCAGCGTCTGGTCGCGCTTCATCACGTCGGCCAGCGCGATGTGGCGCGGGGCGCGCAAGATCCAGGACAGCAGGCAGGTGCCGACCGGATGGTGCCGGGCGTCGACGATGAAGACTTCCCAGAACTCGGTGGCGAGCCGCTTGTCCTCGCGCAGGAAATCGATCAGGTCGCCGACGTTCATGTGCTCGGGCACCGCGACGAAATCGCGGCTCATCAGGCGGCCGGCGCTTTCCTCGGGATAGGATAGCCCGCTTTCGATCGCGGCCCGGTCCTCGGGCTCCATCTCGGCCAGGACGGCCTGCTGGTCGTCCTCGTCGAGGTCTTCCAGCATGGCGACCGCGTCGTCGGTCTCGAGCTGCTCGGCGATCTCGGCCACCGTCTCGGCCGGCAGTTCCTCGACCAGCAGCTCGCGGACGTGGTCGTTCAGCTCGGCGAAGACTTCCGAGCCCATCAGGTCGGTGATCGCCGCGGCGAGCGCCAGGCGCTCGTCATGGTCCATCAGCTCGAACAGGTCGGCGACGTCGGCGGGGTGGAGCGGCTCGACCAGGGCATAGGCCGCGTCGCTCTCGCCGGCGTCGAGCGCCTCGCGCACCTTGCGGACGAAATCGGGCTTGAGCCGGTTGTCCTCGTCGTGCGTCTCCTCCGCCGCGAGGGCGGCGTCGGGGAGCGGCGCGGGGTCGACAAGCTCTTCGGGATTCATCGCGCCCGGTCTAGGCGCGGAGACGGCAAAAGCAACCGGCCAAGCGCGCCGAACGACGCGTGAGGCGTGACTTTGTTCGCCGCGGCCCTATATCACGCCGACCCAAGGAGACAGACCAATGGCCGAATACCTGAACCTGAGCCTCGATACCGGCGACGTGAAGATCGAACTGCGCCCGGACCTTGCCCCCGGCCACGTCGAGCGGATCAAGGAGCTGACCAACGAGGGCTTCTACGACGGCATCAAGTTCCACCGCGTGATTCCGGGCTTCATGGCCCAGGGCGGCTGCCCCAACGGCACCGGCATGGGCGGCTCGGACAAGCCCGACCTCCAGGCCGAATTCAACGCTGAGCCGCACGTACGCGGCGTCTGCTCGATGGCCCGCACCAGCGCGCCGCATTCGGCCAACAGCCAGTTCTTCATCTGCTTCGACGA
>CAZFPW010000356.1:0-2529 GCA_964520765.1 uncultured Novosphingobium sp.
CCGGCGGCATGACGTCGAAGCTCCAGGCGGCCGAGATCGCCGAGCTGGCCGGCATTGCCCTGGTCATCGCCAACGGCACCCATGACGCGCCGATCGCCCGCGTAGTCGAGCAGGGCATCGGCACGCTGTTCGTGCCGCGGGACGCGCGGCGCAGGAAATCCGGCGCGCGCAAGGCCTGGCTGGGCGGGCGGCTGCGGCTGAAGGGCGCGCTGGTGATCGATGCCGGGGCGGCCAAGGCGCTCAGGGATGGCAGAAGCCTGCTGGCCAAGGGGGTGACGGCGGTCGAAGGCGCGTTCCAGCGCGGCGACGCCATCGCGATCCGCGACGAGGCGGGCGTCACGCTCGCGCACGGGCTGGCCGAATACGACGCGGGCGAGTGCGCGACCTTGCAGGGCCGCCATTCGCGCGAGCATGCCGACCTGCTCGGCTATGCGCCGCGTTCCGCGATCGTCCACCGCGACCAGCTCGTCCTGCTATGACCATCGCCCTGACCGGAGGCACTGGCTTCGTCGGCCAGGCGTTGCTCGATGCGGCCGCGGCGGACGGGATTCCCGTCCAGGCGCTCGCGCGCAAGCCGCAGGCGGACCGCAAGGGCGTCTCATGGTACGCGGGCGACCTGCTCAATCCCAAGGCGCTCAACCGCATGGTCCGGGGGACCGAGGCGGTGGTCCATGTCGCCGGGGTGGTCAGCGCGACCCACCCGGCCGAGTTCGAGGCGGGCAACGTCGCCGGGACCATGGCCGTGATCGAGGCCGCGCACAAAGCGGGCGTGCCGCGCTTCGTCTATGTCTCCTCGCTCTCCGCGCGCGAGCCCGGCCTGTCGGCCTATGGTGCGTCGAAGGCGCGGGCGGAGAAGCTGGTGCGGGCCAGCGGCCTCGACTGGACCATCGTCCGTCCGCCCGCCATCTACGGCCCCCGCGACGATGCGATGTTCGAGCTGTTCCGCGCCGCCAAGTGGGGCCTGGTGCCGATGCCCAAGGCCGGGCGCGCCTCGATGATCCACGTCCAGGATCTTGCCCGCCTGCTGCTGGCCCTGATCCCCGGCGGCGAGGACGTGACCCACAAGCTGTTCGAGCCCGACGACGGCCACACCGGCGGCTGGGAGCACCGCGAGCTTGCCGCCGCCATCGGCCAGGCCGTGGGCCGGCGCGCCAAGGTGATCGGCCTCTCGCCCAAGGCGCTGGAATGGGCGGCGCGGGCCGATACCGCGGTGCGCGGGGCCAAGGCGAAGCTCACCCTCGACCGCGCCGGCTATATGGCCCATCCCGACTGGGTGGTCAGCCACGGCCGCCGCCCGCCGCTGTCGCTGTGGCGGCCCAAGGTCGATACGCGCTCCGGCCTGCGCGCCACGGCGCAATGGTATCGCGAGGCCGGGTGGCTGTGAGCCCCGCCGCCCGGCGCCAGGCGCTGTCCTTCGCGGCGCTGGCGGTGGTGATGCTGCTGTGGTCGGGCAATTCCATCGTCGGCCGCGCCGTGCGCGACGACGTGCCGCCGTTCACCCTGGCCTTCGTGCGCTGGACCGGCGCGCTCGTCATCGTCCTGCCCTTTGCCTGGCGGCACGTGACGGCGGACCGCGCCGTGCTGCTGCGGCACTGGAAGGCCGTGCTGATCCTGGGCCTGACCGGCGTGGCCTGTTTCAACGGCCTGCTCTATTCCGGCCTGCGCCACACGACCGCCAGCAACGCCATGCTGCTCCAGGCGGCGATCCCCGCGCTGGTGCTGCTGTTCGACCGGACCCTGTTCGGCGTGCGCTCAACCATGAAGCACGGCCTGGGCGTGATCCTGTCGACCCTGGGGGTGCTGGCGATCATCACCCAGGGCCGGCCGGAGGCGCTGCTTGGCCTGCATTTCGGCAAGGGAGAGGTGTTCGTCCTGACCGCCGTGGTGGCCTGGTCGCTTTACACCAGTCTGCTTCGGCTGCGGCCGGAGATCCATCCGCTCAGCTTCCTGGTGGCGACCTTCGCCATCGGCGCGGTCGCTATGGGGCCTTTGGCGGCCCATGAATGGCAGCAGGGCGAGGGGATCGCCTGGGGGCCGCTGGCCTATGGCGCGATGGCCTATGTCGTGCTGTTCCCCTCGGTCATCGCCTATGGCCTTTACAATGCCGCCGTGGCCGATGTCGGCGCGGCGCGGGCGGGACAGGCGATCACGCTGATGCCCCTGCTGGGCGCGCTGCTGGCGGCCGCCCTGCTGAACGAGGCGCTGCTCGGCTTCCATTTCGTGGGCATGGCATTGATCCTGGCGGGGATCGTGGTCAGCAACGTGCGGCTGGGTAAGGCTTAAAATCTGATTCAGCGAGGCTGAATCAGATGCGGCACCGGCCCACTCCCCCGGCCCGGCCACCCATAAGATACCCTGTCGGGTGGCCGGGCCGGGGGAGTGGGCCGGTGCCGCTTCCACGTCAGTGGATCAAACTCTAATCCTCGTCGTCGGCGAAGACGACCCCGCGCGTCTCCCCCACGCTCTTCCACACGGCGATGAACAGCGCGGCGATGACCGGGCCGATGATGAAGCCGTTGAGGCCGAACA
>CAZFPW010000357.1:0-2529 GCA_964520765.1 uncultured Novosphingobium sp.
TGGGGCGGGGATATTTCGCGGGTCTACGAAGAGAGCTTCTGATCGGGCAGACGTCGCGCGTGAGCTTGTCGAAGCCCACGCGCCAACCCCGGCCTCACTCCGCCGGCTGCAACCTCGGCCCCCGAGGCGCCAGCAGCCCCACCAGCCGGTTCAGCCCGCGCGTGATCGGGGCGTTGCGGTCCATCCAGGCGGAATAGGCGCGGTACTTGGGGTCCGCGCCGCCCAGGTGCTTCTCCTCGGTCTTGGCGCGCCAGTAATAGACGCCGCTGACCACCGCCATCAGCACTGTGTTGCGCACCGCGTCGGTCAGCGATCCGGTGGTCGCCAGGAACGGCAGGGTGGCGAACCACCAGAACAGGTTCTTGGACAGGTAGGCCGGGTGGCGGGTGAAGCGATAGGGCCCGTTCGTCAGCACGCCGCGATAGGTCAGGTTGGAAAAGCGGATGCCGAAGGCCACCGTCGCCCAGGCGTAGATCGCGGTCAGGAAGACCAGCAGGGCGCCCCAGACCCACAGCAGCGCGGTATGTCCCTGCAGCCAGAAGGCCCAGTCGGAGGTGCCGGGATGATAGTCCAGCACGCCGCCGTCGCCCATCAGGATGAACGGCGGATAGCAGATCAGCGCCGCGACCCAGGCCTGGAGATAGGGGTTGGCGGTGCGGATCTGGGCGTCGAGCGGCTTCATCGTCAGGAGATAGCCGACCGTGCCGATCTGCACGTCGATCAGGAACAGCAGCTCGATCAGGGTGCCGGCGAAGCGCACTGGATCGGTGGTGAAGTTGGCGAAGTCGTAGGTGACCACGCCCTGGAAGCCGCCCGGCAGGATCGAGATCATGAAGGCGCTGAAGAAGCCCTTCACCGCCCAGGCGCGCAGGTGGTGGCCGACCTCGGCCGGATCGTAGGCCTCGCGCCCGATCAGCATGGCGCCGAAGTGCCAGGCCCCGTCGCGTGGATTGACCAGGTAGCGGTCCAGCCAGAGGACATAGGGGATGGAAAGCAGGAACAGGGGGATCGCCGCCATGCCGATCACGTCCATCGCGAAGAGGTATTGCCCGCGCCAGTACCACCGGGCGATGCAATAGAGCACGCCGATCAGCGCCCAGGTCGCCCACAGGCCGGCGAGCTTGACGACCGAGGTTTCGACCACGGCCGAGAGTTGGCGCGGGCGGGTCCAGTCGATCCCGGTGGAGGGGCGGCGGTGGACCTTGTCGACCAGCAGCGACCACAGCACCATCGCCCCGCCGGAGAACAGCATGGCGGCGAGCGCGGCATAGGGCCCGGACATCGACTCGCGCGGGGTGGCGAGGTCGAAGAAATCGGCGATCGCCGCCCATTCGCGGCAGACCATGATCCAGGCGAACAGCCCGGCGAGCCCGACCAGGCCGACGCCTGCGGACACGTCGCTGACGGGCCGGGGATCTGCTTGCGCGCTCATGGCGGGCGGGTTTAGCGCGGGAAGGTTAAGGGTGCGGTAACGGGCCGAAGATCCTCCCCCAACCGGGGGAGGTGGCAGCCCGCCAGGGCTGACGGAGGGGGCGCCCCAGGGGAAGGACCATCGCGTAGGGCGCCCCCTCCACCGTCCTGCGGACGGTCCCCCTCCCCCGGTGGGGGAGGATCACTATTTTGGATAATACTGCCAGCCTTCCCGGATCACCCTGGCCGCCTCGGCATGGCCCGCCTCGGACCAGTGGCCGTCGCAGGTCAGGAACCACCGTTGGGGCTTTCCGCCCGCGTCGCGCTGCATGGCGGGGAGGAGGTCGAGGTAGTCGATCCCCGCCCCTTGCGCGACCTGGCGCAGTTGTTCCGGCAGGGGTGGTGGCTTGCCGGTCGCGGCGGCGGCGAAGTCGTCGGGGCGGGGGATCGTGACCATCAGCACCGGGCGGCCGGCGGCTTCCCCGGCGATCCGCTCGATTGCGTAGCGCAGCCGGTCGAACTCGGCGCGGGTGTAGGTGTAATAGCGCGAGCGTTGCAGCGCGCCCGCCTCCGCCGGCCCGGCATTGTGCGCCCGCACGGCCGAGATATAGGCGACCATGAACATGCCGGTCCGGTAGGTCAGCCAGAACTCGCCCGGCAGGTTCACCGCGAACCGCTTCCAGTCGCGCGGGCGGGGCGCGAACGTCCGCGGGGGATAGGTCACGCGGTAGTCGGGATAGGTCCCGGTCAGGCGCGGCGCCCAGCGGGCATCGGCGGGGCGCGTCTCGACCCCACCGCCCGGCGGGAAATCGTTGTTGGGCAGGATCATCAGCAGGACCGCGTCGTGATCGAACCGCTGCCCCAGGGTGCGGTAGAGCTGCCAGTACTGCACCGGATCGAAATCGCCCGAAGTGCCGAAGTTCAGGTGCTCGGTCCCGGTGGCGCGCTCGAGCAGGTCGGGCAGCCGCCGCCCGTCGGCGACGCCCCAGCCTTCCGCGAAGGAATCCCCCAGCACGGCGACGCGCGGGCCGGGGTGGCGCTCGGTCGTCTCGCCGTCCCGCATGCCGAAGGCGTTGGCCCGATAGGGCACGTCGAAGCAGGCCTTGGCGTGGCGGTACT
>CAZFPW010000358.1:0-1139 GCA_964520765.1 uncultured Novosphingobium sp.
ATCAAGGTCCTGCGCGTGCCCGCCGCCGATGTCCTGGCCGATGCCGAAGCCGTCACCGCCGGCATCGTCGCCGAACTCAAGGCCCGCTGGCACGAGCAGCGCGCCCGTCCTTCCGCCCACCGCAGCCATCGCGGCGGCTACCAGAGATGACCATGCTCCAAATCGACAACCTCCAGGCCAGCGTCGCCGACAAGCCGATCCTCAAGGGCCTTTCGCTCTCCATCAACGCGGGGGAAATCCACGCGATCATGGGGCCGAACGGTGCGGGCAAGTCGACGCTCGGCTATACGCTCGGCGGGCGGCCCGGCTATGAGGTGACGGGCGGCTCGGTGACGTTCGAGGGTCAGGATTTGCTCGCCCTCGAACCGCACGAGCGCGCCGCCGCCGGGCTGTTCCTGGGCTTCCAGTACCCGGTCGAGATTCCGGGTGTCTCCAACGTCCAGTTCCTGCGCGAGGCGGCCAATGCCCAGCGCCAGGCGCGGGGCGAGGAGCCGCTGTCGGGCGGCGAGTTCCTCAAGCTGGCGCGCGAGAAGGCGGGCCTGCTGCGGATGGACATGGAAATGCTCAAGCGGCCGGTGAACGTCGGCTTCTCGGGCGGCGAGAAGAAGCGCGCCGAGATGGTCCAGATGGGTATCCTCGATCCCAAGTTCGCCATCCTCGACGAGACCGATTCGGGCCTCGACATCGATGCGCTGCGGATCGTCGGGGACGGGATCAACGCGATCATGCGCAAGCCCGACAAGGCCGTGCTGCTCATCACCCACTACCAGCGGCTGCTCGACTACGTGAAGCCGGACTTCGTGCACGTCCTGGCCGGCGGGCGGATCGTCAAGACCGGCGGGCCGGAACTGGCGCTCCAGCTCGAGGAGCAGGGCTATGAGGCGGTGGCGGCGTGACGACCTCGCTTCCCCGGGTCCTCCCCGTTTCGCGAAGCGGAATGGGGAGGGGGACCGCGACACCGCAGGTGTCGTGGTGGAGGGGTACTTCGCGCCCTTCCCCCTCCGTCAGCCGCCTGCGGCGGCTGCCACCTCCCCATTCGTGCTTCGCAAGAACGGGGAGGAACGGATGAACGCGCTGCCCACCCGCAAGAGCGAGGAATGGCGCTACGCCGATCTGGAGGCGCTCGAACGGCTCTGGCC
>CAZFPW010000358.1:1239-2521 GCA_964520765.1 uncultured Novosphingobium sp.
GGCCGGATCGAGCTTGAGGTGACGCTGCACGAAGGGGCGGAGTTCACGCTCGGCGGGGCGCAGCTCGGCACGGCCAGCCAGAACCTTGAGATCGTCACCACGGTCACCCATGCCGAACCCAACGCCGTGTCGCGCCAGCTTGTCCGCTCGGTGCTGGGCGGGCAGTCGGTCGGCACCTATCTCGGCAAGGTCGCTGTTTCGCGTGGAGCAATCGGCACCGATGCCGAGCAATCGGTCCGCGCCATGCTGCTGGACCGCACGGCCACGGCCAATGCCAAGCCCGAGCTGGAAATCTTCGCCGACGACGTGAAGTGCGCCCACGGCTGCGCGGTCGGCGAGCTGGACAAGCAGGGCCTGTTCTACCTGCAATCGCGCGGACTGCCTCCGCCGGAGGCCAAGCGCCTGATGCTCCAGGCCTTCATTGCCGAGGCTTTCGTCGGCGCGGAGGACGAGGCGCGGCTGTGCGATCTCGCCCTCGCCAAGCTGGAGGCCATGCTGTGACCATCGAACTGCAACTCGTCGCCGACCAGGCGCACCAGTTCCCCGGCCTGCGCAATGCCGACGGCGGGCGCTGGCACTACCTCGACACCGCCGCCACGGCGCAGAAGCCGCAAGTGGTGATCGACGCGGTGACGCGGGCGCTGGGCGTGGACTATGCGACCGTGCATCGCGGGGTCTATTCGCGCTCGGCCGACATGACGCTCGCCTATGAGGCGGCGCGGCGGCGGGTCGCGGGCTTCCTCGGCGCGGCGGAGGAGGAGATCGTCTTCACCCGGGGCGCGACCGAGGCGATCAACCTCGTCGCCCAGTCCTGGGGCGCGAGCCACCTGCAGGCCGGCGACCGGGTGCTGCTCTCCCTGCTGGAGCATCATTCGAACATCGTGCCCTGGCAGCTCCTGCGCGACCGGATCGGCATCGAGATCGACGTCTGCCCGCTGACCGAGGACGGCCGCATCGATCTCGACGCGGCCGAGCGGATGCTGACGCCCCGGCACAAGCTGGTCGCCTTCGCCCATGTCTCCAACGTGCTGGGCTCGACGCTCGACGCGGGGCGGGCGGCGACGCTGGCCCATGCCGTGGGGGCGAAGCTGCTGCTCGACGGCTGCCAGGCCGTGCCGCGCCTGGGCGTGGACGTGACGGCGCTGGGCTGCGATTTCTACGTGTTCTCGGCGCACAAGCTCTATGGGCCGACCGGGATCGGGGCGCTGTGGGCGCCGATCGGTGTGCTTGACGCCATGCCGCCATGGCAGGGCGGCGGCTCGATGATCGACCGCGTGACCTT
>CAZFPW010000359.1:0-2516 GCA_964520765.1 uncultured Novosphingobium sp.
CGGTCCAGCCGCGCTTCTCGGCCTCCATGAACATATGCACGAAGTTGGGATCGGGAATGCCGTAGAGCGTCTTGATGCCCTCGGCCTCGAACAGGTCGAGAATGCGCTTGTAGACGGGGGTGCCCCCGGTGGTCTTGGCCTTGGTATCCTCGGCGGGGTCGTCGGCGTACATGGTCTCTCCCAAATCTGGCGCGCGATCGACGCTGCGCGGAAAGGCAATAAGGTGACGATTCTGTGCGAACCGCAAGACTGAGGCCGCATAACCGAATTGACCGTTAGCGCAAGGCTTCAGCCCGGAACAGCAGGCAAGTGCCGTTCACGGCCGGTCCCATCGGGATACCGCCATAGCGTTGTTGCGAGGGTTCGGCGGGCGCTCAGCCCGCGCAGTGCACCGTCGCCACCATGTTCTTCGTGCCCGACTGTTCGGTCCAGACGCTGGCGCCCGTATCGGTCGCCTCGCCGCAGACGTTGAGCAGCGTGCCGTCGAAGGCCGGTGATTGGCCGCGGAAGTCGAAGCCGGCGATGGGCTTGCCGAGGTGCCGATTCGCCAGGGCGATCAGCAGCGTCGCCTGGAGCGGGCCGTGGACGACGAGCCCGGGATAGGCTTCCTCGCCCATCGCATAGGGCCGGTCATAGTGGATGCGGTGGCCGTTCATGGTCAGCGCCGAATAGCGGAACAGCAGGACCGGATCGGGCAGCAGGTCGCCGCGCCAGGCGGCGGTCGGCTCCGGCCCGGAAGCGGCGGGCGCGGGGATCGAGCCCGCCGCGGCGGCGTCGCGATAGACGAGGTCCTGTTCCTCGGAGATCGCGAGGCCCGCGGCGCCCGTCAGTTCGTGGCGGACCGTGACGAAGACCAGGGTGCCGCTGCGGCCGACCTTGGTTTCGACCTTGAGGATCGTCGAGGTCTTGGTGACCCGCTCGCCCAGCTTGAGCGGGGCGAGGAACTTCAGGCGGCCGCCCGCCCACATCCGCCGGGGCAGCGGCACGGGCGGGAGGAACCCGCCCTTGGCCGGGTGGCCGTCCGTGCCCAGGCCCTGGGGCGGCTGGACGTTCCAGAAATAGAGCCAGTGGTGGAGCAGCGGCAGGTCGTCTCCCGCGGCGAGCGGCGCGGGATCGCCGAGCGCGGCGCGCAGGGCGTTGCTGCGCGCGGGTTCCAGCGCGTCGACCGCTTCCTCGACCTTGCCCACCCAGGCGGAAAAATCCTCGCTCACTCGTCCACTCCTGCTAATCCGTTTCGCGCGTCCAATAGCACGCTTGATATATAATGCATTATCTTTATCGAGGTGACATGAGCAACGCACGTCCTCTTGTCGGGAAGCGAGTCATCGAACTCGGGACCATGATCGCGGCGCCTTTCGCGACGCATATCCTTTCGCAGCTTGGGGCGGAGGTGATCAAGATCGAGCCGCCCAGCGGGGACACCACCCGGTCGCTGGTGCGGGGCGGGCCTTCGGGGACGATCGTCGCCTACAGCCATTCGAAGCAGGCGATCTGCCTCGACCTCACCACGGACGGCGGCAAGGAGATCTTCCGCAAGCTCGCCGCCACGGCCGACGTGGTGATCCACAACCTGGCGCCCTCGGCGGCGCGCAAGCTGGGGGTTACGGCGGAGGACTGCGCGGCGGTCAATCCGGCGCTGATCCACGTTCACGTGAAGGGCTATACCCACGGGCCGCAGGCCGACGACCTGATGACCAACCCCATCGCGGAAGCCGCGACGGGCGCGATGGACGACCACCGGATCGACGGCCGCCCGACGCGCTTCGGGCCGAGCTACCACGACCAGTTCGCCGGCACCTATGCGGTGATCCGGGTGCTCGCCGCCATGCTCGATCCCTCGGCCGACCGCCGGATCGAGATCGGCCTCTACGAGACCGGCCTGCACCTCGCCGCGCGCGACCTGGCGGGGATGCAGCTCAAGACGCAGCTCCTCGGCCGGCTGGAGAAGGAGGGAGGGGGCGAGTTCTCGATGCCCGGCTATGGCTCCTACCTGACCAGCGACGGACGCTGGGTCTATCTCCTCATCCTTACCGACGCGCACTGGGCCAAGCTGACCAAGGCGCTCGACATGCCCGAGGACGGCAATCCCGACTATGCCAGGCTGCGCGACCGCAAGAAGGCGCGCGACGTGGTGGAAGAGGCGGTCCGCGTCGCGGTCGCCAAGTTCACCTATGCCGAGGCGGAAGCGCGCCTGCGCGCCGCCGGGCTCGGCTTCAACGAGGTCATGCCGCTCGAACGCGTGCTCGAAGCGCCGCAGGCCCGGCAGGAGGGCAAGCTGCGCGAGCTGGAGTTCCGCGGCCTGCAGTTCGAGGTTCCGGAGTTCGCCGGCGTTCCCGGCCCGGTCGAGCCCAGCCTGCCCCCGCCCGAGATCGGCGAGCACACGGTGGCGCTGCTGCACTCGCTCGGCTACAGCGAGGCGGAAACCGAGGCTCTGCTCCAGTCCGGCGCGGCCAAGGCCTACCAGCCGGGCGACTTCGCCTGGGCTCCGGTGCGGGACAAGAGCTGAAGACGTGAAT
>CAZFPW010000360.1:0-2490 GCA_964520765.1 uncultured Novosphingobium sp.
GCGGCAGCCCAGAAGTCTCGCGCCGTCGTCAGCTTGCCTTGATCGAGCAATTCGCGCGTCCGCTTCCGACGCTCTGCATCGGCTTTGCGCACTTGCTCCCAGTCGGCCGCGGCGACGTTTTTCCGCGGTCCCTGATCGGCCGCGAAGATGGCCGCCATCTCCGCGTTTCCATCCGGGGAGATAGCCGCCGGTTTCGCGTCATCCGATACTTGCGCGACAGCCGCACTGGGCAGGATCAGCAGGAGAGCCGCAACCGGGATGCCTTTCAACATCGGTGGCCTCTCCTCTTCCCCATCACTCCGCCGGCGGGTCCGCCACCATGGCGGTGAAGTTCACCTCGCAGGTCGTCTTGCCCTCGACCGAGGCCTTGCCCCAGAACTTGCAGACCCGCGCCCGCTTCTGGACGAAGCCCACCTCCAGGTCGAGCAGGCAGCCCGGCTCGACCGGCGCGCGGAACTTCGCCTCGTCGATAGACATGAAGTAGACCAGCTTGCCCGAACCGGCCAATTCCAGCGTCTCGATCGCCAGGATCGCGGCGGACTGGGCCAGGGCCTCGATCTGGAGGACGCCGGGCATGATCGGGCGGCCGGGGAAGTGGCCCTGGAAGAACTCCTCGTTGAAGCTCACCGCCTTGATCGCGTGGATGCGCTCGCCGATCTCCAGGCTCTTCACCCGGTCGACGAGCAGCAGCGGATAGCGATGCGGCAGCGCGCCGAGGATCTTGCGGATGTCATAGGCCGTCGTCGCGACGTCCACCGCCGATTCGCTCATCGCTATCCCCCTTGCCGCGGCGATCAGCGGCCGGTCGGCTGCGGACCGGCCGGACGCGCGGGGGCGGCGGCGCCGCCAGCGGCGCCGGCAGCCTGGGCCTGCTGGGCCTTGGCCTCACGGATCTGGCGCGGCTCCCAGCCCGCCGGCGGCACGACCGAAGCGGTCGGGATCAGGCGGTTGAGCTCGGTCAGGATATCGGGGTTGAGATTGTAGGCGTTGTTGTTGACCGCCATCACCGCCTGCGGGGTGAGCACGATCGAGATGCGCTTCTTGCCCATCGCCGCCTTGACCGCCTCGTCCAGCTTGGCCTCGATCTGCTCGGCGACATAGGCCTGCGAATAGGCGATCGGCTGGGCGAGCGTGTTCAGCTCGTTCTGGCCGCTCTCCTGGAGCTGGCGAAGCTGGTTGGCCTGCTGCTGCAGCGCGTTCTGGTCGGGCCTGGCCGCCTTGGCGTCGTTCTCCAGCTTGGTGGCCAGCGGCTGGAGCTGGCTCTGCAGGGCCTGGCGGCGCGCCTCATAGGCGTCGATCTGGGCCTTGTAGGTGGTCTGGCGGGTCGTCGCGGCGGCGCGGTTGGCGTCGCTGTTGGCGAGCACCGCCTCGAAGTCGGCGACGGCAAGGCCCGGCACGACCGGAGCAGCGGCCGAAGCGGCCTGGGCGAACGAAGGCTGGGTGGCCGCAAGGCCCATGATGCCGGCGAGCAGCGCGGCGCTAAGCTTGATGTTCATCAGAATTGTGTTCCCACGTTGAAAGTGAAGCTCTTGGTATCGTCGAACGGATCCTTGAGCAGCGTCTTGGCGAAGTCGATGCGGAACGGTCCCATCGGCGAGTTCCAATTGAACCCGATACCGATGGCAAGACGCGGCTTGGGAGTATTGCCGCCGAATTCCTCGAAGAAGCGATAGCGCGAGCCGAGCGCGGTATTGGCATTGGTCGAAAGGCACGCCGGCGGACTGGGATTGACCGGATTGGTGACCGTCGACGTTTCGGTCGGCACGCAATTCCCGTCCCGAATCTCGGCCGCATCGATCTGCGTGTAGAGCGCGTTGCCGGCGGAATCGCGCTGCGGAATGAGCACGCCGGCGGGATCGATCAGGGCGGTATCGATGGTGCGCGGCGTCCGCACGCCCCACACGGCGCCGACGTCCATGAAAATCGACGGACGAATGCCCAGTTCACGCGCGCCCGAACCCAGCGGAATCTCCAGCTCGGCCCGCGCCATGTAGTACATGCGGCCGCCGAGCGCGTCGTCGGTCCACGAGTTGCGGTCGGGCGAATATTCGCGGGGATGAACGACGCCGTGCTCGTCGGCCGTGACGCCATCGCCGATGAAACCGTCGCCATCCATGTCCTGATAGTACCTGCGGATCACCCGCGGGCCGATGCCGCGAATGTCAAAGCCGCGCATCTGCGGCTCGCCCAGGTAGAAGCGATCGGTCAGGAGGATGTCGTCGGCAAAGGGATTCGCGGTGCTGCGCGCGTTGCTGAGCGCCTTGATCAGGCCGCCCTCGCCCGAAACCGAGAAGATCCAGTTGCTGCCGAGGTTCCAGTATTTCGCCGCGTTCAGGCGGAAGCGCAGATATTTCACTGAGCCGCCAAGGCCGGCGAAATCGGCGCTGACCGTTGCCGTGTGGCCACGGGTCGGACGGACGCGATTGTCGAGCTTGTCGTAGATCAGCGACAGGCCGAGGATCGAGCTGGTGCGGTTGCCGATCGCGTCGC
>CAZFPW010000361.1:0-2444 GCA_964520765.1 uncultured Novosphingobium sp.
GCGCCCCACGATTGCATTTTGCCCCGTTCGGGCCGATCTTTCCGCCAGGAGAGGCCCGATGAACGCGACCCCGCTATCCCGCCGCAAGGCCCTGATCCTGCTCGCTGCCACGGCGGCCCTGCCCGCGCTGGCCGCCTGCGGCAGCGGCACGGCCGAGGCGCGGACCTTTCCCGTCCGCTATTCCGAGGCCGAGTGGCGCCGCCGCCTGACCCCGGCCCAGTTCCGCGTGCTGCGCCAGAAGGGCACCGAGCCGCCCGGCTCCTCGCCCCTGCTCAAGGAGCATCGCCGCGGCACCTTCCTCTGCGCCGCCGACGGCCACCCCCTGTTCGCCTCCGCCACCAAGTTCGAGAGCGGCACCGGCTGGCCCAGCTTCTGGCGGCCCCTGCCCGGCGCGGTCCTGACCTCCATCGACCACGACGCCGGCTATCCCCGCACCGAGGTCCACTGCGCCCGCTGCGGCGGCCACCTGGGCCACGTCTTCAACGACGGCCCGCGCCCGACCGGCAAGCGATACTGCATGAACGGCGACGCGCTGACCTTCCGGGCGGGGTGAGACCAGCGGCTTGGCGGTCGTATCCGTTCCACCTACATCCGCTCAGCCTGAGCCTGTCGAAGGCCATGCGATTCCGGTGCTGCCAGGTCCAGGGAGCTTGGGGCGAATGTTCGCCCGTGGCCTTCGACAGGCTCAGGCTGAGCGGATGTAGGTGGGATGCGGAAAGGCGCTCATGAGCCGGCCCTCCCCACGGCTAGGGATAACTCCCCCGGCAATGCAGATTCTGTTAACCATTTTTAATCGGTTCGATCCCTAGGGTGCCCGCCGGGTCCAGGCCGTCGCCTGGGGCCGGGAGGTGACGATGCTAGGGACGGTCCACAACAAGCTGGTCTTCAATCGCCGGGTGCGCAAGCTCGCCGCGGCGGTGGCCGAGCGCCTGCCGCGAGACGCCCGAGTGCTGGACATCGGCTGCGGCAGCGGCGACCTTGCCGCGCTGGTGATGGAGCTGCGCCCCGACATCCGCATCGAGGGCATCGACGTGCTCGTCCGGCCCGGCACCGCGATTCCCGTAACCGAATACGACGGCCGCCACATTCCCTTCGCGGACGACGCCTTCGACGCCGCCATGGTCATCGACGTGCTGCACCACACCGACGATCCCGCGGCCGTCCTCGCCGAGATCGCGCGGATCGCGCCGCAAGTGATCATCAAGGATCATCTGCGCGACGGCTTCGCGGCCGGGGCGACGCTCCGCTTCATGGACTGGGTCGGCAACGCCGCGCACGGCGTGCGCCTGCCCTACAACTATATGTCGCACCGCAACTGGAAGGCGATCTGGGACGATCTCCAGCTCGGCGCCAGCGCCTTCACCTCGCGGCTCGCCCTCTATCCGCGCCCGTTCAGCTGGCTCTTCGATCGCAGGCTGCACTTCGTCGCCGTCCTATCGCGCTGACCGCCGCCCGATGGTCCAAGCTGCGCCCATCGACCTAGCCGCGCGGCATCGGTCGATCCGCCTCGATCTGATCGTCGCGGTGGTGCTCGCGCTGATCCTGACCACCGGCTGGGCGTTGACCGATTGGCCGCGTCTCAGCCGGATGCTGCTGCCCGATCACGACGACATGCTGCGCCTGGCCCAGGTGCGGGACTGGATCGCCGGGCAAGGGATCAACGACTGGACGCAATACCGCATGGCCCCGCCCGGCGGCGCGCCGATGCACTGGTCGCGGATCAACGACCTGGGCCTGGCCGCGCTGATTCTGCTGGCGAGGCCCTTCGTCGGCCAGGCCCATGCGGAGATGATCGCGGTCCTGGCCTATCCCGGCATCCTGTTCGCCTGCGCCCTGTTCCTGTCCGCGCGGATCGCCCGCCGCCTGTGGGGACCGTCCGCGGGGCCGATCGCCGCCGTGCTGACGGCCCTGGCCTATCCGGGCACCACGGTCTTCATTCCCGGCCGGATCGACCACCATGCCCTGCAAGTGGTCCTGATCCAGTCGATCGTGCTGCTGCTCATGCGCGCGCCGAGCTGGGCGGGAGGCGTGCTTGCCGGCGCCATCGTGGCCGTCAGCTTCGTCGTCGGGCTGGAGACCGCGCCCCAGGTCGCCGCCCTGGTCGCGGTCATGGCGATGCTGTGGGTCGTGCGCGGCATGGCCGAACGGCCCCGCCTCGCCGGCTTCGCCCTGGGCCTGGGCGCGGCCACGGCCTTCTTCCTGATCTTCCTGCGCCCCACCTATTGGTCATCGGCGCTGTGCGACGCCTTCACCCCCGCCTCCGCGACCGGGGCGCTGGCCGTGGCGGCGGCGCTCGGCGTCCTGGCGGCCGGCACTGCCCGCCTTGCGGACTGGCGACTGCGCATCGGCGCGGGCGCGATTCTGGGAGCCCTGGCGATCGGCGCGACTCTGCTGGCCTTCCCCAGCTGCATCAGCGGCCCCTACGGCGAGATGGATCCGTTTCT
>CAZFPW010000362.1:0-2426 GCA_964520765.1 uncultured Novosphingobium sp.
TCCCATCACGCAGGCGACCTGGGCGATGCCCTTGGCGCTCATGTTCGCCTGGTTGAAGAAGATGCGGCCGAAGTGGTCGCGGTCGGGGAATACCTCGGCCTGGTGAGGCAGGTTGGCCCCGCCCGAATCGACCAGGTAGATGCAGGGCAGGTGATTGGCCTCCGCGATCTCCTGGGCGCGCAGGTGCTTCTTGATCGTGGTCGGGTAATAGGTCCCGCCCTTCACCGTCGCGTCGTTGCAGACGATCATGCACTGGCGGCCGGAGACGCGGCCGATCGCGGTGATGATCCCGGCGCCGGGAATGTTCTCCCCATACTTGCCGAAGGCGGCGAGCTGGCCCAGCTCGAGCAGCGGCGAGCCGGGATCGAGCAGGCGCTCCACCCGGTCGCGAGGCAGCAGCTTGCCGCGCGCGGTGTGGCGGTCGCGCGACTTCTGGTCGCCGCCGAGGGCCGTCTGGGCGACGCGCTCGCGCAGTTCGGCGGCCAGCGCGCGGTTGTGCCGGGCGCGCGCCTGGGCTTCCGGGCTGTCGAGGTCGAGCGCGGTGGTGAGTACGGGGGCGGTCATCGCATCCTCTCCATGTTGCGCCATCCCTTACCCGCTCGCGGCCTCCGAGAAAAATTGAAAGATCGCCCGTTTCATCATAGACGGTTTCTATGATCGACCGCTACATGCTGCGCTACTTCCTGGCCGTGGCCGAAAGCGGCAACTTCAGCCGCGCGGCCAAGCAGGTCAGCGTCACCCAGCCCACCCTGTCGGCCGGCATCGCCAAGCTGGAAAAGCAGCTGGGCGCCCGCTTGTTCGACCGCGACACCAAGCGGGTCGCCCTGACGCCAGCCGGCAGCCGCTTCCTGCTGCGCGCCCGGCGGATCGCGGCGGAATACGACCTGGCCCTGCAGGAGCTGTCCGACGCGCCGGAGCCGCGCGTTCTGCGGGTCGGCCTGCTGCGGACGATCCCCACCGCCCTGGTCGAGGACCTGGCGGCCCGCCATCGCCGGGTGGCCGGCGGCGAGGCGCTGGAACTGCTCGACGGCTCGGAGCGCGACCTGGCCGAGCGGCTCGACCGGGGCCGGCTCGACATCGCGCTGACGGTGATCCGCCCCCACCACGCGCGCTTCCGCCCCGAGGCGCTGCGCAGCGAGCGCTACCTGATGGTCCTGCCCGCCGAGCATCCGCTGGCCAGCCTGGAGACGGTCGAGGCCGAGCAACTCGCCGGGGACCGCATGGTGGTGCGCCGCCACTGCGAGGCCCTGCCCGAGATCAGCCGGTTCTTCACCGAGCGCGGCGTGCGGCCGAGCTTCGTGCTCAAGACCACCGACGACGCGCGGGTGCTCGCCATGATCCGCGCCGGGACCGGGATCGGCATGATGCCAGAAAGCTTCAGCGACGCCCCCGAAAGCCGGCAGGCGCGCTTCGTCCGGGTGGCCGACTTCGACCTCCAGCGCGAGATCGGCCTGCTCTATGCCGCCGGGGCAAACGCGCTGCGCTATGAAGGCAGCCCGTTCATCGCCCTGGTGCGAGAGCGTTACGGACGGTCGTTGTCCGCGCGCGGCACGCTGCCGCTGCCCTGAGAGGGCTGCGGCGCCGGCCCTTGGCCTCGCTCCGTCCGCACCGGATAGATCGCCGCCGTGTCCATCGCCCGGCCCAGGTCGGTCAGCGCGGCCAGCACGTCACCGATCCGCTCTTCCTCGACCAGGAAGGCCAGGGTGTCGCGGACCAGGTCGGGCCGGCTGTCGCGCAGGGCGCAGACCAGGCTGATGATGATCGCCTCATGCTCCGAGATGTGGTTGCACGGCAGCGCGCAGAACTGGAAGTTCTCCAGCCCGTGGCGATTGAACAATGCCATCATCCGCAGGAACGGCTGCAGGCCGGGCAGCATCCGCCACTGTCCGAAGGCCGGGGCGATCGTGCCGGCGGGGCAAGTCTTGTCGCCCATGGCCTTCACCCAGGAGCGCATCGACCAGACGAGGAACCGCCCGCCATGATCGAGGCTGGTCACCGGGCGGTCGACGAATTCATACATGGCAGGCTCCTCTTGTGATTTTGTCCGGCGCTGCGGGCCGTTCTTGGTTCAGGCGACAGGCCCAGGAACGGACCGTCCCCAGGCGGCGAGCCGGGAGCCCGCCAGAGCGCTCCCGCAGGCGCCCGGCGTAATGGCCGCGGCCAGCATGGCGCAGGCCGGCCGGGCCAGGCGAATCACCCCAGGGCTGGCCGGACTGCCGTCCGTGGTCCCGCCATCCGCTCCGCCTCGCAAACCGTTGAAATCGGGCATATGAAAATTTCCTGTTGCACTTGCGAGTAATTCTCATTAGCGATGTTCTAGTCACGAGGCTGACGCCGCGTCAACCCCGTACCATCGGTCACCTGCCCGATGTATTTCTCCCTAACTTGGCCGGGGCGCTGCCATGTCGCTCCGGCCATTTTTTTGG
>CAZFPW010000363.1:0-2420 GCA_964520765.1 uncultured Novosphingobium sp.
TCGAAGGCGAAGCTCGCCAGCTCGTCCAGGCGGAAGGTCTGCTCCAGGACCAGGCCATAGCCGCCCTGCCCGCGCCAGCGGACCTTGGCGGGGATCGCGCCGACGCCCGCGATGTCCAACGTGACCTGCTGCGAGACGGCCAGGTGGCAGTCCGCCGCGATCCGTGCGCCCTTTTGCGAGAGGTCCACCAGGGTCGCCGGATGGCTCACCCCGGCGACGGTCAACACGGCGGGGCGCTGCAGGCGCAGGCGGATCGGGCGCTTGGGATAGGGGCTCGGCTCGACCAGGAAGGCGTTGACGTCGATCGGCTGGGCGATGCGGAAGCCGGCGTGGCCGTCGGCAGCCCAGACCATCTCCATCACGTGCCGGTCCCCGTTGGCGAGTTCGAGGAACACGTGGCGCTCCGGCGGCGGCTCATGGAACAGGCGCAGGCGCGCGCCGGTGGCCGAGATATCGCGGACGACGCAGAGGTATTCGCCGCTTTCGCAGACCAGCTTCGCCGAGCGGATGAGCAGCGAAAAGCGCGGCGCATCGCGCAATTCCTCGAAATTCCGCCCTGGCGGCTGCCGTTCCGCCGAACCGTTGTCCATTACGCTATCCGAATCTCGCCGTGCCTCAAGCATCGTAACAGGCCTAGGCGCGCCGGTTTTAGATAGGGCGAAGGCTTTTATAGGGGTTTCTCCTAGTAATTGCCGCGCGGGCCGGCGGTGCTAGGCTGCGCCGATGAAGGCCGATTGCGTCCAGGTCACCCGCTACGAGCAGAACTGCTCCATCCTGCGCTGCGAGGCGACCGGGGCGGCGGCGGTGATCGATCCGGGCGGCGACCTGCACCTGATCCTCGACCTGCTGGAATGGGAGGATGCACGGCTGGAGACGATCCTCGTCACCCACGGCCATTTCGACCATGCCGGCGGCGCGGCCGCCCTCGCCCGGGCGACCGGCGCGCGGATCGAGGGGCCGCATGCGGGCGACGCGCACGTCGTCGCCCGGATCGCGGAAGCCGCGCGGCACCGGGGCCTGCGCGGCGAGGCCTATGCCCCGCAGCGCTGGCTGGAGGATGGCGACATCGTCACCTTCGGGGAACAGCGGCTCGAGGTTCTGCACTGCCCCGGCCACACCAGGGGTCACGTCGCCTATTTCCACCGCGCGACGCGCCAGGCCTTCGTCGGCGACATCCTGTTCCGCGGCGCGATCGGCGCCTGGGAGCACGGCGACGGCGACCTCGCCCAGCTCATCGGCTCGATTCGCGGCAAGCTCCTCACCCTGGGCGACGACGTCAGCTTCGTGCCCGGCCACGGCGAGACCTCGACCATGGGGCGCGAGCGGCGCGAGAATCCCTTCATCGGCGACGAGGCCTTCGCCCGCTGGCAGCTCCGCAAGGAAACCCCGCCCGCGCTTCGGGCAGCGGCGGATCCCGGCTTCTAGGGCATCATCCAACCTTACCCGTTCGCCCTGAGGAGGCGTTGAAGCCGGAGGCTGAAACGCCGTCTCGAAGGGCCGCGCCAAGGCTGCGGCCGTGGAACCTGCCGACGCTCTTAGCTTGAATATACGACGCGAGTTTCAAGCTGGCAGGCCGGCCTGTCGTCGGAGTGAGCGTTCTGCAATAACGGCTATCGGCGGCGATGCGACACAGTCCACTGTATCGAACGTGAGGGTGAAAGGAACAACGGGCTCCTTCAGTAAAAGATGAGCCATGCCTCGCTTCTCGTCGTCGATCTTCAGAGCAACCGAGCAATGAGGGGTCCATGCGCCGGGCCGATAAGCCGGATTGCATTTCATCGGATCAATCATGGAATGCACAATATGGTGTAGATCGTGCAGCGCACCGACCGGAGTGGGGCGCGCCCACAAGATCAGAACGCCAAGATCAAACGAGCCGATCGAGCTAAATTCAAGAGTTAGCGCAGGCAGGATGGATAGAGCATCGACGACGCTCTCAATCTCTGATCGGTTGACCTCGTCGTATTTGCCCAAGGTTATATGGGGCGGATACCCCAGCGACCGTATCGATGGTTTTTCCTCCAGAGCAGATACCCGCTCGACCAGTTCCCAATATGCTGCGACATCACCGTGATCGACACGAATGTTAATTCCGAAAGGCATGATAGCATTTATGCCTCATCGCTTCGCCGTGGCAACATATCGGGAATGACAACAACGAGAGCATTTCTGCTGGCCGCCAGCGGTCTCAAGACACTGGCGATGGTGCCGCGCTACACGCATCTTTCAGACGACCATATCGATCAGGCGGTTGCGAAGTTCGACGGTGCTTTTCAGACGCGATTACACCGGAACCACACACGCACGCCGATAAAGGCGAACGCGGCGCGGGCTAGAAGGGCTAAGAATCAATAAAAACAATGTGGTGCGGACGGCGGGACTCGAACCCGCACGAGCAAAGCTCAAGGGATTTTAAGTCC
>CAZFPW010000364.1:0-2419 GCA_964520765.1 uncultured Novosphingobium sp.
TCCGCCATTCGCCGCCGCGCTGCTCGAAGTTGTCGATGTAGCGCCCGGCGCCGATGACGTCGGCCTTGCCCCCGTCGGGGGTGTTGATCCGGTGATAGCCGTAGAAATAGCTCTCCACATCGGCGCGGTCGCCCTCGATTCCCATGAGGACATTGCCGATCATGTGCATGGTCTGGTCCATCGTCCCCATGATCGGGAAGGACCAGGCGATGAACTCCTCCGCATTGCCGGTGAAGTCGAGATGCTCGTCGACCGCGTCGGGCCAGTAGGCGCTGCGGATCATCTCCGCATCGAGCCGGTCCACCCCGCGCGAATAGCGGTAGAGGCATTCGCGGATCGCCTCGCGGTCGGCAAGCTCGGCCAGGATACGGCTGGTCGGCGTGGTCATCGTTCTCTCCCTTTTGGCCGGAGGTGCCACGCGCGGCGGATGCGAGTCTATGCGTCGGGGCCGAAGACGTTGATGAGGTTGCCCTCAGGGTCACGAAACAGGGTGGAGCACACCCCCGGCGCGATCCGCTTGGCGGACCAGGCGATATCGACGTCATGGGTCTTCAGATGGCCTTCGAGCGCGGCAAGGTCGTCGGTGTGGAAGGTCAGGACCTTCCAGCCGAGCTGGTCCATGAACTCGGGCGAGGGCAGCACCGGGGGCCGTTGCGGCCGCCCGCCGAGATGGACGCCAAGCTCCAGCCGGATGCCGTGGCCCTCGAGGACCGCGAACTCGGCTTCCAGCTCCTCCATGCGCCCGGTGCGGAGCAGCGTGAAATCCAGCACCGCGCAATACCATTCGCGCATCGCGGCGATGTCCGCCACGGCGAGGACGAAGTAGCCGAAGCGGAGGGGCGGCAGGCTCATGGCCGGGATGATCGCGGCACCGGCCGCGGCGGTCAATCCAGGTTGGGGCGCAGCCAGCGCTCGGCCGTCGCCACGTCCACCCCGCGCCGGCCGGCATAGTCCTCCAATTGGTCCTGCCCGATCCGGGCGACGCCGAAGTACTGGCTCTCGGGATGGGCGAAGTAGAAGCCCGAGACGGCCGAGGTCGGCAGCATCGCCTGGCTTTCGGTCAGGGTGATGCCGGCGTTGTCCTGGGCCTGGAGCAGGTCGAACAGGATCGGCTTGAGGCTGTGGTCGGGGCAGGCGGGATAGCCGGGCGCGGGACGGATGCCGCGATATTCCTCGCGGATCAGCGCCTCGTTGGTGAGCTGCTCGCCCGGCGCATAGCCCCACAGGGTGGTGCGGACATGCTGGTGCAGCCGCTCCGCGAAGGCCTCCGCGAAGCGATCGGCCAGGGCCTTCAGGAGGATGTCGGAATAGTCGTCGTGGCTTTCCTTGAAGCGGGCGAGGTGCGGTTCGATCCCGTGGATCGCCACGGCGAAGCCGCCGAGCCAGTCGCCGGCCGGGTCGATGAAGTCGGCCAGGCAGAAGTTGGCGCGGTCGCGCGACTTCTTCACCTGCTGGCGGAGCATAGGGAGGCGGGTGCCGTCATCCAGCAGCACGTCGTCGCCATCGCGCCGGCAGGGCCAGAACGCGGCGACGCCGCGCGCTGTCAGCCACTTCTCCTCGATGATCCGGTCCAGCATCGCCTGGGCATCGGCGTAGAGGCCGCGCGCGCTTTCCCCGACCACCTCGTCGTCGAGGATCGCAGGAAACACCCCGGCCAGTTCCCAGGCGCGGAAGAACGGGGTCCAGTCGAAGGTCTCGCGCAGGTCGGACAGGTCCCAGTCCGCGAGGACGTGGGTGCCGGGCTGCAGCGGCGCCGGGGCCTTGAGCGCCATGTCGGCGGGAAAGGCGTTGGCGCGCGCGTCCTCCAGCCTCAGCAGCTCGGACTGGCCCTTGTTGGCGCGGGCCTCGCGGATCTTGTCGTATTCCGCCGCGACCCCGCTCTTGAAGCCCTCGGCCTGGGTATCCGACAAGAGCTGCGAGGCGACGCCCACCGCGCGGCTGGCGTCGAGCACGTGGATCACCGGCCCGGTATAGGCCGGATCGATCCTGAGCGCGGTGTGGACCTTGCTGGTCGTGGCGCCGCCGATCAGCAGCGGAATCCGCATCTCGGCGCGCTGCATCTCCTCCGCGACGGTCACCATCTCATCGAGCGAGGGGGTGATGAGGCCGGACAGGCCGATGATGTCGGCGTCGTTCTCGTTGGCGGCCTGGAGGATCGTCGACCACGGCACCATGACGCCAAGGTCGATCACCTCGTAGCCGTTGCACTGCAGGACCACGCCGACGATGTTCTTGCCGATGTCGTGGACGTCGCCCTTGACCGTGGCCATGATGATCCGGCCCTTGGCCTTCTGCCCTTCGACCTTCTCCGCCTCGATGAAGGGGAAGAGATAGGCGACGGCCTTCTTCATCACGCGGGCCGATTTCACCACCTGCGGCAGGAACATCTTGCCCGAGCCGAACAGGTCGCCCACCACGT
>CAZFPW010000365.1:0-2391 GCA_964520765.1 uncultured Novosphingobium sp.
GCCGGCGGCACGCGCGAGGACGAATGGGTCCCGCTCGACGAGACGCCGGGCGAGGGCTTCTGGCAGACGGTCCAGCTCAACCTCGGCTATATCTTCGTGCTCTGCCGCGACGCCGCCCGGCACTGGATCGCGGCCGAGCGGCCGGGGGCCATCGTCAACGTCTCCTCGGTGTCCTCGCTCACCTCCGCGCCGTGGCACGGGCCTTACGGCGCGGCCAAGTCGGGCCTCAACGCCCTGACCCGGACCATGGCCAACGAATGGCACGAGTTCGGCATCCGCGCCAACTCGGTCCTGCCGGGGGCCGTCGCCAGCGAACGCGTGATGAGCAAGATCAAGGCGGCCAACGTCGTCGCCGGAACCCAGCAGAACTTCACCGAGCCGGACGAGCTGGCCAATACGATCGTCTTCCTGCTGTCCGACCTCGCCGCCGGCATCTCGGGCCAGAACCTGGCGGTCGACCGCTCGCTCAGCACCAAGTTCTGCGGCGGCGCGCGCAAGTCGCGGCGCGAGCTGGCCCAGGCGGAAGCTGGAGAGGCGGCATGAGCCTCCCCCTCGACTTCACCGGCAAGGCCGTGCTCGTCTGCGGCGCGCACAAGGGCGGGATGGGCGGCGCGGTCTGCCGCCTGATCGCGCGCGGCGGCGGCGCGGTGATCGCGCTCGACTTCCGCCAGGACTACCTGGACGAGATCGCGGCGGAGGTCCGCGCGTTCGGCGGAACCTGCCACACCTTCGTCGCCGACCTCACCGACCCGGCCCAGTGCGAGGCGGCGATTCCCGCCGTGCTCGAACGGCTCGGCCCGGTGGACGGGATCGCCAACGTCGCGGGCGGCACCCGCGCCGAGGAATGGATGCCGCTGGACGAGACGCCGGCCGATTCCTTCTGGCAGACCCTGCAGTTCAACTTCGGCTATGCTTTCACCCTCTGCCGCGACCTGGCCGCCGAATGGATCAGGACGGAACGGCGCGGGGCCATCGTCAACGTCGGCTCGGTCAGCGCCAAGGACGGCGCGCCCTGGCACGGCCCCTACGGCGCGGCCAAGTCGGGGATCATCGCGCTGACCCGGACCATGGCCAACGAGTGGCACGAGTTCGGCATCCGCGCCAATTCCGTCTCCCCCGGCGCGGTGATGAGCGAGCGCGTGGTCGAAAAGGCGGCCGCCATGTCGCAGCGCGTGAAGGACAGCCGCGATCCCGGCGTGCCGGTGATCGTCACCCCGCCGCAGGAGCTGGCCCAGGCCATCGTCTTCCTGCTCTCCGACCTCGCCTCGGGCGTCTCCGGCCAGAACCTGACCGTCGACCGCTCGCTCAGCACCCGCTTCTGCGGCGGCGCGCGCCGCAGCCGCAAGGCCATGCCAACCTCTTGATATAACGGGAAACGACTATGGAACTCGGTCTCCTCTACGAATTCGAAGCGCCCAAGCCCTGGGCGGGCGAGCATCCCTGGGGCCAGCGGCTGGCCGAACGCACGGCCTACAAGAACTGCGTCGAGCAGGTCGTCTTGGCGGACCGGAAGGGCTTCCACACCGCCTGGCTGGTGGAGCACCACTTCCGCGAGGGGCGCAGCCACATGCCCTGCAACGACGTGGTGCTGGGCGCGCTCTCGCAGATCACCGAGAACATCCGCCTCGGCTTCGGCGTGACGCTGATGCCGCACGAATTCATCCACCCGGCCCGCGTCGCGGAAAAGGTGGCGACGGTGGACCTGCTCTCGCGCGGGCGCGCCGAATGGGGCATGGGCCGCTCCACCCCGATGGAGCAGGCGGCCTTCGGCGTCGACATTCCGCTGACCAAGAAGAAGATGCTGGCGGCCTGCAAGACCGTGACCGGCATGTGGGCGGAGGAATATTACGAGGAGCACAGCGAGTTCCTGGACTTCCCGGCGCGGATGGTGACGCCCAAGCCCTATCAGTATCCGCACCCGCCCTGCTGGATGGCGGCCTCTTCGGAGGAAACGATCCGCATGGCCGGGCAGAACGGCCTCGGCCTGCTGTGCTTCTCGATCATGCAGCCCTTGGAAAAGCTCGCCGGCCTGATCGACATCTATCGGGAGGAGCAGAAGGGCTGCACCCCGATCAGCGGCGTCCACACCAACAAGGTCGGCGTCTATACCCTGGTCCACTGCACCGAATCGCGGTCCAAGTTCGACACCAACCGGGTGTGGGATTCGATGTGGTGGTGGTACAAGACCAGCGCCGAGTTCATCCTGAAGTGGGAGATGTCGCTGCTGCCGCCCGAAGCGCAGGACAAGGCCTTTCCCCTGCTGAAGAAGCAGGCCGACGGCGATTTCGACATCCACACCTTCGACGATCAGGACATGGTCATCATCGGCACGCCCGAGGAATGCCTGAGGAAGTTCCTCAAGTACGAGGAAGCCGGGGTCGACCAGGTGCT
>CAZFPW010000366.1:0-2382 GCA_964520765.1 uncultured Novosphingobium sp.
AGGGGAATTGTAGCAAGCGTTCGCGCGTGGCCTTCGACAAGCTCAGGCTGAGCGGGGTTGGGAAATAGCAGGAAGCAGGAATGGGGTGGGAACAGACATCGCGTTAAACGAAATCATCCCGCGTTTGCTCAGGCCTCAGCCGACCGACCTTTCGCGCGTCGGCATGCCCAAGGCGAGTTTCAAAATAGCTCAACTGCTCAAGCGCCTCGACATCACCCGTTTTTGCCGCTCGCCTTAGCCACTGGCGATACCCGATCATGTCATTGCGATTGAAACAGCTCATTGCCGCATTGTTCGCCGCGCGCGCATCGCCTCTTTTATACGCACGATAGTAAAGACCTGCTGCGCTAAATATGCGCGCGGGTTTACCAAAGGTCTTCGCACTGTTGTCGTGCGAAAACCAGTCCGCCAATTCGATCATCGCGCCCGTGTGGCCGCGTAACGCAAGACGCCACATGACCGGCATCCATAAGCCTATGTGCCGGTCGTATCGAATCGCCAACCCTTTCAGATACATTCGATCTTCGGGCGTATCGTCTCCGACATGTTTCATTATTCGATGCTCACATCCCCAATCGATATCCGCAATCGGATCGTCAGCGGAAAGTCCGGCTTCCTGTTTCCCTCATCACGCCGCTCAACCAAAACGAAGACCGGCGCGGAGCACTCGCTCTCCGCGCCGGTCCTGGTTCATCGAACGCGCGGGGGGCCCGCGTGTTCCTTGAGGATCAGAGGTCGTCATCCGCGTCCGGGCCGGACATCATCTCCTCGGACAGGCCATCGGTGCGGCCGCGGATCGCGGCTTCCAGACGGTCGCAGACTTCGGGGTTTTCCTTGAGGTAGGTCTTGGCGTTCTCGCGGCCCTGGCCAATGCGGATGGAGTCGTAGCTGAACCAGGCGCCCGACTTCTCGACGATGCCGGCCTTGACGCCGAGGTCGAGGATCTCACCGATCTTGGAGATGCCCTCGCCGTACATGATGTCGAACTCGACCTGCTTGAACGGCGGGGCAACCTTGTTCTTGACGACCTTCACGCGGGTGGCATTGCCGACGATGTCGTCGCGGTCCTTGATCTGGCCGGTGCGGCGGATGTCGAGGCGGACCGAGGCGTAGAACTTGAGCGCGTTGCCGCCCGTGGTCGTCTCGGGATTGCCGTACATGACGCCGATCTTCATGCGCAGCTGGTTGATGAAGATCACCATGCAGCGCGAGCGGCTGATCGAGCCGGTCAGCTTGCGGAGCGACTGGCTCATCAGGCGGGCCTGGAGGCCAACGTGGCTATCGCCCATCTCGCCCTCGATCTCCGCGCGGGGGACCAGGGCGGCGACCGAATCGACCACCAGCACGTCGATGGCGTTGGAGCGGACCAGGGTGTCGACTATCTCCAGCGCCTGCTCGCCCGTGTCGGGCTGCGAGACGATCAGCTCGTCGATGTCGACGCCGAGCTTCTTGGCATAGACCGGATCGAGCGCGTGCTCGGCATCGACGAAGGCGGCCGTCCCGCCGCCCTTCTGCGCTTCCGCGATCACGTGGAGCGCCAGGGTGGTCTTGCCCGAGCTTTCCGGGCCGTAGACCTCGATCACCCGGCCGCGCGGCAGGCCGCCGACGCCGAGCGCGATATCGAGCCCGAGCGAGCCGGTGGAGATTGCCTCCACCTGCATCGTCTCCTTCGAGCCGAGCTTCATCGCGGAGCCCTTGCCGAAGGCGCGGTCGATCTGTGCCAGTGCCGCCTCGAGGGCCTTCTGACGATCCATGGTATCCTTGCCTTCCTGAATCAGCTTGAGCTGTGCCGCCATCGTTCCGTTCCTCTTGCCGGGCCGACCTGGAAGGTCAACTGGAACTCGATGTATCCCGTTTGTTCCAATGGAACAAGGGGGGAACGAAAATATTTTGCGCGAGCTTGGGACGGTCTTCCCCTTCCGCTCAGCCTGAGCTTGTCGAAGGCCACGCGATGTCCGTTCGTCTGGGGCCCGAGGCGCTTGAGGCAGGCGGTTACGCGTGGCCTTCGACAAGCTCAGGCTGAGCGGGGTGGGTGTGCTGAGCGGGGTGGGTGTAGGGCGGATGGACGCCAAACCAAGAAAGATGCGAAAAACCGCCCGCCTCAGTACCGCCGGGAAACCGCGAACTCGGCGGCCTCAGCCATGGCGCTCCGCGCCTCGCCCGCCGGGAAGCCGGCGATGGCGTCGATCGCCCGCTGGGCGAAGAGCCGGGCCCGCTCGCGCGTGGCGCTCACCGCATCGTGGCGGTTGATGAGGCGGATCGCGTGGGCCAGGTCTTCGTCCGAGGTGGCGAAGCCGGCGATGGCGTCGCGCCAGAACCCGCGCTCGTCCTCGGTGCCGCGCGCATAGGCCAGGATCACCGGCAGGGTCATCTTGCCGTCGC
>CAZFPW010000367.1:0-2378 GCA_964520765.1 uncultured Novosphingobium sp.
ACGGTCGGCGCCGCCTCGCCCTATGGCGGCCAGGGCATGGTCGATCCGCAGCTCACCTTCCTGCGGATCGGCGCGCAGGATTCGGCGGTGGATACCCGGGAGGACCAGCTGCGCCTGCGCGGGCAATACGACCTGGGCGGCGGCTGGACCCTGCGCGGCCTCGCCGCCCTGCTGCTCGACCGGGAGGACACGCTCGAGCCCAGGAGCTTCCTGCGCGATGCGAGCGGGGCCGAGACCTTCATCGGCGTCAGCGGGATGAGCGTCGGGACCGCCCGGTCGGCCGAACTGCTCGCCGGCATCGGCCTGGCGGGCGAGGCGGCCGGCTGGAAGCTCGACCTGGCCTTCAGCCGGTTCGCCGTGCTCGACCATGCCGAGCGCCGCTCCGACAATTTCGATGCCGTAACCGGCGCCCGGCCCGTCACCGGACGCCTTATGACCAACGACGCCTCCTGGACCAGCTTCGAGGGCACGGCCGAGCGCCGCTTCGGCGCCCATGCCCTGGCGCTGGGGCTGTCCTATGCCGGCTATGCCGACGCCAACCGTACCCACGACACCGCCGACTGGCGGGGCGGCGGCGCGGGCGCCCTGCGCGACGCCTCGGGCGGCAGGACCCGGCTGCTCGGCGCCTTCGTCGAGGACGCCATCACCCTCAACCCGCACCTGACGGCGACGCTCGGCCTGCGCTACGAGCACTGGCGGGCCTCGGACGGCTTCCTCACCCAGGGCGGCGCGACCGTCCGCTATGGAAGTCGCAGCCATCACGCCTGGTCGCCCAAGGCGGCCTTGAGCTTCAAGCCCGACGACCTTACCGAAATCGTCGCCTCGGCCGCGCTCGCCACGCGCTTTCCCACGGTGCGCGAGCTCTATCAGGCCGGGTTGATCGCCTATGGCCCCGATGTCGGCCAGCTCGACCTCAACGGGTTCGATCCCGACCTCAAGCCCGAACGCGGGCTCGACCTCCAGCTCACCGCCTCGCGCCGGATCGGCAAGGTCAAGCTGACGCTCTCGGCCTATCGGCAGGATGTGAAGGACACGATCTTCGCCCAGACGATTCCCATCCCCGATGCGGTGACCGGCGATCTCGTCCAAAGCTCGCTCATCACCAATATCGGCAAGGTGCGCACCTGGGGCGCGGATCTCATCGTCGCGGCCGAGAACGTGCTGATCGATGGCCTCTCGCTCGACGCCAATGTCTCGTGGATCGATGCGGCGGTGACGCGCAATCCGCTCAACCCCGCGCTGGTCGGCAACCGGTTCCCGCGCGTGCCCAGGTGGCGGGCCAACCTCTCGCTGCGCTACAGCCCGAGCGCCGCCTGGTCGCTCGCCGTCAACCTGCGCCACCAGTCCACGCCGGATCGCAACATCGAGAACAACGCCACCTCGCGGTGCGGCACCTTCTACTGCGTCACCGCCTTCTCGTTCGTCGACCTCAAGGCCACCAAGCGGCTGGGCGCCATCGAGCTGTCGGCGGGCGTCGACAACTTGCTCGACGAGAAGGCCTTCGTCTATCACCCCTATCCGGGGCGCACCTTCGTGCTCGGCCTCAAGTGGGATGGGCGGCGATGAGCCGGCCCGGCCCCAGCCCGAGGGCTCCCGACCCGGCGCTCTACGCCGCGATCTGGCGCTGGCACTTCTACGCCGGGCTGCTGGTGATCCCGTTCATCCTGATCCTCTCGGTGACGGGCGCGCTCTACCTGTTCAAGCCGCAGGTCGAACGCTGGGAGGAGCGCGCCTTCCACGGCCTGCCCACCGCCGGCGCGGCCTCTCCCGACGCCCAGCGCGACGCCGCGCTCGCCGCGTTCCCCGAGGCACGGTTCCACTCCTATCGCCTGCCCGAACGCCGGGGCGATGCCGCGCTCGTCCACCTCGCCCTGCCGGACAACCGCATGCGCGATGTCTTCGTCTCACCCCAGGGAAAGGTCGTGGGCGCGCTCGATCCGGAGCGGCGGGCGATGGAGATCGTCCACGACATCCATGGGCAACTGCTGCTTGGCCCCAAGGGTTCCTGGCTCGTCGAGCTGGCCGCCAGCTGGGCCATCGTGATGATCCTCTCCGGCCTTTACCTGTGGTGGCCCAGAGGACAGGGGCGAGGCCGGATGCTGGCCGGCGTCGCCTGGCCCCGGCTGCGCGGTGGGCGCAAGCTGTTCTGGCGTGACCTGCACGCCGTGACCGGGTTCTGGGTCGCCGCGCTCGCCCTCGTCCTGCTCGTCACCGGCCTGCCCTGGGCCGGCGTCTGGGGCAGCGCGTTCTCGGCGGTGCGCGCGGAGATGGGCTGGGTGAAAGGCCCACAGGACTGGACCATCGGCGGCAAGGCTCCGGCACCGGCCGATGCCGATCCCCACGCCATGCATCGCGGGCACGACCATGCCGCGATGCTG
>CAZFPW010000368.1:0-2365 GCA_964520765.1 uncultured Novosphingobium sp.
ACCAGCATCAGCGCCAGGCTGTTGGCGAGCAGCTCGTCATAGGCCAGCCGGTCCCGCGCCGCCTCGTGCGCGCCCTGGTGCGCCAGCAGCAGCGAATCGCGCCAGGCGGGCCATTGCATCCGGTCGAGCAGGCCCGGCTCGATCCATTCGGGCAATTCGGGAACCAGCCCCAGCGCC
Source organism: uncultured Novosphingobium sp. (assembly GCA_964520765.1). GTDB lineage: Bacteria > Pseudomonadota > Alphaproteobacteria > Sphingomonadales > Sphingomonadaceae > Novosphingobium. The sequence goes on from CAZFPW010000368.1 coordinate 178, forward strand.
TGGTGGACCAGCGCGGCGACCTTGCCCTGAGTCAGCCCTTCCGACAGCGGATAGACCGGCTCGCAAAGCTGGCCGAGCAGCCCTTCCTCCGAAACGTGGTCCGGGTGCACGATCTGGAGCATCTGGCCGTACTGGTCGAGCCGGCCCGCCACCCAGCGCTTCTCGCCCGAGGGCAGCAGCTTCTTCGCGGTGTAGGAGGCGCGGCCGAAATAGGTCAGCGCGCAGACGTTGCCCGCCGCATCCTCCGCCAGCACCCGGTACGGCCCGCGCCCGGCGGAAGAACGATGATCGCGCGGGGTCAGGGCGACGACGATCTGCTCGCCCACCGCCGCCTCGTCCAGGCTGTTCACCACGCGGCGCTCCACGAAGCGTTCCGGCAGGTGATAGGCCAGGTCCTTCACCCGCGTCAGCCCGAGCCGGTCCAGCGGCCGCGCCAGGCCGGGGCCGACGCCCTTCAGGCTCTCGCTCTCGACGAACAGGGGATTGAGACGGTCGGGGCGCATGGCCCCCGCTATAGCCGGGCGCGCGCCACATGCCACCGTCCGCCGGCGTCCTTTCCAGCCTGGCGGATGACGCGCCCGGTCTTGCCACTGGGCGAAAGTCGCGCCAAGGCGGCACGCCGGTTCCACACCGGCCTGCACATCGCCGAACCGTTTGGGAGTGGGAATGTCAAAGATCGACGAAAAGCTCGAAGCCATCCTTGATCAGGTGCTGCGCCGCAACGCGGGCGAGGCCGAGTTCCACCAGGCGGTGAAGGAAGTGCTGGAAAGCCTGGGCAGCGTCGTCGCCAAGCGGCCGGACTACCTCGACCACGCCCTGATCGAGCGGATCTGCGAGCCGGAGCGCCAGATCATCTTCCGCGTGCCCTGGGTCGACGATCAGGGCGACGTCCAGATCAACCGCGGCTTCCGCGTCCAGTTCAATTCGGCGCTGGGGCCGTACAAGGGCGGCCTGCGCTTCCACCCCTCGGTCAACATCGGGATCATCAAGTTCCTGGGCTTCGAGCAGATCTTCAAGAACGCCCTCACCGGCCTGCCGATCGGCGGCGGCAAGGGCGGCTCCGACTTCAACCCGCGCGGCCGCTCGGACGGGGAAGTCATGCGCTTCTGCCAGTCCTACATGACCGAGCTGCACCGCCACCTGGGCGAATATACCGACGTGCCGGCGGGCGACATCGGCGTGGGCGGGCGCGAGGTCGGCTACCTGTTCGGCCAGTACAAGCGCCTGACCAACCGCTACGAGGCGGGCGTGCTGACCGGCAAGGGCCTGGTCTATGGCGGCTCGCGCGCGCGGACCGAGGCGACGGGATACGGCGCGGCCTACTTCGTCGAACGGATGCTGGCGACGCGCGGCGAGGACTTCGCGGACAAGCGCGCGGTCGTCTCCGGCTCCGGCAACGTGGCGATCTATACCATCGAGAAGATCGTCGAGCTGGGCGGCAAGGTCGTCGCCTGCTCCGATTCCAGCGGCTACGTGGTCGACGAGGCGGGCATCGACCTCGACCTGCTCAAGGACATCAAGGAAGTCCGGCGCGAGCGGATTTCCGAATATGCCAAGCGGCGCAAGGGCGCGCGCTTCATCGATCAGGGCGCGGTCTGGGACGTGCCCTGCGAAGTGGCGATGCCCTCCGCCACCCAGAACGAGCTGACCGGCAAGGACGCCCGCACCCTGGTCGGCAACGGCGTGCTCGCCGTGGGCGAAGGCGCGAACATGCCCTGCACGCCAGAGGCCGTGCGCGTCTTCCAGGAAGCCGGCGTGCTGTTCGGCCCCGGCAAGGCGGCCAATGCCGGCGGCGTCGCGACCTCCGCGCTGGAGATGCAGCAGAACGCCTCGCGCGATAGCTGGACCTTCGAGGAAACCGAGCGGCGCCTCGCCAAGATCATGCGCGAGATCCACGACACCTGCGCCGCCACGGCGGAGGAATACGGCAAGCCGGGCGACTATGTCCTGGGCGCCAACGTCGCCGGCTTCGTCCGCGTGGCCGAGGCCATGCGGGCGCTTGGGGTGATCTAGGGGCAGCCTTTCGCTGTGTCTGGGGGATCGACGCATTGCCATGCCTTTGCTCATTCCCCGCCCCCTCCCGCTCAGCCTGAGCTTGTCGAAGGCCATGCGCGAAGGTTTGCCCCAAGCCCCTTAGGGCCCGTCCGACCTTGATCGAATCGTTACTCGTCATGCTGAACTTGTTTCA
>CAZFPW010000369.1:0-2363 GCA_964520765.1 uncultured Novosphingobium sp.
CGATGATGAACGGCCCCCACATGCCGCGCGTGGCGACATGCTCGTTCACGTTGACGTGGCAGTGATACCACATGGTGCCGGCCGGATCGGCGATGAACTTGTAGATGAAGCTCTCGCCCGGCTGGATGCCGACCTGGGTCATGTCGGGCACGCCGTCCATCTCCCACGTGCCCCGCTGGATCAGCCCGTGCCAGTGGATGGTGTGGTTGAGCGTCGTCAGGTTGTTGAGGACGACCTCCACCTCATCGCCTTCCCTGACGTGGAACAGGGGGGCGGGGACCTGCCCGGCATAGGCGAAGGTCTGGAAAGTCTGATTGCCGACGAGCGTGATGCGCGTCTCTTCGATGTCCATCGCAAATTTGTGCTGCTTCGCTCCGGCCCTGCTTTTCAGCGGCTTTGCAGGCTCGCGGGCGCTGGCCGGCGCAGTGGCCGCGGCCAGTACCGGAACCGCGGCGGCGGCCCCCAGTCCCCCCAACACGGCATCCCGTCGCGTGACGTCCCGCATCATGCACCCCCTTAAGATGTATAATAGATACATGATTCGTAAGTAGGTAGGGATGGCTTGTCAATCGAAGTATAAGCCCAAATAATTTGAGTATATTGCGCAGTTTTTTTGCTGGAAGCGACGCACGGAAAGGCGCAAGCGGCGGCCTTAACAGGCAAGGCCTATACCGGTATCACTGTCGCCTTGCGGAGGAGAAGTGCGTGCGGCTCACACGATACACCGACTATTCGCTTCGGGTATTGATGCACCTGGCATTGCATGACGACCGTCTGTGCTCGATCGGCGAGATTTCACGCGCCTATGAGCTGTCCCACAATCATCTGATGAAGGTGGTGAACGCGCTGGCGCGCGACGGTTTCGTCGAGACGGTCCGTGGCCGCAGCGGCGGCATGCGGCTGGCCCGCCCCGCCGACGGGATCAGCGTCGGAGAGGTCGTTCGCCGCACGGAGGAAGGATTCCAGCTTGCCGATTGCTCGGGCTGCGCGCTTGCCCCCGCCTGCGGGCTGACCGGCGTATTGGCCAAGGGGATGCAGGCGATGATGGCCGTGTTCGACGCCCATATGATTTCGGACCTCCTGACCGACCGGGACGTCATGCGCCGCCTGGTGAACCGCCAATCCCCGCTGGGAATCGGCCTGTAGCGGCAGATGCCGCCCCAGCTTATCGCCGCCCTATGCGCGCGGTTGAAGCGGGGAAGGAAGCTCAGGGCTTGGTTTGATCGAGCATGGCCCTTGCCAAGGCCAGGAACTTCACCGTGTCCTGCTGCGCGGAAGGGATGGCCTTGCGGTAGGTGGCGAAGCCGTGGATCTGGCCCTTGGCCTCGTACAGGGTCGTGGGAACGCCGGCTTCGATGAGCTTGGCGGCATAGGCGCGGCCTTCGTCCCGCAGCGGGTCGAGCCCGGCCGTGACGAGCACCGTGGGCGGCAGTCCCGAAAGGTCGGCCAGAAGCGGCGAGCCGCGCTCGCTCTTGGGGTCCGCCGCGTAGAGATCCTCGTCGTCCGGCGAGATGTCCAGCCCGAAGCCGCTGGCGAAGCGGCTGCGCGAGGCATAGGGCTTGGTGTCGTCCGTGGCGGGATAGATGGGCAGCTGCATGATGACGGGCAGCGCGGCGGGCTTGTCGTGCAGGGCCTTGGTCGTCACCAGGGTGAGATTGCCCCCGGCGCTGTCGCCGCTGATGACAAGCCCCGTGAAGTTGCGTTCGAAGGCCTTGGCATTGGCGGCGATCCAGCGGGCGGCCGCTTCGCCGTCGTCCACCGCGGCGGGCCAGGGATTCTCCGGGGCCAGCCGATACTCGACGGAGATCACCGGCAGATCGAGGCGCCGCGCCATCTCCGCCGACAGGCCGGCATGCGATTCTATGCTGCCGACGACATAGGCGCCGCCGTGATAGAACACGACCACCGGGCTCGGCCCACGCTCGGCGCGCGGATCGAAGAGGCGCATCCTGATCGTGCCTCCGGGTCCCGGCATGGTGACGTCCTTGACCGTTCCCAGCTCGCCCACCGGCAGGTCGTCCGGGTTCGTCGCCATCTGGGGCGGCATCATGCGAATCCGCTTGAGCAATTCGCGCGTCAGCTTCGGACGGGGCTGCGCCTTGAGGCGATCGAGATAGGCTTGCACATCGGGCCGGACATGGTCCGCCGGGCCGGCTTCCGCCGTGGAGGGAGCGGGATGCGCGGCGCTGCCCTGGGCCCAGCTCGCCTGCATCGGCAGCAACAATGAAACGGCGCAACCGATGGCCAACAGGGGGCGGTTCATTCCTCGCATCATCCTCTCCTACTCTCGCCCGCTGTCGTCGCGGGCTGACTATTCCCCGACATTGAGCAACGGTGTCTCAAAAACAAGGAGGTTTGTGACG
>CAZFPW010000370.1:0-2361 GCA_964520765.1 uncultured Novosphingobium sp.
ACTTCGTCAGCTCCTCGCGCGAGCGCATCCAGCAGGCCAGGGACGACTGGAACAATTTCCGCTTTCCCAAGGTGCCGGGCGACGAGGTGGAATATATCCCCATCCCCGCCGCACCCAAGACGGTCAGCTATCCGTGAGCGCATTGCAGCGGGTAACGCTGGCCAGCGGCATCGAGCTGGACGTGTGGAACACCGGACCGCGAGACGGGGAAGCGCTGATCTTCCTCCACGGCTTTCCCGAGAGCCACCGGACCTGGCGGCACCAGATCGCGCATCTTTCCGGCCGCTACCGCTGCATCGCGCCCGACCAGCGCGGCTATCGCGGCTCGTCCAAGCCGGCCGACGTGGAAAGCTATGCCACCGGCACATTGATCGGCGACGTCTTCCAGCTTGCCGACGCGCTGGGGGTCGGCAAGTTCACGGTGCTGGGCCACGACTGGGGCGGCGCGATCGCCTGGGGCGTGGCGATCCTGGGCCAGCTATCGGGCCGGGTCACCCGCGCGGTGATCGCCAATGCGCCGCATCCGGTCCTCTTCCCCCGCGCGCTGTGGCTCGATCCCGCCCAGCGCCAGGCCAGCCAGTACGCCCGCGAGTTCCGCAATCCCGAGCACGACCAGGTCGTCCGCGACTGGGGCCTGGGCGGCCTGCTGATGAAGCTGATGCAGTTCGAAAAGCCGCTCCCGCCGATGGAGCCGGAGGAACAGGCCGACCTCCTGCAAGGCTGGCAGGACCGCGCGGCGGCCTTCGCGATGCTCAACTGGTATCGCGCCAGCACGGTGGAGTTCCCCCCGCTCGACGCGCCCTATGCCCTGCCGGAAGGCTATGCCGACCCGGCCCTGCCGAAGCTCGCGATCCCGACCCTGGTGATCTGGGGGATGCAGGACGAGGCGCTGCTGCCGATCAACCTGGCAGGCCTGGAAGATCATGTCAGCGATCTGGAAGTGGCGCGGATTCCCGAGGCGAACCATTTCGCGATCTGGGAAACGCCCGAACAGGTAAACGCCGCGCTGGACGCCTTCCTCACCAAATCCTCCCCCACCGGGGGAGGTGGCAGCGCGGAGCGCTGACGGAGGGGGCGAGGCTACAGAGCGACGCCTCGCCTGGGGCGCCCCCTCCACCACCCGCTACGCGGGCGGTCCTCCTCCCCCGATGGGGGAGGATTTCATTCCACGCCGGACCATTCCACCCAGGCGCCGTGGGCATGGGCCTCGCCCAGCAGGGTCCAGTTCTCGTCGCCCGGCCAGGTCCGGCAGCGCAGCTCATGGCGGAAGGTCTGGCGGTTGGTTTCCAGCATGAGCCAGGCCAGCGGGCAATCCGCGCTGGCGCGGGCGCCTGCCGCCGCCATCGCCGCCTCGATCCGCGCGCGTCCTTCGACCGGCAGATATTGCCAGACGATCGAATGGAACAGCACCCGGGTCACGCCGGGCGTCTGAGGCTCCGCCAGCCGGGCCTCGACCCAGTCCGCCGCGTCAGCCCGGTCGAGCCGGGGCGGCTTGCGGCGGGCCTCTCCGATCACCGCGTCGAGCCGCGCCAGCCGCGCGGCGTTCTCCGGCCAGCAATAGCTTCTCAGCCGTAGTGCCTGATCGGGATCGGCCAGGTCGATCGGAGCCCGGTCGCACCCGCGGATCGAGACGATCTCCACCGGCACGGCGGGCGGCGGCGGACCTTTCCACTCGGGCCGGATGAGCACGGCGGCATCCGCCGGCCCCACCCCGACCCCGCCCAGGTCATAGGCGTAGCGCTCGATCATGGTGTTCGCCCCGGCGCTGGCGCCGATCTCGAGCAGCTCGAAGCGCGGGCCCAGGCGCCGCGAGAGCCAGAGCAGCCCCGCCATGATCGAGCCCGAGCGCCCCGCCTCGTTGGTCTGCGGCGGCCCGTCGAGCCAGCCGAGCAGGCGGCTGTCGTGATCGCGCACGACCTCCAGGACCAGGGCGTCGACCGCAGGCTGCTCGGTGATGCGGCCTGCATAGATCGGCGCCAGGCGCTCTTCCGCGCCCGTCAGGTTGAGGTGATGCAGGCCGCCCGCGAGCCGCAGGGGCATCGCGTCCTCCGCCGTCAGCCCCGGCCAGTCCCGCATCCGGCGGCCGCACTGCGTATCGCTCTCCAGCAGTCCCAGCATCGCCTGGACGACGCGGCCCGTGATCGGGGCATCGTTGCGCATGCAATGCGCGGCCTGCCAGGCGATGGCATCGCGGGGGCTGCGGGTTTCCATGTCGATGCCCACCTTCACCATAGCCGTTCCCGCGCAGGTTATGACTTCGTAGGCGGCGAAGTCTGCGCGGGAATTGTGCATCGCACAAGTGGGCTTTCCTTGCCCTTTCCGCGCCGGCCCCTTATGCGCGCGGGCCATGTCGCAACCGCT
>CAZFPW010000371.1:0-2336 GCA_964520765.1 uncultured Novosphingobium sp.
GGCGACCATCCGTTCCTCACCCCGATCGGCCGCAACGGCCGGGCCTGCATCACCTGCCACCAACCGGGCAATGCGATGAGCGTTTCCGTCGACAGCCTGCGCGAGCGCTGGAACACGGTCGGGGCGTCCGATCCGGTGTTCGCCCCGGTCGATGGCGCGAATTGCCCGAACCTGCCGCGCGGGGACCGGGCATCGCACTCCTTGCTGCTCGACCACGGCCTGTTCCGCGTGCCACGGCCCTGGCCGCCGCGCGATCTGTCGGGGGCGGTGGTCCAGCCCGAGTTCACGATCGAGGTCGTGCGCGATCCCACCGGCTGCAACACCAGCCGCAAATATGGCCTCAGGAGTCCGGAGCCGACGATTTCGGTGTTCCGCCGCCCGCGCGTGGCGGCCAACATGCGCTACGTCATGTCGGAGAGCGCCGACACCAACCCGATCGGCAACAAGACCGGGCTGCCTCGCGCCCGCGATCCGCAGAGCGGCAAATGGGTCTATCTTCCCATCCTGGCCGACGGCGGCCAGCCCAGCATCGAGCGCCAGTCCGCCGCGGCGGCGAGCGGCCACCTGGAAATGATCGAGGCGATGAGCCCCGAGCAGTTCCAGCGGATCACCGATTTCCTGATGCAGGTCTATGTCGCGCAGGAATACAGCAACGGCGCGGGCAAGCTTACCGGACCGGGCAATCCGCCTGCGCTGGGCACCGATGCCCTGCGGACGGGGGAGGGCCTGGTCTTCGCCGTGCGAGAGGATCGCGCCGTGTTCCATTCGTTCGCGATGTGGAAAAAGGCCGCGCCGGCCACGCCGCAAGAGGTTTTCCGCGCATCGGTCGAACGTGGCTATGATATCTATTTCCGCCGCCCGTTCTTCATCAGCGACGTGCCGGGCTTCACCACGATCGGCATCGGCAATCCCTACAAGAGGACCTGCGCGTTCTGCCACAACGGCCAACTCTCGGGCATCGACGTATCGCCGGGCTTCATGGACATCGGGGTTCAGAACCTGCCGACCGCCGATCCCGCGCCGCACCTGCCCCTGTTCAAGCTGACGTGCAGCCGATCGGCCCCGCCGCATCCCTATCTCGGCCGGGTGGTCTTCACCCACGATCCCGGACGGGCGCTGATCTCCGGCAAGTGCGCGGACATCGGCTCGATAAATCTCCAGCAGATTCGCGGGCTTGCGGCGCGTGCGCCCTATTTCGCCAACGGTTCGGCCAAGGACCTCCGCGCCGTCGTCGATTATTACGATCGCCGCTTCACGATGAAGCTGTCGGAGCAGGACAAGGTCGATCTGGTCAACTTCATGTCGGTGCTTTGAAGATGCAGTATTTCGTTCCCGCCCGGATCGCCGCGGCCGTTGCCATCGTCGGCTGCCTCTCTTCCCTCCCGGTCCGGGCGGACACCCACCTGGCCTTCGTGACCTGTCCCGTGCTGCGCGATACGCCGGAATTGCCGTGCTGGATGGCTCGCCATGACGGCAAGCTGTACTATCTCGGCATCCAATCCGGGCGCGCCTTCGCCACCGCGTTCTTTCCGCCGCAGATGAAGCACAAGGTCCTGGTCGAAGGAACGCTGTCCACGGGGCCCGCGGTTTGCGGGGGCACGGTCCTGGAAGACCTGCATGTCTCGGCCTTGCCGGAGATCAGCCCGGAATGCACCGAGATGCTGCCGAATGAGGGCTATGTCTCGCCCAAGGGGCGTCCTGCGGGAGCCGATCCGGCGCTGCCCACCGGGGCGAATGCGCCTTTGCGGGGGCCGCAGGACGCAGCCCCCGTACTCTACACGGATGCGGACGTGGCGGCCCGGCGGCCGATCACCTTCAACGTGCTGTACACGTTCGATAGCGACTTCACGCAGTATCCGTTGCAGCAGAACCGTGTAATCCAGGCCCAGGAATATGCGAAGGCCATCCAGGCCAGCCGGATCAGGGTAACCGCCTATCGCGGCGCGACGGCTCTCAGCAACGGCCGCACCTTGATCGAAAACCCGACGATCGCCGGGAAGAGAGCGGCGAACGTACGCGCTATCCTGGCGGCGTTCGACATCCCCGAGCAGAAGGTTGTTGTTGAGGTTCGATCCAGCCCTGCGGCCCCTGCCGGATCGGGCGATTACTTCAGCCGGCGCGTCCAGATTGATGTCGTGCCATAGGCACAGATGCGGGATGCGCGTCTAACCTGCCGTCCGCTTTACGAGGCTCGCCTTCATCGCCTCGATCTCATGGCAACGCGCTGCGATAGGCCAATTACGTGTCAGGATTCGCCCTGGGGCCGTCGCCTGCGCTTTTTCGCGCTGTTTTTGAGAAAGTTCTAAACGCCTGGTGGATTGGTTCGATTGTTGGGG
>CAZFPW010000372.1:0-2326 GCA_964520765.1 uncultured Novosphingobium sp.
CCCATCCGAACACCGACATCGGAAATCCCGGTTTTGCATTCGCGGGGCGGGGGCGCTATGCGCGCCCCCTTGCAAAGGAGCATTTAGACGTGGCGAGTAACTGGACACCCGACGGCTGGAAGACCCGCGAGGCGCGGCATCTCCCCGCTTATCAAGACGCCGATGCGCTCGGCGTGGTCGAGGGCACCCTGTCCAAGTTTCCCCCGCTGGTCTTCGCCGGCGAGGCGCGGGCGCTCAAGGACGACCTTGCCGAAGTGGCCCAGGGCCGCGGCTTCCTGCTCCAGGGCGGGGACTGCGCCGAGAGCTTCGCGGAGTTCCACCCGGACAATATCCGCGACACCTTCCGCGTCCTGCTGCAGATGGCGGTGGTCCTGACCTTCGCCTCCAAGCAGCCGGTGGTGAAGGTCGGCCGCATGGCCGGCCAGTTCGCCAAGCCGCGCTCGGCCCCGACCGAGACGATCGGCGGCGAGGAGCTGCCGAGCTACCTGGGCGACATCATCAACGGGATCGAGTTCGAGAGCGGCACCCGCCAGAACGACCCCGAGCGGATGCTGCGCGCCTATAGCCAGTCGGCCGCGACGCTGAACCTGATCCGCGCCTTCGCGACGGGCGGCTATGCCAACCTGCGCCAGGTCCACCAGTGGACGCTGGAGCACATCGGCCGCAGCCCCTGGGCGGCGAAGTTCGGTGAGACCGCCGACCGCATCGGCGAGGCGCTGGACTTCATGGCGGCCTGCGGGGTCGATCCCGGCACCGTCCCGCAGCTCCAGGGCACGAGCTTCTACACCAGCCACGAGGCGCTGCTGCTCCAGTACGAGCAGGCGCTGACCCGGCGGGATTCGCTGACCGGCGACTGGTACGACTGTTCGGCCCACATGCTGTGGATCGGCGATCGCACCCGCTTCGAGGGGTCGGCCCACGTCGAGTTCCTGCGCGGCGTCGGCAATCCGATCGGCATGAAGTGCGGGCCGAGCCTGGAGCCCGACGCGCTGCTCAAGCTGCTCGACACGCTGAACCCGGCGCGCGAGCCCGGCCGCATGACCCTGATCAGCCGCTTCGGCCACGACAAGGTCGAGGACGGGCTGCCCAAGCTGGTCCGCGCGGTGAAGCGCGAGGGGCATCCGGTGGTGTGGTCTTGCGATCCGATGCACGGCAACGTCATCAAGTCGGAAAGCGGCTACAAGACGCGGCCGTTCGATCGCATCCTGTCCGAGGTGAAGGGCTTCTTCGCGGTTCACCGGGCCGAGGGCACCCACGCGGGCGGCATCCACATCGAGATGACCGGCCAGGACGTGACCGAATGCACGGGCGGCGCCGTGGCGATCACCGACGAGGGGCTGGCGGATCGCTATCACACGCATTGCGATCCCCGGCTCAACGCCGCGCAGTCGATCGAGCTGGCCTTCCTACTGGCCGAGATGCTCAACCTTGAGGCGGTCGAGCGGGCGAAGAAAGCCGCATGATAAAGCGGGAGCTGCTGGGGACCGCGCAGGTCCCCGGCGGCGAAAAGCTTGAGCTTTATGCCCATGGGCGCGACTTCATGATCGTGCTCCAGCGCAACGAGCTGATGTCCACGCGGATGCGCGGCTCGGAAGAAGCGCTCGCGACGATGAGCATCGCCCGCCTCGCCGGGGCCCCCGTGCCGCACCTGCTGATCGGCGGCTACGGCATGGGCTTCACCCTGCGCGCCGCGCTGGCGAACCTCGGCCCCAAGGCGCGCGTCACCGTGGCCGAGCTGGTGCCCGAGATCATCGAATGGGCGCGCGGGCCGATGGCCGAGGTCGCCGCCGGCTGCCTCGACGACCCGCGCGTGACTCTCTGGCGCGGCGACGTGGCCGACGCGATCGCGCTGGCGAACGGCGAATACGACGCGATCCTGCTCGACGTGGACAACGGACCGGACGGCCTCGTCCGCGACGACAACGACCGGCTCTACTCGCGCGCCGGGCTCCAGGCCGCGAAGCGGGCGCTGTGCCCCGGCGGCGTGCTGGCGGTATGGTCGGCCGGCCCGGACAAGGCCTTCGCCGGCCGCCTGGCGCGGGCCGGCTTCGCGGTCGACGAAGTCCAGGTCAGCGCGCGCGGCAACGGCAAGGGGCCGAAGCACGTCATCTGGTTTGGACGTAATTCCTAGGCGATTGTATCGATTGCAAACGTGATGGTTTGCGACGGTCCGCATTCCACCCACTGCCGCTCAGCCTGAGCGGGGGGGGCTGGCTGATCGCTGCTCGATCTGCCACGGTTGCAATCGATATAACCACCAATTCCTAACGCGCGGCGTTGCGCGCTGCCCGGTTTGCCGATAAATTTGGCGGCATGACAGCGATCA
>CAZFPW010000373.1:0-2319 GCA_964520765.1 uncultured Novosphingobium sp.
GCCCCACACGAAACGCTGCGTATGGCCGCACCCCCTCCGTCAGCGCTGCGCGCTGCCACCTCCCCCGGTGGGGGAGGATTTCTGCCAACTATTCCGCCGCTTCCAGTTCCGCGGCCATCCGTTCGCGCAGCGCCGCGGTCGCCGCCACGTCCACCGCCAGGTCATAGTCTTCCAGGCTCCCGGTCAGCACCACGCCGTACTTGTCGCGCGCCGCCTCCAGGCTGACGTATTCGTCCAGCACGTCCTCCTTCACCGCCTCGGGATCGCGCTCCAGCGGCCGGCCGAAGCCCGCGCCGCCGCCGTGCTGGTAGGCGATCACCGCGCCCGCCGGCAGCAGCGCCTGGGCGGTGTGCTCGATCTTGCGCTCGTTCTCCGAGCCGACCTCGAAGTGGTTCGAATAAGGGATCGCGTCGTCCCCGCCGCACATCCCGCGCAAGGGGTGGTCGGCCGAGACCATCCAGGCCATCGCCGTCGTGGGCCCTAGCACCTGCTTGACGTTGAGGCTGCCCGGCGCGCCGCGCCACTGGCCCGCGCCGCCGCCGTCGGTGGTCATCTCGCGGCTGATGTTGAGGATCGGGAAGCGGCTTTCGGCGTCCTCCGCCTCGGACAGGATCAGGCTGCCCAGCGCATTGGGGCAGGAGCCCCAGCCGTCGAGCCCCTGGACCGCCGAGACGTCCATCGAGCGGCAGTCGACCCCCTGGTCCATCCACATGCCCGCCTCGTTGAAGCCGATCACCGCGTTGGGCATGCCGATCTTGTAGAGCTGCGGCTGGGCGCGCTCCGGCGCGACGTTCGACAGCGCGATGCACACTGCTTCGGTGATCTCGCAGGCCGGGTGGAACGAGCCGAGCGCGGCCGGCTTGTTCGGCGGCGGCTGGGCGATGCAGCCTTCGGGAATGATGATGTCGACGGCGTTGAAATAGCCCTCGTTCTTGACGATCGTGGGGTCCATCGCCGCGACGACCTGGCACATCACGTAGGACCGCGAGTTGGCGAAGGTGTTCCACACGCCGACGAGATCGGGCCGGTCGTCGGTCCCGGTGAGGTCGACGGTGAGCTGGTCGCCCGCGATCCGGCAGGTGACGTGGACCTTGATGTCCTTGGTCCCGGCGGTGTCGTGGTCGATCAGGACGGTCGCCTCATAGGAGCCGTCGGGCCATTTCGCCACTTCCTCGCGCACCCGGCGCTCGGTGTGCTCGATCGAATGGTTGATCGCGGCCTTGATCGTCTCCTTGCCCCACTTGCGGACGAGGTCTTCCAGCATCCTGACCGCGAACTGGACCCCGCCGATCATTGCCGCGATGTCGCCCGCGAAGGTCGCGAAGCGGTTGTTGCGCACGACCATGTCGAACACGTCGTGGCGCCGTTCGCCCCGGTGGACCAGCTTGAGGCAGGGCAGGATCAGCCCTTCGGTGAAGATGTCGACGGCATCCAGGCTGAAGCCGCCCGCGTCCTTGCCGCCCGTATCCCCCTGGTGCGCCTGGAGCGTCTGGATGCAGATCAGTTCGCCGTCGTCGGCATAGACCGGGCCGTAGACGCAATAGTCGGGCAGGTGGCCGCCGCCGTGATCGGGATCGTTGCCGACGAAGACGTCGCCCGGGCCCCAGTCGTAGCGGTCCTGGTTCATCAGGCCCCAGCGCGTCTCCATCTGGTTGACGAAGGTCAGGTGCGGGGTGCCCACCGCACCCATCGCCAGGCGGCCGTGGGCGTCGACGATCGCGGCGTTGCGCTCGTTCGAGGAGTTGATGATCGGCGATGAGGCGGCGCGGCCCAGGAAGGTCGCGCTTTCGAAGCAGACCGTCTCGAAGGCGCCGCGGATGATATCCGCCGTGACGGAATCGATCTCGGCCGTGGTCGGCAGGGGATCGCGCCGCGCGGCAAGCTTGCGGTTGAGTTCGAAGGACATCTCGGGCCATCCTCTCCATCGTGGTCCGGCACCCGAACGCCGGCCAGGCATTTGAGCGTGACTAGGAAAGGCGGGCGCGGTTCTCTCGACAGACCGCGCCGCGGGACATGCAGTTCACGAAGGAGGAAGGCGGAGTGCAGGCAGGCGCAGGGGGCAGGGGCCATCCGGTCTATACCGGCATGGGAGCCACGATCTTCGAGCATATGTCGGGCCTGGCGCGGCAATTGGGGGCGATCAACCTGGGGCAGGGCTTCCCCGACGATCAGGGCCCGCCCGAGCTGATCGAGGCGGCGGCGCGGGCCTTGCGCGAAAAGTCGAACCAGTATCCGCCGAGCCCCGGCCTGCCCGAGCTGCGCGACGCGATTGCGCGGTTCTATGCCGCGCGGCAGGGGCTGGAGCTGGCGCGCGAGCAG
>CAZFPW010000374.1:0-2317 GCA_964520765.1 uncultured Novosphingobium sp.
GTGGGCAAGGAATCCCTGCTGCCCTTGCTCGAAAGCCAGCGGCGGGCGCTCGACACCCGGTCAACCCTGCTCGCCGTGCGCCGGGCCCGCCTGGCGAACCGGATCGATCTGCATCTGGCCCTCGGGGGCGGGTTCGCGGACGGCGGCGCGAGCGCCTCTTCGAGGTAGATGGATTTGAAGCGTCCGACTTACGGCGCCTCTACGGGAATGCTTGAACAATCTTTAGCGGCTTTCGCGAGCTTCCTGTCGAAGCTCAGGAACGCCGCGCAACCGTCAGCCTTGGCCAGGTGCAATGCATCGGCAAAATCCATGCCGCCGCGCATCCAATCGATCGCCGTCGCCAGCAGCGCCGGCTCTTCTACCGATATGCCCGGCAATCCAGCAAGCCCGGAGAGCCCGCCCGCGATCTGTTCGCTGTCGAAGCCATAACCGCTGCGCAGCACCCACTCGCTTTCGAGCACGACGCTCAACGACACGAAGATATCACCCGAAGCGATCGCGGCTCGGGCGGCACGGGCCTGCTTCTCGTCATCCGCCGTCAGGAAGCGGACAATGACGTTAGTATCAATCGCGCGCACGGCGCTTGGCTTCGCGGGCGATTGCCGCATTCATGCCGTCGATCGACAGCGTCGGCCCAGTTGGCTTCATCGAGCCAAATACCGCATCGATGCTCGCGGCGGGGAATATCGGACCTGCCTTGAGCAACACGCCGTCGGGCGTGTCTTCGACCGTCAACCGCGTTCCGGCCGACCAATGCAGCCTGTCGCGAATCGTCTTGGGCAGGATCACCTGCCCTTTGGTCGATACGATGGTGGTCAGTCGCTCTTGAATGCCCACGGCCCATTCTCCGGTAAGACACAGGTAAGATACACCGTGATACCCTTCGTCGCAAGTGACACGGGTTCGCGCAACATAGCCTCCTCGCGAAGAGCAAGGCGCGGGCGTGCCGATAGGTTCGGCTCGCCCGCGCCCGCGACTTAGCTGGCCGGCTTCGCAGCCTTGGCGGCCTCCCGCTTCGCGCGCCATTCGTCGCGCATGGCCTTGCGCGCGCCCTGACGCTCTTCCTTGGTGACCTGACCGTCCTTGTTGGCATCCATCCGGTCGAAGCGCGCCAAGGCCGCAGCGGTGAACTCGGCCTGGGTGACGGCGCCGTCCCTTTGGGCACCGGCCATCCGCCCCATCATCATGCCACCATGGTGACCACGACCCCGGCCGCCCCAGCGATGCTTGCCGGTTCGTGCGCCGGTCGCATCCGCCGCTCTTTCGGGACGCTGCGGCCGCGCACTGAATTCGGCGCGGGAGAGCTGGCCGTTCTTGTCGGTGTCGAGGCGATCGAACCGTGCGGACTGGCTCGCGACACGGCGCGCCTGGCGATCGGCCTGATCCACCTTGCCGTCCTTGTTCACGTCCATGCGGGCGAACATGGCGGCACTGCGCGCCTCCACCTCGGCGCGCGTGGTCGCCGCATCGCCACGGCCCGCCTGCTGGGCATAGGCGGTGCCTGCGAAAGTCAGGGCCGTCAGCGACATACCCAGCAGAACATTGCGGGTCAGTTTCTTCATTTCAACAACTCCTTACCGTCTCTGGACCGGAAAGCCTGCGGCTTCCTGTCAAGCGTTGTGGAGACGGTATGTCGCGCGACTATCACCGGCGAGAGAGTTTATTGTCGCGGTTTGTACCAGGATCGATAGTCCCCCGCCTTAGTGGTCCGTCAGATCATCCGCCAGCGGTGGCTGCGGGGGCGCTATTTCGACGCCAAGCTCTTTTCGGATCCCGCCTGGGACATCCTGCTCGATCTCACCGCCGCACGGATCGAGGGGACGAAGGTGTCCGTAACCTCGCTATGCGTCGCCTCGGGCGCGCCGGGCAGCACGGCGCTGCGCTGGATCGACAAGATGGTCGAGGCCGGCCTGCTGCTGCGGGTGGAGGACACCGTGGACCGGCGGCGCGCGTTCATCTCGCTGAGCGACGAGGCAGCCGAGGCCATGGCCGCGTTCTTTGCCGGCATCGGCGAGAATGGGAACTGGACGGTTTGAGCGCCCTTGGAGGTGATCCCGCCCACTTCGCGACGCGCCCCTGCGCGGCTACGGCACCTTGATCCGTTCGCCCTGAGGAGGCGTTGAAGCCGCGGGCTGAAAGGCGCCTCGAAGGACCGTGTGCAAGGCCTGTGCTTCAAGACGGGGCCTCAATCTACGATTTCGGTCCCTCCTCAGCACGAACGGGAATCCTCGGGCAGAAGACACTGGCGGAACCCCTTGTCGTAAGGCGCTACTTCCCGCGATAGTCGGCTTCGGAAAGCGGCTTCCAGATCGGCGAG
>CAZFPW010000375.1:0-2298 GCA_964520765.1 uncultured Novosphingobium sp.
CGCCAGATGTGGTCGATCATCGGATGGTCGGCGGCGGCGCAGCTATCGGTCCAGGCGATGTCCTCGCGGTCGAGGATCGTCAGGTTCTCGCACTGGAGCAGCACGCCGGGAGAGAACTTGGCGAAGCTCTCGTCGAAGGCCGTCTTGAAGCTGAAGGCGCCGGGCTGGCAGAGGAAGGTCGCCAGCATGGCGATGGGCCTGCCGTCGAGCGTCAGGGCCAGCCGTTCGAGCCGCCCCTGCGCGGCGGCCCCGGCCAGGGCCGAGCGGAACAGCCGGGTGGTGGGCTCCGCCAGGCCGAGGGCCGAGCCGGCCTTGCCCTTCCAGCCGGAGGCTTCGAGCGTGAGGAAGGCCTCGGTCCATTCGAGCAGGCCGGCGTCGTCGTGCCGCCGCTCGAACGCGACCGCGCCGTGTTCGCCCAGGCGGTTCAACTGGCGGCGCAGCTCCTTGCGCTTCTTGCCGGAAAGCGAGGCGGCGAAATAGGTCTCGGGCCCGTCGCGCGAATCGAGCATCGCGCGTTCTTCGCGGCGGACGATCGCGCCCAGGCGCTTCTGCCCGGCGATGACCTTGGTAAGGGCGCCGAAGACCGGGCCTTCGAGGGCGATGTCGGTAAGGTGGAGGAACAGGGCATTGCCCGTCTCGCGATCGGCCCAGGCTAGCAGCTCTTGCCAGAACGCCTGTTCGTGGCCCGCCGCGATCAGCGGCGTGCCGAGGAAGGCGTTGGGGTGGGTCCAGCCCGACAGGTGCGGGATCGGCCGGCCGTAATAGCGCTTCTCTTCCGCCAGCGGCATCAGCCCGATGATCTCGTCGCCTTGCTCGAGCAGGAAGATGCGCAGGGTCTCGTCGGGATCGAGCGCGCGCAGGGCGGGCAGGAGATACCAGGATTCGAGGAAGGGATTGGGCTCGCTGGCCCGGCGGGCCAGGACGTCCCAACGCGAGACGATGCTCGGCGCGCCGCAGCAGGGCCAGTCGAGCACGCGGATCGCGGGTTGTGAGGGAACCAAGGCCTGGGGCGCGGCTTCAGGCTCCGGCCGGGGAGCGAAAGCCAGGGGAGGGAGCATCGTGCTCGCCACGGGTTAACCTTTGTTCGCCGCGGCAATCCGTGCCGCAACTCGCGCCTTATCAGGGTAAAGCGAATGAAGTGTTAACGCCATGGCTACGAAAAAACCCGCCCGGAATGTTCCGGGCGGGCTCCTTCATCATTCACCAAGAAGTTCGGGCTCAGCCGGCCCCGTGGCCCGCCAGCGCCGCGAGCAGGAGCAGCGCGACGATGTTGGTGATCTTGATCATCGGGTTCACGGCCGGGCCGGCGGTATCCTTGTAGGGATCGCCCACCGTATCGCCCGTCACGGCGGCCTTGTGGGCTTCGGAGCCCTTGCCGCCGTGGTTGCCGTCCTCGATGTACTTCTTGGCGTTGTCCCAGGCGCCGCCGCCCGAGGTCATCGAGATGGCGACGAACAGCCCGCCGACGATGACGCCGAGGAGCAGGGCGCCCAGCGCCGCGAAGCCGTTGGCCTGGCCCCCGACCGCGGCGATCACGAAGTAGACGACGATCGGCGCCAGCACCGGCAGCAGCGAGGGGATGATCATCTCCTTGATCGCGGCCTTGGTGACGAGGTCCACGGTGCGGGCGTAGTTGGGCTTGGAGGTGCCCGCCATGATGCCCTTGTCGTTGGCGAACTGCTCGCGCACGTCCTTCACCACGTCGCCCGCCGCGCGGCCCACCGCGGTCATGCCCATCGCGCCGAACAGGTACGGCAGGAGCGCGCCGAGCAGCAGCCCGACGATGACATAGGGGTTCTCGAGGCTGAAGCTGACCTCCAGGTCCGGGAAGAACTCCTTGAGGTCGGTGGTGTAGGCCGCGAACAGCACGAGCGCGGCAAGGCCGGCCGAACCGATCGCATAGCCCTTGGTGACGGCCTTGGTGGTATTGCCCACGGCGTCGAGCGCGTCGGTCTTCTCACGGACCGAATCGTCGAGGCCCGCCATCTCGGCGATGCCGCCGGCGTTGTCGGTGACCGGGCCGTAGGCGTCGAGCGCCACGACCATGCCGGCCAGCGCCAGCATCGCGGTCGCGCCGTAGGCGATGCCGATCAGGCCGGCGAGCTGGTAGGCGATGATGATGCCGGCGCAGATGACCAGCGTCGGCAGGGCGGTCGATTCCAGGCTGATCGCCAGACCCTGGATCACGTTGGTGCCGTGGCCGGTTTCCGACGACTTGGCGATCGAGCGCACCGGGCGATAGTTCGTGCCGGTGTAGTACTCGGTGATCCAGATGATCAGGCCGGTGATGACCAGGCC
>CAZFPW010000376.1:0-2287 GCA_964520765.1 uncultured Novosphingobium sp.
CTCTACGAACTGAAGGAGCGTTTCGGTGGCTGACAATCCCGCGGGCGATCGTCCGGCAATCGGCGGCATTCCGCTGGTCTTCGGCGGCAATGTCTTCGGCTGGACGATCGACCGGGACAAGAGCTTCGCGATCCTCGACGCCTTTTTCGAGGCCGGCGGCCGGATGATCGACACGGCCGAGGGCTATTCGTCCTGGGTGCCCGGCAACCAGGGCGGCGAATCCGAGGCGATCATCGGTGAATGGCAGGAAAGCCGCGGCGTCCGCAAGGAAGTGCTGATCGGCACCAAGACCGGCATGGGCGGTCCTCCCGGCGCCTTGCGGCCGGAGACCGTCGCCGCCGCCCTCGCCGCCTCGCTCGACCGGCTGCGCACCGATTACGTCGACCTCTACTATGCCCACCGCGACGACCTGACGACTCCGCTGGACGAGGTCGTCTCCGGCTACGATGCCCTGGTCAAGGCGGGCAAGGCGCGTCAGCTCGGCGCCTCCAACTATTCGGCCGAACGTCTGGGCGCCGTGGTCGCCGAGGCCGAACGCCAGGGCGCGACGCCGTTCACCGTGATGCAGCCCGAATACAACCTGGTCATGCGGGACGACTACGAAGGCCCGCTGCGGGACCTGTGCGTCGCGAAGGGCATCGCGGTCCTGCCGTTCTACGGCCTCGCCTCCGGCTTCCTGACCGGCAAGTACCGCTCGCCCGCCGACTGGGCGGGTTCGCCGCGCGCCTTCGCGCTCGACGCCGCCGCGGCGGCGGGCGGATGGGACGTGCTGCGGGTGATGGACGAGGTCGTGGCCGAAACCGGCGCCAACCATGCCCAGGTCGCCCTGGCTTGGCTCAACTCCCGGCCGGGCATCGCCGCGCCGCTGGCCAGCGCGACCTCGGCCTCGCAACTTGCCGACCTTGTCGCGGGCGTCAGCCTGGAACTGAGCCCCGACCAACTCGAACGCCTGAGCCGCGCCGGGGAACGCCCCGCCGCCTGAACGGTTGTCGGGAGGCATGAACGGACCTCTCGAATGGATCGCGGCGATCGGCACCATGCTGGCCGCCGGCCTCATCGCCATAGACCTGGGGCGCAAGGTAACGGGCTTTGGCTTCGTCCTGTTCTGCGTGGTCTCGATCACCTGGATCGTCGCCGGGGTGATCAACGACACCATGCCGATCGCGGTGATGAACGCGATCCTGCTGCTCATCAACGGCTGGGGCGTCTGGCAGTATCTGCTCAACCCCAAGAAAAAGAAGGTGATCGAAAAGGTCGAGCGCTACGCCGCCAAGGTGGAGATCGAGGTCGAGCGCGAGGAAACCGCCTGACCGCGCAGGCGAGGGAAACGGCCGGCGGACGCCATATAAACGAAGCAAAATCCGCTATTTGCTTTCGCCCTGTAACGAATCCCTAAGGCTTCGCCGGCATCTATGCGCCGTGACCGACGCGTTTGATTCACCAGGGCCGGGCAAGGCGGCGAACGACAGCAACGACGCTTTCCTGGGCGAACTCGCGCGCGCCGCCTATGCCGAGCGCCGCCGCCGCGAACAGATTCCGGGCACCGAAGGGCTATTCGGCGAACCCGCCTGGGATATCCTGCTCGATCTGTTCGTCGCCACGCGAGAGGGCCGCAAGGTGCCTCTCGAAGCGACCTGCCGCAGCGCCGTCGTCCCCGAATCCGTGGCGCTGCGCTGGATCGACATCCTCGAGAAGCGGGGCCTGGTCGTCGGCGAAGGTCCGGCGGGAGACCCGCAGGGCCGCCTCCTCAAGCTGTCGCTCAAGGGCTACGCGGGCCTCGCCGACTATTTCCGCAAGGCGTGAGCCGATCGGCTCAGCCGGCCAGCCGCCCGAAGGCCGCCGCGCCGGCATAGACCGCCGCATCGCCCAGCTCTTCCTCGATGCGGATGAGCTGGTTGTACTTGGCCAGCCGGTCCGAGCGGGCCAGCGAGCCGGTCTTGATCTGGCCGCAGTTGGTGGCGACCGCGAGATCGGCGATCGTCGCGTCCTCGGTCTCGCCCGAACGGTGCGACATGACCGCGGTGTAGCCGTTGCGCTGGGCGATCGAGACCGCCTCCAGCGTCTCGGTCAGGGTGCCGATCTGGTTGACCTTGACCAGCAGCGAATTGGCGAGGCCCTTGCCGATGCCCATGGTCAGGCGCTTCGGGTTGGTGACGAACAGGTCGTCGCCGACGAGCTGGACCTTGCCGCCGATCTTGTCGGTCAGCGCCTTCCAGCCTTCGAAATCGTCCTCGCTCATGCCGTCCTCGATCGAGACGATCGGATAGGCGGCGGTAAGGTCGGCCAG
>CAZFPW010000377.1:0-2284 GCA_964520765.1 uncultured Novosphingobium sp.
CTAGCGCTGGGCCGAGCGGACCTGCAGCGCGAGCTTGGTCACGATCTGGTCGGCGATCTCTTGCGCGAGGTTTTCCAGCGCGGTGTTTTCGGCGGCGATCGTCGCATATTCGGAGCCAACCACGTCGATGCCCGCGTCCGAGCCCGCCGTGGCGTCCAGCATGATGTCGCCGCTGGCCAGGTCGACGAGCTGGTAGCGCGCCCGCAGCGTCCGCCGCTCACGCCCGATCTGGTCGTTCGAGAGCAGGCCCAGGCTTTCGAGGCGGTCGTCGAGCCGCACGTCGAGCCGATAGAGCGCGGCCCCGCTGCCGAGGTCGCCGGAGCCGAGCCGGTCCTGCAGCGCGTTGCGCACCAGCCAGCCGGCCTTGCCGGGGATGGCCGGCACCTGCACCCCGGCCAGGCCCTGCGCCACCGCGCCGCTGCCGCCGCCGGCATACATCGGCTGGAGCCCGCAGGCGGACAGCGCGAGGCCGAGCGGCAGGAGGGCGGCAAGCCGCTTCATGCGACCAGATTGACCAAACGGTCGGGCACGACGATCACCTTCCTGACGGTGGCACCTTCCAGCGCACGCTGCACCTTGTCGCTGGCGAGGGCAAGCGCCTCCAGCTCCTCTTTCGTCGTGCCTTTGGCAACGGTCAGCGTATCGCGCAGCTTGCCCTTGACCTGGACGGCGACGGTGACCTCGTCCTCGACCAGCAGGGCCGGGTCGTAGGCCGGCCAGGCGGCGTCGGCGATCAGACCCTCTGCGATGGCCGACCACGCCTCTTCGGCCAGGTGCGGCATCATCGGCGCGACGAGCAGCAGCAGGGTGCGGATCGCCTGGGACCGGCTGGCCGAGGGCGCGGCCTTCTCGATCGCGTTGGTCAGCTCGTAGATGCGGGCGACGGCCTTGTTGAACGACAGCGCCTCGATGTCCTCGGCCACGGCGGCGACGGCCTGGTCGCGCTTGCGGTCGAGCGCCTTGTCCTCGCCCTGGGCGGCGGCGTCATGCTGCCCGAACAGCCGCCACAGGCGCTGGACGAACTTGCCGCAGCCCTCGATCCCCGCCGCGGACCAGGGCAGGTCACGCTCGGGCGGGCTGTCGGAGAGCATAAACCAGCGGATCGCGTCGGCGCCGTAGGTCGCGACGATCTCGTCCGGATCGACCACGTTCTTCTTCGACTTCGACATCTTGATGACGCGGCCGATCTCGACCGGGGCGCCATCGGCCTTGAGCGTCGCCGCATCCCCCCCGCGCTCGATCTCGGCGGGGGAGAAGAACACCGGCTGGCCGTTCGCCGGATCGGTGCGCGAATAGGTCTCATGCGTCACCATCCCCTGGGTGAACAGGCTGGCGAAAGGCTCGGCCACGTCGAGCTTGCCGATGCGCTTCAGCGCGCGGGTCCAGAACCGGGCGTAGAGCAGGTGGAGGATCGCATGCTCGATCCCGCCGATATATTGCTCGACCGGCAGCCAGCGCGCGATCTCTTCCGGGTCGAACGGCTTGTCCGCCGGCTGGCTGGCGAAGCGCAGGAAATACCACGACGAATCGACGAAGGTGTCGAGCGTGTCGGTCTCGCGTTGCGCGGCCGCGCCGCACTTCGGGCAGGCGACGTGCTTCCAGGTCGGATGACGCAGCAGCGGGTTGCCGGGCGTCGAGAAATCGACGTCCTCGGGCAGGGTGACGGGCAGCTGGTCCTTCGGCACCGGCACGACGCCGCAGGCCTCGCAATGGATGAAGGGGATCGGCGTGCCCCAATAGCGCTGGCGGCTGACGCCCCAGTCGCGCAGGCGGTACTGCGTCTCGCCCCGGCCCCAGCCTTCATGCTGCGCCTTGGCGATGATCGCGGCCTTGGCCTCCTCCACGCTCATCCCGTCGAGCCATTCGGAGTTCACGATCCGCCCCGGCCCGGTATAGGCCGTGTCGCCGTGGAAGGTGGCGCCGTCCTCGTCGCCCCCCCCGTCTTTTGGCTGGGCCACCACGCGGGTCACCGGCAGGTCGTACTTGCGCGCGAAATCCAGGTCGCGCTGGTCGTGCGCCGGGCAGGCGAAGACCGCGCCGGTGCCATAGTCCATCAGCACGAAGTTCGCGACATAGACCGGCAGGTGCCAGGCCTTCTTCAGCGGATGCTCGACCGAGAGGCCGGTGTTGAAGCCCTTCTTCTCGGCGGTCTCCAGCTCGGCCGCGGTGGTGCCGCCCTGCTTGCACTCGGCGATGAACGCCGCCAGCTCGGGGACGGTTTCCGCCATGCGGGAGGCCAGCGGGTGATCGGGAGAGATCGCCACGAAGCTCGCGCCGAACAGCG
>CAZFPW010000378.1:0-2252 GCA_964520765.1 uncultured Novosphingobium sp.
GGGTGGGCGGCGCGATCCAGCTCGTGACGGGCATCACCAAGGTGGAATCGCTGGGTTCGGCGGCGAACATCTTCGTCGGCCAGTCGGAAAGCCCCCTGGTCATCAAGCCCTATCTCGCCAACCTCACCCCGGCGCAGCTCTTCTGCATCATGAGCGTCGGCATGGCCGGCGTCGCGGGCACGATCCTGGGTGCCTATGCCAGCATGATCGGCCCGCATCTGCTGCCCTTCCTGCTCGCCGCCAGCTTCATGTCCGCGCCGGGCGGCATCCTCATGGCCAAGATCATCATGCCGGACGATCCGGCCTCGGTCGGCATCGAGCCCGAGCCGATCGACGAGGCCGAGCATGGTGAGGAGCGTCCGGCCAACATCATCATGGCCGCCGCGATGGGCGCGCAGACCGGCGTGAAGCTGGCTGTCGCGGTCGGCGCGATGGTGCTGGCCTTCGTGGCGCTGGTGGCGCTGGCCAATGGCCTGCTCGGCGGAATAGGCGGCTGGTTCGGTCATCCGGATCTCTCGTTCCAGCAGATCCTCGGCTGGGTGTTCCAGCCGGTCATGTACATGCTGAACGTGCCGTGGGACGAGGCGGGGCAGGCGGGCGCCCTGTTCGGCACCAAGGTGGTGCTGAACGAGTTCGTCGCCTTCATCGATCTCGGGAGCGCGCAGGCGGCGGGGACGCTCTCGCCCGCGACCATCGCGATCGTGACCTTCGCGCTGTGCGGCTTCGCCAATTTCAGCTCGATCGCGATCCAGATGGCGGTGACGGGCGGGCTGGCGCCGAACCAGCGGCCGATGATCGCCAGGCTGGGCCTCAAGGCGCTGGCGGCGGGCAGCCTCGCCAACCTGATGAGCGCGGCGCTGGCGGGGCTGATCCTCTCCGCCTGACCCGCAACCGTCACATCGCGGCGTTATAGGCCGGCCATCGACAAACCCTCTTCACGGGGAGCGGAACGATGGCCGTCATCAATGTCGCGAAGGGATTGGGCGGGATTGGCCTCCTGCTGGGCAAGCTCGCCCTGTGCCTGCTCTACGCCGTGGGCGACCGGGTGCGCGCCCGCGCCTGACGGCACCAGCGCGGAGGCGAATTGCCGCGCGCTCGCTGCCCAGGAGAAGCTTTGCCCATAAGCCGCGCAGGCCGCGCGATCGCATCGCAGGGCGGCCGTCGTCGCGTCGGCGAGAGATTCCGCCATCGCGCCCACATCGTCGTTCAGCAGGTCGATCGGACCGGGCACCGGATAGGCGGCGACCGGCGTGCCGCTCGCCAGCGCCTCGATGATCACGAGGCCGAACGTGTCGGTGCGGCTCGGGAAGACGAAGACGTCGGCGGAGGCATAGGCGCTGGCCAGCGCCGCGCCGCGCAGGGCGCCGAGGAACAGCGTCTCCGGGAAGCGGCGCCGCAATCCTTCGAGCGCCGGGCCGTCGCCGACCACGACCTTGGCGCCGGGATGCGGGCTTTGCAGGAAGGCCTCGATATTCTTCTCGACCGCGACCCGCCCGACATAGAGCTGGATCGGGCGCGCCAGCCCGTCCAGCGCCGGGTGGCGCGGGTTTTCGGGGCCGAAGAGGGCGAGATCGACGCCGCGGCCCCAGAGCCGGGTGCGGGCGAGACCGTGCGTATGGAGCTGCGCCGCGACGGTCGGCGTGGACACCAGCACGGCGCGGGCCGGGCGATGGAACCAGCCGATATAGCGCCAGAACAAGGAAGCCGGCAGGCCGGTGCGCGCCGCGAGATAGTCCGGAAACTGCGTGTGATAGGCGGTGGTGAAGCCCAGCCCGCGCCAGACGCACCAGCGGCGCGCGGCGAGGCCGAGCGGGCCCTCCGTTGCGATGTGGAGGAAATCGGGCGCGATCGCGCCGATCCGCCGGCCCATCATCCGGGCCGTGACGGCCGCCAGCCGGATCTCGCGATAGCCGGGGCAGGGGATGGAGCGGAACTGGTCCGGCGACAGGACATCGACCTCGTGGCCCATATGCTCCAGCTCGGCGCGGACCGACTGGAGCGTCCGCACCACGCCGTTGACCTGCGGCGCCCAGGCGTCGGTGACGATCAGGATGCGCATCAGGCGACGGCCCGGAGCGCGGCGCCCGCGTCCCGCCTGGCGATCTCGTCGGCCCAGTGGAGGATTTCCATCCGGCCGCAGCCATGTTCGACGAGGGCCGTGCAGCCCTCCACCCAGTCGCCGTCATTGTAATAGGTGACGTCGCCGAAGCGGCGCTCCTCGGCGGTGTGGATATGGCCGCAGACCACGCCGT
>CAZFPW010000379.1:0-2243 GCA_964520765.1 uncultured Novosphingobium sp.
TCGGTGAATATCTGCGAAATTAGCCGCCAAGCCCGCGCGTGTCGAGCGGGGCGAGAATGTCGGACGGGATGGCGATCAGGCCGCGTGCTCCAGCCCGCCGGACAGGAACGAAAGCTCCTGCCGGGCGCGGCTTTCGTAGCCGGCGATGGCGTCGGCGCGGGCCAGCGTCAGGCCGACCTCGTCCAGCCCGTTGAGCAGGCAGTGCTTGCGGAACGGGTCGATCGCGAACTCGTAGCGGTCCTGGAACGGGGTGGTGACTGTCTGGTGCTCCAGGTCGACGTGGATCGGATCGGTCTTGGCGACTTCCATCAGCCGGTCGACCGCCGCCTGCGGCAGGACCACGGCGAGGATGCCGTTCTTGAAGGCGTTGCCCGAGAAGATGTCGGAAAAGCTCGGCGCGATCACGCAGGTCACGCCCATGTCGAGCAAGGCCCAGGCGGCATGCTCGCGGCTGGACCCGCAGCCGAAGTTGTCGCCGGCGATCAGGATCGGCGCGCCCGCGTATTGCGGATCGGTGAAGACGTTGCCGGGTTCCTTCTTCACCGCCTCGAACGCGCCCTTGCCCAGGCCCTCGCGGGTCACGGTCTTGAGCCAGTGGGCGGGGATGACGACGTCGGTGTCGACGTTCTTGCGGCCGAAGGGAATCGCCCGGCCCTCGACCTCTTTGATCGGCTGCATCAATCGGTTTCCGGCGTGTCTTTGGGGGCGGGCTGCTTCTTGTCGGTGCGTTCCTTGCGGCGCGAGGCATAGAGCAGCGCGGCCGCGAGCGCGGCCGAGCCGATCGCGGCCCCGGCGAGAGCGGCTTTCCCGGTCCAGCCGGGCAGGTCCGATTTGTCGGTCTTGTCAGTCTTGTCGGTCATGGTTTTCCCTATGGCGGCGATGGCGCGGGTTTCAAGCCTCAAGCGAGGAATTGTTTGAGTCCCAGCCATGCCTCGCGCTTCGCGGCGAAGGGCATGGCGGCATAGGCCGGGCTGCTGGACGGCAGGTCGACCAGCGCCAGCGGAAGCCCGGCAAGCTGGGCGCGGCCGATCCGGGCGGAGGTCTTGCCGTTGAAGCCGACGGCGCGCAGGGCGGGCAGAGTGGCGGCCAACTCGGCCAGCGGCGCGTGCTCCGCCTCGCGGATCGCCGCGTCCAGGCTGCCGCTGCGCAGGGCGGAAGCGATCGTGTCCCACAGTCCGATTCCGGCGGCGAGCAGGGCGGCGAGCCGATGATCGTATTCCAGCCCCGGCAGGTCCTCGCGCCCGATCACTGCGCCGGCCAGCCGCCAGAACTGGTTCTGGGGATGCGCGTAATAGCGCTGGGCCTTCAGCGAGGCCTCACCGGGTAGGCTGCCGAGGATCAGGACGCGGATATTTCGCGTGAAGATCGGCGCAAAGGCGGATTTCCGGATCAGACCCAGTCTTCGCAACGCAGCCCTTGGACGCGTTCGAATTCGCGCAAGTTGCCAGTGATCACCTTGAGGCCGCGGCTACGGGCGTGACCGGCAATCAGAAGGTCGTATGGACCGATAAGCTGGCCCCTACGGGTCAAGTCCGCGCGGATATCCGCTGCATGGAAAGCGGCCTCATCGTCGAATTCCAAGCACGGGAACGGGCTAAGGAATTCGTCGATCTCGCGCCGCTTCCTGGCCACGTCGCTGCCGTGCGCGGCGCCCACATACAGTTCGTAGCGGACCACCGTGGACACGCACAGGGAATCGTATTCGGCCTTCAGACGTTCACGCACTCCTGCCGGACGGTCCCGCAACGCGCGAATGCAAAGATTCGTGTCGAGCAGAGACGCAAGCATTAAAATGCTTCGTGACTATCGAATGGAAACTCTTCCGGCTCCTGGATGTCTATCCCGGGACGCGCAAAGAAATCGTCCCAAAAATCCACGACACTACTGATAATCAGGGATTGACCCTCTCGGCGAACATACACTTTTTTCACGTCCTCAGGAAATTCCATATCCTTCGGAATCCGCACCGCTTGGTTGCGGTTGGACTTGAACAAGGTCGCAGTGCGGGGAAATTTGGATGGTGCGTTCACGCGAGTAGAGTGCGTATCGGAGCGGTAGATGTCAATGGGATATACTCATATCACCATTTCATCCCTGCAACTACCCGACAAGATCCCGCACGTCGGTCAGCTTGCCGGTCACCGCCGCCGCCGCGGCCATCGCCGGGGAGACGAGGTGGGTTCGCGCGCCCGGGCCCTGGCGGCCGGTGAAGTTGCGGTTGCTGGTGGAGGCGCAGCGCTCGC
>CAZFPW010000380.1:0-2227 GCA_964520765.1 uncultured Novosphingobium sp.
GGTTGAGGCGCACGACCTTGCCCAGGTTCTGGCCCATGTCCTGCGCCGGGGCCATCTTTTGCCGGTCGCCCGACGAGACGAAGAGATGGCTGCCGTCCGGCGAGAAGGCCAGGCGGTGCGAATAGTGCCCGCTGCCGGTCACCTTCGGGGTCTGCCGCCAGATCACCTGGAGCCCCTCCAGGCGCGGCTGCCCCTCGGTGACGAGCCTGGCCCGGCCCACGGCCGCGCCCCTGGTCCCGTCCGCGCCGGGCTCGGCCCAGCTCAGGTAGACCATGCCGCTGGTGGCGAAATCGGGGGCGAGGGCCACGTCGCCCAGGCCGCCCTGGCCTTCGTAGGCGACCGTGGGCACGCCCGCGACGTCCTGCACCGCGCCGCCTTCCTCCCACAGCTTGAGCTTGCCCTTCCTCTCGGTGACGAGCGCCAGGGGCGTGCCGGGAATGAAGGCCATGGCCCAGGGCTCGTCGAACCGGGCCACCTCGGTCACGGTGAAGCCGTCGTTCGCCACGTTCTCCACCGCCGGGGCGGCGTGGCAGCTTGCAGCAAGGATCGCCAGGGGCGATAGGGCGAGCAGGTAGGAACGGGTTCGCATCGGCGTAGAAATGCACGGAAACCTGAAAAGTGCCAGAGTTCCCGGAACGATTGTCGGCGTCGACGAGGCGGGCCGGGGGCCGCTGGCCGGCCCGGTGGTCGCCGCCGCGGTCGTGCTGTGCAAGCCGCGCCCGGCCGGGCTCGACGATTCCAAGAAGCTGAGCCGGGAACGCCGGGCCGAGCTGGAACGCGCGATCAAGCGGCGCTGCCTGTGGGCCGTGGGCGTGGTCGAGGTCGAGGAGATCGACCGCCTCAACATCTTCGGCGCGACCATGCTGGCCATGACTCTGGCGGTGCAGGGCCTGTGCGAGCGATTGGGCGAGGAGCCGGGCGAGGTGCTGGTCGACGGCAACCTCACGCCCCACGGCCGCCGCCCCGAATGGCGCTGGAACGCGCGGCCGATCGTGGGCGGCGACGCGCTGGAGCCGTGCATCTCGGCCGCCTCGATCATCGCCAAGGAGCACCGCGACCGCCTGATGCGCGACTATGCCCTGGCCCACCCGCACTACGGCTGGGAGCGGAACGCGGGCTACGGCACGCCGGAGCACCTCGCGGCCCTGCGGCTGTATGGGCCGACGCCGCTGCATCGGCGCAGCTTCGCGCCGGTGGCGCAGCTGGAGATGGCTTTTTGAGGCTGGCGTTTTCGCGTGTGCTTCGACAAGCTCAGCATGAGCGGATTTGGTGTTGTAACTGCATCCGCTCAGCCTGAGCTTGTCGAAGGCCACGCACTGACGGGAGCCCCACAGGATGCCTTTCACCGCCGCCCAGGTTCCCGATCAGTCGGGCCGCACGATCATCGTCACCGGCGCCAACACGGGCATCGGCTTCGAGGCCGCCAAGGCCCTGGCGGCCAGGGGCGCCCGCGTGCTGCTGGCCTGCCGCAGCCGGGACAAGGCCGAGGCCGCCATGGCGCGGATCGGGCAGGAGGCGCCGGGGGCGGACCTCGCCTTCCTGCCGCTCGACCAGGCCGATCTCGCCAGCGTGCGGCAGGCGGCGGAACTGGCGGCGCGGGAGCCGCGGATCGACGTGCTGCTCAACAACGCGGGGGTCATGTTCCCGCCGCTGATGCGCACGGCCCAGGGCTTCGAGCTGCAATTCGGGGTCAATCACCTGGCGACCTTCGCCCTGACCGGGCTGCTGCTGCCCAAGCTGGCCGAGACGCCGGGCTCGCGCGTGGTCGTCACCGCCAGCCTGGCCCACCAGCGCGGCAACCTGGATTGGGACGATCTCAATGCGGAGAAGGGCTACAATCGCGGCCAGCGCTATTCGGACAGCAAGCTCGCCAACCTGCTGTTCGTGGCCGAGCTGGATCGGCGGCTGCGCGCCGCCGGCTCTCCGGTGACGGCGATCGCCTGCCATCCCGGCGTCGCCAAGACCGAGCTGGGCCGCCACACCGGGCCGTTCAAGGTCCTGTTCGCGCCGGTCGGCTGGGTGCTCAACACGGCGGCGATGGGGGCCTGGCCGGCGCTCCAGGCGGCGACCGATCCCCAGGCGAAGCCGGGCGGCTACTACGGCTCGACCGGCTGGCGCGAGATGCGGGGGGTCTCGGGCGAGGCGACGCGCACCGCCATGGCGCAGGACCCCGAGCTGGGGCGGCGGCTGTGGGACGTTTCGGTGGAGATGACCGGGATCGACCCGG
>CAZFPW010000381.1:0-2226 GCA_964520765.1 uncultured Novosphingobium sp.
TGCGGCCTGCTGGTGATGCCGATCCTGCTCAACCTGGCGTTCTTCCGGGTGCTGCGCCAGCGCTTCCTGCTGTGGCATTCGGCCTGCGTGACCTTCATGCTGGTCTATACCCTGGTTACCTCGGGGGTCATCAACCGCTTCGCGGCGATCGGCGTGCCGATCCTGGCCTGGCTGCCCTCCCTGGCGGTCGGCGGGGCCATGGCCCTGGCCGGCTTCCTGATCGCGGACATCGTGGAAGAGGACAAGCTGGACCCGCTGCATCGCCTGCTGCTGCGCCTGGCGCTGCCCTGGCTGGTGTTCTGGACGCTGTTCTTCAACCTGGCCGACGGCCCGCTGCGGCCGCTGGCCTCCCCACTGGGCATGGGCGCGTTCCTGCCCCTGATGGTGCTCTATGCCTGGATGCTGGGGATCGCGAAGCGGCGCGGCAGCCGGGCGGCGATCTTCCAGCTCGTCGCCTGGGCGCCGGTGATGCTGCCGGGCCTGATCCGCATCCTCTCCCTGTTCGGCGCGACCCAGGCCCCGCTCGACATGCTGGTGGAACAGCACCTGGCGATGGGTCTGGAAGTCATCATCACCACCCTGGGCGTGATCGACCGCCTGATGATCATCCGCCGCGAGCGCGACCTGGCCATGGCCAACCTGCGGATCATCGAGGACCGGGCGGAGCGCGATCCGCTGACCGGCCTGCTCAACCGCCGGGTGATCGAGAACGGCTTCGCGCAGTTCTATGCCGAAGGCTTCCGGGCGATGGCGGTGATCGACCTCGACAAGTTCAAGTCGATCAACGACACCCACGGCCACGTGGTGGGCGACGCCGTGCTGCGCGCCACGGCCGAGGCGCTGGAGCCGGACGCCGACACCCTGGCCCTGCGGATGGGCGGCGAGGAGTTCCTGCTGCTGCTGCGCGGCCGCGACGTGGCCAACCGGGCCGAGCGCCGCCGCCAGGCGATTCCCGCCAGGGTCGCGGCGCGCGTGCCGGGGCTCGACCGCGTCGTCACCGCCTCCATGGGCCTGGTCGAGCAACCTTCGGAAAGCGCGACGCGCGGCGACTTCAAGACGCTCTACGCCCATTGCGACCGCCTGCTCTACGAAGCCAAGGACGCCGGCCGCAACCGCACCATGCGCGAGAAGATCCAGCGCTTCGGCGCGAGCCGGAAACCGCGCGCGGCCTGAGGGGGGCTATAGCCTCGACGCCCCATCCCGCCTTCCTGTCCACATTCCACCTTCCCCGCTCAGGCTGAGCGGGGATAGCTGATCAGGGCCGCATGACGGCTCCCCGCCCGCCTACCCCTCCACACCAAGCTGCCAGAGGATGAAGGCGAATTCCTCCGCCGTCTCGCGCAGGCTCTCGAACCGGCCCGACTTGCCGCCGTGGCCCGCGCCCATGTTGGTCTTGAGCAGCAGCTCGTTGTCGTCGGTCTTCAGCTCGCGCAGCCGGGCGACCCATTTCGCCGGCTCCCAATAGGTCACGCGCGGATCGTTGAGCCCGGCCGTGACGAGCAGCGGCGGATAGGCCTGGGCCTTCACCTGGTCATAGGGCGAATAGGAGCGGATGAGCGCGAAGGCGGCCGCGTCCTCGATCGGGTTGCCCCATTCGGGCCATTCGCCCGGCGTCAGCGGCAGGCTCGCGTCGAGCATGGTCGAAAGGACGTCGACGAAGGGCACGTGGGCCACCGCCGCGCCGAACAGATGGGGATCGGAATTGATCACCGCGCCCATCAGCTCGCCGCCGGCCGAGCCGCCGGAGATGGAGATCCGGCCCTCCGCCGTATAGCCGCGCGCGATCAGGCCCTTCGCGGCGTCGACGAAGTCGTTGAAGGTGTTGCTCCGCCGCTCCAGCTTGCCGGCCTTGTACCAGGCGCGGCCCAGGTCGTCCCCGCCACGGATATGGGCGATGGCATAGGCGAAACCCCGGTCGACCAGGCTGAGCCGCGAGGTCGAGAAGCCCGGATCGATCGCGATGCCATAGGCCCCGTAGCCGTAGAGGTGCAGCGGGCCGCCCGGCACGCGGTCCTTGCGCGAGACCACGCTGACCGGAATCGCCGTGCCGTCGCGCGCCGTGATCTCCAGCCGCTCGGTCGTGTAGAGCGCGGCGTCGTAGCCCGAGGGGATTTCCTGGACCTTGAGCGTCTCCAGCGTCCGGCCGGCCACCGAATAGTCATAGACCGTCGCCGGGCTGACCATCGATTCGTAGGACAGCCGCAGGGTGTCCACCGCCCATTCCGG
>CAZFPW010000382.1:0-2220 GCA_964520765.1 uncultured Novosphingobium sp.
GGGTCAGCGCGTTGCGCGCATGGGGGCGGTCGATCACGCACCAGGCGATCGGGCCGTCCCGCTCCAGCCGCAGCGACGATGTTCCGAGATTGTCCTTGCTCATGGCCACTCCTTTTCCTGGCCGACAGGTTTACAGCCTCGGCGGCCTTCGCCTAGCGTCCCGGCAAACAATCGCCCGGAGGATGCCCCCGTGACCCTTTCGCTCTATTCCGCGACCGTGCCCACTTTCCTGCAGATCCTGCCCGCGATCGGCGGGCTAGTCGACAAGGCCGCCGCCTGGTGCGCGGAGGGCGGCAAGCCGGAACGCGAGCTGCTCCAGGCGCGCCTGGCCGAGGACATGTGGCCCTTCGCCACCCAGGTCCGCGCGGTCTGGCTGCATTCGGGCGGCGCGGTCGAGGGCGTGCAGCGGGGTGAAACCTCGCCCGACTTCTCCGAGCCGCCGGCCACCTTCGCCGCGCTCAAGGCGGGAATCGACGCCGCGATCGCCAAGTTGCAGGCGATCCGCCCCGAAGAACTGGACGCCCTGACCGGCCAGCCCATGGCGTTCAAGATCGGCGACCGCAGCCTGGACTTTCACGCCGAAGACTATCTGCTGACCTTCGCCCTGCCCAACTTCTTCTTCCACGCGACGACGGCCTATGCGATCCTGCGCAGCCGTGGATTGGACATCGGCAAGCGCGATTTTCTGGGCGGATTGCGTCTTAAGACTTAGCCGGGACTTTCCCCGAGTCAGCCTTAACGGCTTTGGAACCCCCCTCCTCTACAAAGCGCGCAACTATCGGGGAGGGATAGGGATTTGTCGGCACGGGAATCCACATCACGCGCCTTCCAGCGCGAGAATCGCCATCTCTTGGTCACAGGCCTGGGCTCGTTCACCGCGATCGGCTGCATTCTCGCGGCGGTCAGCCTGCTGGCCTGGCACCTGATAGCGGGCAATCCGCCGCACAGCGGCCTCGTCATCGCGGCTTCGGTCTGCGCGACGTTCGGCCTGGTGGCGGAGGTCCTGTCGGCGCTCTACGCCCGCGGCGAGCTGCACGCCAACGCCGCGGTGTTCTGGGAAGCGCGCGAGGCCAAGGCCCAGACCGACGAACTGTTCAACATGACCGACATGCTGCAGAGCGCCGAGGGCTACGACGACGCCACCGCCGTGCTGATGGCCACGTCGCTGCGCCTCCTGCCCGAATTCGGCGCGGCCCTGTATATCTTCAACAATTCTCGCGATCGGCTGGACCTTGCCGGCAGCTGGAACATGCCGGAGGACTATCACCCGGCCGAGACATTCGCGCCCGGCAATTGCTGGACGCTGAAGCGGGGCAAGCCGCACGTCAACAACCCCGATGCCAGCTCGCTGTGCTGCGCGCATCACGCCGGCATGGCGGCCACGCTCGAACTGCCGATGATGGCGCGCGGCGCGGTCCACGGCCTGCTGGTCTTCGCGACCCATGACCGCGCGATCGCCTTGAACAAGCTGGAATCCACCCGCCGGATCGGCCACGCCCTGGCGGATTCGATGTCGCTCGCGCTCTCCAACATCTCGCTGCGCGAGAAGCTGCGCACCCAGTCGCTGCGCGATCCCCTGACCGGGCTCTACAACCGCCGCTACATGGAGGACGCGCTGGAACGCTACGTCAGCCTGGCCGAGCGCAACGGCGCGGCGACCGCCGTGTTGATGATGGACCTCGACAACTTCAAGCGCCTCAACGACCAGCTCGGCCACGCCAAGGGCGATGCCGTGCTGCGCGATGTCGCCGCCCAGCTCGTGGGCGGGCTGCGTCCCTCCGACGTCGTCTGCCGCTATGGCGGCGAGGAGCTGATGGTCATCCTGCCCGACTGCGGGATCGAGGACGCGCGGATGAAGGCGGAGGCGCTGCGCCTGCGGGTGGAGAGCCTGAGCGAGGTCCATGAGGCCCCGGTCAGCATCTCGATCGGCCTGGCCGCCATTCCCGAGACGTCGACCTCGGTCGTCGATCTCGTCGCCATGGCCGACGCCGCGCTCTACGAAGCGAAGCGCACCGGCAAGAACTGCGTCGCCGTGGCCGAACGCCGCGCCGGCCGGGATGACGGCCCCCGCCTCGCCGCCTTCGGCTAATAGCCGCCCTATCCGTTCGCCCTGAGGAGGCGTTGAAGCTGCAAGCTGAAACGCCGTCTCGAAGGGCCGCGCACCCCGCCTGTGCTTCGAGACGGGGCCTCAATCTGCGATTTCGGCCCCTCCTCAGCACG
>CAZFPW010000383.1:0-2217 GCA_964520765.1 uncultured Novosphingobium sp.
TCGCCCTGCTCGATACCTCGGTGGCGATGGTCAGCCACATCATGCAGGACTACCTCATCAGCGGCGAGGCTCCCCCGCGCCTCGGCAACGGCGGCAACGGCGGCGGCCCGGCCGACCTGATGCATTGCAGCGACGGCATCGTCTATCTGACCGCCGGCACTGATGAGCATTGGCGGCGCCTGACCGTGGTGATGGGGCAGGAAGAACTGTTCGCGGACCCGCGCTTCGATTCGAACCTCAAGCGCGGCAAGCAGAACCGCGCCGAGCTGATGGATATCATCAACGTCTGGGCCGGCCAGCACACCGTGGCCGAGATCATGGGCCTGCTCGACGAGGCCGGCATCCCCTCGGCCAAGTACAACGAGCTGCCCGAGGTCTGGGAGGACGTCCAGGTCCAGCACCGCAAGCTGCGCGCGACCACGCCCCACGCCTATGCCGAGGCCGGCTCGGTCGACCTGATCCAAAGCCCGCTGGCGCAGATGTCGGCCAGCCCCGCGACGATCCGCCGCGCTCCGCCGATCCTGGGCGAGCATACGGCCGAGGTCCTGGGCGAGCTGGGCTATTCCGAGGCGCGCATTGCCGAGCTGCGAGAGGCCAAGATCCTCTAACCGCCCGCATCGAGCCCTGTAGCAGGACGCCCGATGGCCCCGCCCGGTCCGCCATTGTCCAGCCCGCCACCGCCCATCCCGCCGTTGGGCCGCCTGCCGGGCCTCGACCTGCTGCGGGGCATCGCCGCGCTGTGCGTGGTCGGGCTGCATCTGGAATGGCTCTATGGCCTGCAACCACGGCTGTTCGCCCAGGGCTACCTCGCGGTGGACCTGTTCTTCATGCTGAGCGGCTATGTGATGGCGCGAACCTACGAACCGCGCTTCGCGCGCGGGCTCGGGTCCATCGCGTTCCTGCTGGCGCGCTACCGGCGGCTTTGGCCGGTCATGGCCATCGGCAGCATGGTCGGCCTGCCCAAGCTCTTCCTGGAATCCTCCGACGCGGCGGACTTCGGCATGGCAGCGGGGCTCAACCTCCTGCTGCTGCCGGTTGTCACCAAGGCTCTGGCCTTCCCCTTGAATATCCCAGCCTGGTCGATCCATTTCGAACTGGCGGTCAACCTGCTCCACGGCCTGGTCCTGTGGAAATTCGGCCTCCGCTGGCTCCTGGCGCTCGGCGTGGCGGCGCTTCCGCTGGTGGCCTGGGCCGGAATGAGCCACGGAACGCTCGACTTCGGGGCCCATGCCCAGGACTATTTCCCCGCCCTGGCCCGAGCCATCCTGAGCTACGCGATCGGGATCGTGCTGTGGCGCTGGTGGCGCGACGAGCCGGGCCTGTGCGTGCCGCCCGCCTTCGCCTTCGTCGCGATGCCGGCGATCTTCATCTGCACCGGCCTGCTGGGGATCAGGGATTGGCGGATCGATCTTGCCTTCATCGTCCTGGCCTGCCCGTTGCTCCTGGCCGGGGGGCTGCGCTATCGACGGACCGAAGGGATGGTGCCCTTGGCCGCGACGGCGCTCGGCGCCTTGTCGTTTCCGCTCTATGCGATCCACGTTCCGGTGATCGAGGCAACGAGGATGCTGCCGGGCTTCAACTGGATCACTGCGGGGATCGCCGCGCTGGCGGCGGGCATCGCGCTGACCCTGGCCACCGAAGGGGTAACGCGATGGCGCAGACGACACAGGAGAGCGACAGCATGAGCGATGCGGTGATCTATTCCCCGGCACGGGACGGCGTGGTCGTCCTCACCCTGAACCGGCCCGAGACGCGCAACCCGATCACCGATGCCGAGACGATCGCCGCGATCCTCGCCGCGCTGGAACGGCTGGAGGCCGATCCCGAGGCGCGGGTCGCGATCCTCACCGGCGCGGGCAAGGGCTTCTCCTCGGGCGGCAACATCCATGCGATGAAGCCGGGCGGCAACCTCAACGCGGGCGAGCCGTTCCGCTCGCGCCGCAACTACAAGATCGGCGTGCAGCGCCTGCCCCTGGCCTTCGCCGCGCTGGAGATTCCGGTGATCGCCGCGGTCAACGGCGCGGCGATCGGCGCGGGGCTGGACCTGGCCTGCATGTGCGACCTGCGCATCGCCGCCGAAAGCGCCAGCTTCGCGGAAAGCTTCGTCAAGATCGGCCTGATCTCGGGCGACGGCGGCGCCTGGCTGCTGCCGCGTGTGGTCGGCTTCTCCAAGGCGGCCGAGATGGCGCTGACCGGCGACGCGATCGACGCGCGCGA
>CAZFPW010000384.1:0-2217 GCA_964520765.1 uncultured Novosphingobium sp.
ATCCTCGTCGTGTTCGGCACCCGGCCCGAGGCGATCAAGCTGTTTCCCGTCGTCGCCGCGCTCAAGGGGGATGCGCGGTTCGATTGCCGGGTCTGCGTTTCGGCGCAGCATCGGGGGATGCTCGACCAGGTGCTGGAGATCGCCGGGATCGTGCCCGATCACGATCTCGACGTGATGCAGCCAGACCAGACGCTCGATGCGCTGACCGCCAATCTGCTCACCGGGCTCGGCCGGGTGATGGATGCGGAGAAGCCGGACCGGGTGATCGTCCAGGGCGATACGGCGACGGCGATGGCGGGGGCGCTCGCGGCCTATTATCGCAAGATACCCGTCGATCATGTCGAGGCCGGGCTGCGGTCGGGCAATATCTATCACCCCTGGCCCGAGGAGATTAACCGCAAGATCATCGGCTCCATCGCCAGTCTCCATTTCGCGCCGACCGAGACCTCGGCGGCAGCTTTGCGGCGGGAGAATGTCGCGGCGGGCCGCGTCCATGTCACCGGCAATACGGTGATCGACGCGCTGCACTGGGTGGGGGAACGGATCGCGGCCCACCCGGAGCTGGCCTCCGGCCTCGCCACGCTGGAGGCGCGGTTCGCGGGTAGGCGGATCGTCGGCGTCACCAGCCACCGGCGCGAGAACTTCGGCGGCGGGCTGGAAGCCATTGCCGAGGCCATCCGCCGCATCGCCGCGCGCGACGACGTGGCGCTGATCTTTCCGGTCCATCCCAATCCCAACGTCCGCCGGGTGATGGACGGCGCGCTTGCCGGCTTGGACAACGTGGCGATGATCGAGCCGCTCGACTATCCGCACTTCGCCCGCCTGCTCTCCATCGCCGAGATCATGCTGACCGACAGCGGCGGCGTGCAGGAAGAGGCGCCCGCGCTCGGCAAGCCGGTGCTCGTCATGCGCGAGACCACCGAGCGGCCCGAGGGGGTCGCGGCGGGCACGGCCAAACTGGTCGGCACCGACGCCGATCGGATCGTTACCGAAGTGTTCACCCTTCTCGACGATAAGGCGGCCTACGAAGCCATGTCCCGCGCGCACAATCCGTTCGGCGACGGCCAGGCTTCGCGGCGTATCGTGGAGATCCTTGGGAATGAAATCCGACACCAAGCCTGACGTTGCGGTAATCGGCCTCGGTTACATCGGCCTGCCCACGGCGGCGATCATCGCCCGGTCGGGCAGCCGGGTGCTGGGCGTCGACGTGTCCGATCGGGTCGTCGAGACGATCAACCGGGGCGAAATCCATATCGAGGAGGTCGACCTCGACGGGCTGGTCCAGGGCGTGGTGGCGCGCGGGCTGCTGTCCGCCTCGACCGAGGTGGCGCCGGCCGACGTCTTCGTCATCGCCGTGCCGACTCCCTTCGACAAGGACCATGCGCCCGACATCTCCTACGTCCTCGCCGCCGGCAAGGCGATCGCCCCGGTGCTCAAGAGCGGCGACGTGGTGATCCTCGAATCGACCTCTCCGGTCGGCACGACCGAGGCGTTGCGCGACCTGATCGCGGAAGCGCGGCCGGACCTGAAGGTGCCGGGCCGAGTCACTGGCTCCTTGGCGCGCGAGACGCCCGACCTCTCGATCGCCTATTGCCCCGAGCGCGTCCTGCCGGGGAAGATCCTGGAAGAGCTGACCAACAACGACCGCTCGATCGGCGGGATCACGCCGCGCTGCGCGCGCAAGGCGCTGGCCTTCTACAAGCGCTTCGTGCGGGGCACCTGCGTCACCACCGATGCCCGCTCGGCCGAGATGACCAAGCTGGTCGAGAACGCCTATCGCGACGTCAACATCGCCTTCGCCAACGAGCTGTCGATCGTCGCGGACAAGATGGGCCTCGACGTGTGGGAGGTGATCCGCCTCGCCAACCGCCATCCGCGGGTCAACATCCTCCAGCCGGGGCCGGGCGTCGGCGGGCACTGCATCGCGGTCGACCCTTGGTTCATCGTCCACGGCGCGCCGGAGGAAACTCCGCTGATCCGCACCGCGCGCGGGGTCAACGACGGCAAGATCCGCCATGTGATCCGCCAGGCCGAGGCGCTGGTCGAGGCCCATCCGCAGGCGCGCGTCGCCTGCCTCGGCCTCGCCTTCAAGGCCAATATCGACGATTTCCGCGAAAGCCCGGCCCGCCTCGTCGCGGCCACCCTGGCGCGGCGCTTCGGCAGCCGGATCAGCGTGGTCGAGCCCTATGCCGCGCAGCTCCCCATCGAGTTCACCGA
>CAZFPW010000385.1:0-2210 GCA_964520765.1 uncultured Novosphingobium sp.
CGCGCCCGCGAATCCCTTTTCCCTGCGCACCGTCCTGGCCCTGGTGCTGTTCGGGGCGGCGGCCTTCATCGCCCTGCTGTGGATGATGGGCATGGGCGCCAGCCCGGCCAACAACGGCGGGAGCCACGGCGGCGGCAAGGGCCTCAACGGCTATGCGGCCTTCGCCCAGTTGCTCGACAAGCGGGGCTACAAGGTCTCGCTCAGCCGCAGCGCGGCGACGCTCGACGATCCCGGCCTGCTGGTGCTGACCCCGCCGCAGAACGCCAAGGGCGCGGAGATCGAGAAGATCGTCGCCAGGCGCCGCTATGTCGGCCCGACCCTGGTGATCGCGCCGAAATGGACGGCCGGCCCGGCCGGCACCAACGGCAAGAAGGGCTGGGTCCAGCTCGTCGGCACGGCCGCCCCGCGGTGGGAGGGCTTCCTCGACGAGGTTTCGGTCAGCATCGGGCCGGGCGGCAAGCGCTGGTCGACGCTCGACGATTCGGGCGAGCTGCCCGTTCCCGCCACGGTCGAGACCGGCGCGGGGCGCGGCCTGGAGCCGCTGGTGATGGATCAGAACGGCGGCCTACTCGCCGCCTATCTCCAGGACGACGGCTATTACCCCACGCTGGAGGACATCTCGCTGGATAAGGTCTGGCCCGCCGGCGAGGACGATGACCGCTATCCGCTGATCCTGGTGTTCGAGCCCGACCTGCTGAACAACTACGGCATGGCCCGCAAGGAGAACGCCCGGCTCGCCGAGAGCCTGGTGACGGCCGCGCTGGATGGGGAGCCGCGCGCCGTGGTGTTCGACGTGACGCTCAACGGGCTCGGCCGCTCGACCAACCTGCTGACCCTGGCCTTCACCCCGCCCTATCTCGCCGCGACGCTGTGCCTGCTGCTCGCCGCCGTGGCGGTCGGCTGGCGGGCCTTCCTGCGCTTCGGCCCGCCGCTAGCGGCGACCCGCGCGATCGCCTTCGGCAAGCGGCCGCTGGTGGCCAACGCCGCCGGCCTGATCCGCCGCACCCGCCGCCTGCACCTCGTCACCCGGCCCTATGCCGACCATCTGCGGGAGCGGATCGCCCGCTCGCTCGGCCTGCCCCGCGCGGCCAGCCCGGAGGCGGCCGAGGCGGCGATCGACCAGGCGATCGCCCTGCGCCTGCCGGATTCGCCAAGCTTCTCCGCCCTTGCCGCGCGGCTGCGCGCCGAGCGGCGGCCCCATGCCATCCTGCGCGCGGCGCAGGCGCTCCATTCGCTCGAAAGGACTCTCAGGAGATGACCGAGACCACTGCCACCCCCGGCGTCACTCTCGCGGAGGTCGGCGCGCTCGCCGACGCGATCCGCGGCGAGGTCGCCAAGGCGATCGTCGGCCAGCAGGCCACGGTGGACCACCTGCTGATCGCGCTGCTGGCCCAGGGCCACGTCCTGCTCGAAGGGCCGCCGGGCACGGCCAAGACCTTCCTCGCCCAGTGCTTCGCGGCGACGCTGGGCCTCGATTTCGGGCGCATCCAGTTCACGCCGGACCTGATGCCGGGCGACATCCTCGGCTCCAACCTGTTCAACTTCCAGACGAGCCAGTTCACCCTGACCCACGGCCCGATCTTCTGCGACCTGCTGCTGGCCGACGAGATCAACCGCACCCCGCCCAAGACCCAGGCCGCCCTGCTGGAGGCGATGCAGGAACGCCGCGTGACCCTGGACGGAGAGGCGCACCCGCTGCCCGCCCACTTCATGGTGGTGGCGACGCAGAACCCGATCGAGAGCCAGGGCGTCTACCCCTTGCCCGAGGCGCAGCTCGACCGCTTCCTGT
Source organism: uncultured Novosphingobium sp. (assembly GCA_964520765.1). GTDB lineage: Bacteria > Pseudomonadota > Alphaproteobacteria > Sphingomonadales > Sphingomonadaceae > Novosphingobium. The sequence goes on from CAZFPW010000385.1 coordinate 1,790, forward strand.
TCAAGCTGCTGGTGCCCTATCCCAGCCTGGAGGAAGAGGCGCGGATCGTCGCCCGCTTCGGGGAGCGCAGCGGCCCGGCCAAGCCGGCCGACCTCGGCATTGCCGCCGTGACCGACGCCGCCCGGCTCCAGGCCGCCTCCCAGGCGGTCAAGGCCGTGACCCTGGCCGACAGCGTGATCGACTATGTGGTCCGCCTGGTCCGCGCCACGCGTGAGAGCGCCGACCTCGCCTCGGGCGCCTCTCCCCGCGCCGCCGTCCTCCTCGCCAACGCCGCCCGCGCCCGCGCCGCCCTCGACGGCCGCGACTATGTGGTGCCCGACGACGTGAAGGGCCTCGCCACCGCCGTCCTGCGCCACCGCCTGCTGCTGAGCCCGGCGGCCGAGATCGAGGGCAAGCAGGTCGAGGCCCTGGTCGACGCCCT
>CAZFPW010000386.1:0-2193 GCA_964520765.1 uncultured Novosphingobium sp.
GAGGTCTTGCCGCGGCCGGTCACGAAGATCAGCTGCTCGATCCCCGCCTCGCGCGCCTCGTCGACGGCGTACTGGATCAGCGGCCGGTCGATGATCGGCAGCATCTCCTTGGGGATGGCCTTGGTCGCCGGCAGGAAGCGGGTGCCGAGCCCGGCGACCGGGAACACGGCTTTGCGAACGGGTTTCGGAGCGCTCATCGGTTCGGGGAATCGCAGGCCCGATTCGCCCCGTCAACCGTTCTGGCGCCCGGCCTGCGCGGCGGCGCTTGCCGCCGTACCGTTTCGCGCTAAACGATCTGCCATGGACAAGATCATCATCGAGGGCGGCAAGCGCCTGGCCGGAACCGTCACCGTCTCCGGCGCCAAGAACGCCGCGCTGACCTTGTTGCCCTGTGCGCTGCTCACCGATGAGCCGCTGACCCTGCGCAACCTGCCGCGCCTGGCCGACATCGACGGCTTCCAGCACCTGATGAACCAGTTCGGCATCTCGACCACGATCGCCGGCAGCCGCCCGGAGGACTTCGGCCGGGTGATGACCCTGGCGGCGACGCGGATCACCAGCTCGGTCGCGCCCTATGAGCTGGTGCGCAAGATGCGCGCCTCGATCCTGGTGCTGGGGCCCATGCTGGCGCGGATGGGCGAGGCGACCGTCTCGCTGCCCGGCGGCTGCGCCATCGGCAACCGCCCGATCGACCTGCACCTGAAGGCGCTGGAGGCGCTCGGCGCGCAGATCGAGCTGGCCGCCGGCTACGTCCGCGCCATCGCGCCCGACGGCGGCCTGCCCGGCGGGCGCTATTCCTTCCCGGTGGTCTCGGTCGGCGCGACCGAGAACGCGCTGATGGCCGCCGTCCTGGCCCGGGGCAAGTCGACCCTCCACAACGCCGCGCGGGAGCCGGAGATCGTCGACCTGTGCAACCTGCTGGTCGCGATGGGCGCGCAGATCGAGGGGATCGGCACCTCCGACCTCACCATCCACGGCGTGCCGCGCCTGCACGGCGCGACCTATCGCGTGATGTCCGACCGGATCGAGGCCGGCTCCTACGCCTGCGCCGCGGTCATCACCGGGGGCGAGGCCTTCCTCAAGCACGCGGTGATCGAGGAGATGGAGGCGACCGTCCAGGCCCTGCGCGACGCCGGCGTCTTCGTGGAGCCGCGCCAGGACGGCATCTTCGTCGCCGCCGACGGGCCGCTGCGCCCGGTCACGCTCTCGACCGCGCCCTATCCGGGCTTCGCCACCGACATGCAGGCCCAGCTCATGGCCATGCTGTGCCGCGCGGAAGGGGCCAGCGTGCTGACCGAGACGATCTTCGAGAACCGCTACATGCACGTGCCAGAGCTGAACCGCATGGGCGCGCATATCCAGACCAACGGGCGCACCGCGATCGTCCATGGGGTGGAGAAGCTGACCGGGGCCGAGGTCATGGCCACGGACCTGCGCGCCTCGATGAGCCTGGTGATCGCCGGCTTGGCCGCCGAGGGGCAGACCCAGGTCCACCGCCTCTATCATCTCGACCGCGGCTATGAGCGGCTGGAGGAGAAGCTCTCGCTGCTCGGCGCGCAGGTCGAGCGGGTCGGCGGGGACTGAGCCGAAAAATCGCGCCTCCGTGAACCCGAACGCGGTTGACGCGTTGGGGGTGGGCAATCGCATCCACACGGAGAAGTTGTCATGGGTCTACTGCAAATCGCCGCCCTCGGGGCCGTCGGCTACGTCGCCTATCGCTATATCAAGCGCGAGCGGGCGCACCACGAAGGCCACGCCGCCTTCGCCTCGGGCGAATCGGACGGCGCCAACTTCGCCAAGGTCCGCAACGCCGGGCCGGAAGGCATGCGCAGCGATCCCAAGGGCTGGGACAAGACCGACGAGGCCAGCGACGAGAGCTTCCCGGCGAGCGACCCGCCCGCCACCTACTGATCGCCGGCATGGCGCGCCGCCAGCCACAGCCGGATCGCCCCGGCCAGGCCCGGCGGCGTCTCGGCCATGATCCGCTCGGCGTCGATCCTGGCGACGAGCGCATTGAGCGGCGCCCCCTCCTCCTCGGCCGCGCGGCGGAGCTGGTCCCAGAACAGCGGCTCCAGGCTGATCGAGGTCTTGTGCCCGGCGATCTCGACCGAGCGCTTGACCGGGGGATGGTAGAGGTCGCGCATCGTCAGGCGGTGTAGAGCCGCAAAGCGCGCGCAGATACGATTTTTTCGG
>CAZFPW010000387.1:0-2186 GCA_964520765.1 uncultured Novosphingobium sp.
CAGCTTCCGCTCAGCCTGAGCTTGTCGAAGCCTGTCCTGAGCTTCGCCGAAGGGGGCCACGCGATACCTGTCCCGCTAGGTCCACAGGGACTTGGGGCAAGGTTTGCCCGTGGCCTTCGACAAGCTCAGGCTGAGCGGCAGTGGGTGGAATGCGGACCATCGCAAACCGTCACGTTTGCAATCGATACAATCGCCTCGGACAAACCCCGTCGACCGGGACCACGCGCCCGCCATCTGGTACCGGCCGGCCGCTTGAGCCTGGACGACGGGTCAATGGTAACGCGCGGTCGCCGTCTCTTCGTCCCGTTCCGCTTCGGCCGCGTCGTGCTCGCGGAGCCGTTCCCCGGCGTCGAAGTCGTCGCCCACGGTGATGCCGCGCCACGAGGCGCCGCGCAGGGCGGGCAGGCGCGGCGCGCCGGTGGCCTCGCGCTCCGCGTCGCGGGCCGCCTCGTAGGCCTCCCATAGCGCCTGGACGCGCGGGCTGTGCGCCTCGAACATCGCGCGGCGGATTTCCTCGAGGTCGGCGACGCGCCATTCGGCGAGCCGCTGCATGAGGGTGCGCCTGATCGCCTCGGGGCTGGAGGCCTTGGCCGCGCGTTCGTCCTCCCATTCCTGGCGCCATTGCGCCTTGAGGCGCGCGAGGATCATCTTGTCGATGGCGTTGTCGCCCTTCGCGCCGCCGCCGCGGCTCAGGCCCGCCCCGAACCGTTCGGGCGCGCGGTTGCGCAGCATGAACATCAGCAGGCGGTCGTTATAGACCGTGCGGGTGCCGACGAGCTTGCCATAGGAATAGACCGGCTGCTCATAGCCGTTGAGCGCGCGCTCCATCGCCACGTCCTCGATCCGGCGCATGCCGATGTCGAGCGCGGCGTCCCAGGCGCGGCGGAACTCCTCGGCCTGCGGATGACGGCGCAGGAGGTAGGCCCCATGCTCGGCGCGGCCGACGCGGCGGCAGGCGGACTTGACGCTGCCGGTTTCGGCCAGCGCCTCGATGAAAGCGCGCTGGACCTCGGGCTTCCAGCCGTTGGACCGATCATACTGGCGGGGGACGGGGGCGAAGGCGGGGAGAATCTCGCAGGAACCGGGCTCGCCGGGATCGGGCTCGCAGGAACTGGGCTGGGGGAGATCGGAGGGCTCGATGGTCATGGTCGTTCTCCTTGGGAGGAAACCATGGAGCCTGGACCGGCTGGGGGCGTGTAGGAAAATGGTTTTTCCGCAACCGGGACCGGCAGCGCTACTCCTCGCCCATCCTTATCTTGGCGGTCACGTCCTTGCGCATCGCGACGATGGTCTCGCGGGCGATGACCTCGCCGCCGTGGCCTGGACCGGGATCTTGAAGAGGTGGCGGCAGCCCTTGATCGTGTCCACTTGTCCACCTGATGTATATCCGGTATATCCCATCACATGACCGCTCACGACTCCCGTACGTTCAAATCCGGCAACAGCGTCGCCGTTCGCCTGCATCGCGCGCTCGGTCTGTCCGAGGGGATCGAGGTTACCACCGAGCCGCTAGGCGGTGGGGTGTGGATCAGGCCCAAGGTTGCGCGGCCCAACCTGGCGGAGATGGCAGCCCGGCTGCTGGCCCTGGGGCCGGTGGGGGAGATAGAGCGACGCGTGGTCGATCTTCCCGAGCGCTCCGGGCTCTAGGGTCAGGACCCTAGCCCTTCGCCATGGCCGTATTGATCGACACCAATATCGCGATCCTGCTGCGCGACCGTGAGCCGCAGACCGTGGCGCGGATCGGGGCCCTGGCCGGCGATGCGATGATTTCGGTGGTGACGCAGGTCGAACTGGAAGGCGGGGTATACTCGAAGCCGCAGTTCGCCGCCGCGCGGCGCACCTCGCTCGACATCCTGATGGAGACGCTGATCGTTCTGCCGTTCGGCGGCGAAGCGGCGCTCGCCTATCGCGGGATCGTGGCGGAGCGCGGCTATGTACGCCAACGTATCCTGGACCGGATGATCGCCGCGACCGCGCTGGTCTATGATCTGCCGGTGATCACCTGCAACGGCGATGATTTCCGCGATGTTCCCGGGCTTAGGCTCGATGTGTGGCCGCCCCCCTAGGGCGGATCGACATTCAGCCCTCATCCCCCATCCTGAGCGCGGCGATGAAGGCTTCCTGCGGGATTTGCACGTTGCCGTATTCGCGCATCCGCGCCTTGCCCTTCTTCTGCTTCTCCAGCA
>CAZFPW010000388.1:0-2182 GCA_964520765.1 uncultured Novosphingobium sp.
CCTCGGCCTCCTCGGCCCGGTCCATCCGCCCGCGCTTGACCGCAAGGTGCGCGGCCAGCGCGGCAAGCACGGCGAGCTGGCAGGTGAAGGCCTTGGTCGAGGCGACACCGATCTCCGGCCCGGCATGGGTCGGCAGCAGCAGGTCGGCCTCGCGCGCCATCGAGCTGGTCGGCACGTTGACCACCACGGCGATGGTCTGCCCCGCCTCCTTGCAATGGCGCAGCGCCGCCAGGGTGTCGGCCGTCTCGCCCGATTGCGAGATGAACAGGGCCAGACCGCCCGGCTCCAGCACCGGATCGCGATAGCGGAATTCACTCGCCACATCGATGTCGACAGGCAGGCGGGCGAACTGCTCGAACCAGTATTTCGCAACCATTCCAGCATAATAGCTGGTTCCGCAGGCGACGATCGTGACGCGGTTGATCGTCGAGAGATCGAAGTCGAACTGCGGCAGCGCCACCGACTGGTCGACCTGGCGGACATAGCTGCGCAGGGTCTGGGCCACCACGGTCGGCTGCTCGAAGATCTCCTTCTGCATAAAGTGGCGGTAGTTCCCCTTCTCGATCGCCGCGGCCGAGGCGCCGGAGGTGGTGACGGGCCGCATCACCTCGACATTGTCCTTGTCGTAGATCGTCGTGCCGTCGCGGGTGACGATGACCCAATCGCCCTCTTCGAGATAGGCGATCTTTTGGGTCAGCGGGGCGAGCGCCAGCGCGTCCGAGCCCAGATAGGTCTCCCCTGCCCCATAGCCGACGACCAGCGGCGAGCCGAGCCGCGCGCCGATCAGCATGTCGGGATATTCGCGAAAGGCGATGGCGAGCGCGAAGGCGCCGCGCAACTGCGGCAAGGCGGCCTTCACCGCCTCCTGCGGCGAAGCCCCGGCCTCGACGCCTTCGGAGATCAGGTGGGCGACGACCTCGCTGTCCGTATCGCTCTCGAACTTGCGGCCGCGGGCGATCAGCGCCTCGCGCAACTGGCGGAAGTTCTCGATGATGCCGTTGTGGACCAGGGCAAGCTCGGGCGTGGCGTGCGGGTGCGCATTGGCGGCGGTCGGCGCCCCGTGGGTCGCCCAGCGAGTGTGGGCGATACCGGTCGTCCCCGGCGCGGGATCGCGCGCCAGTTCCAGCACCAGGTTGGCTAGCTTGCCGGGCGCGCGGCGGCGAACGAGCCGGCCGTCGTGGATCGTGCAGACCCCGGCGCTGTCATAGCCGCGGTATTCCATCCGCCTGAGGCCATCGACCAGCCGGTCCGCGACCTCTTCCTTGCCGACGATGCCGATGATTCCACACATGCTTTTGGGGTGCTTTCGCTAGAGAACGTAAGGAACGCGGATGCCCGGCATGGCTGCCGGGAAATCCCTGGTGTTTCGGGTAATCAGGATCGCGCCGTTCACCTGCGCGGTGGCGAGGATATAGGCGTCCATCAGTTTCATCTTCGTGCGATGCCGGATGTCTGCGGCAGTCATCGCGATGCGTCCATCAAGCTCGACCACTTCGAACGGCGCGATCAATTCCTGGACGTGATCGCGCGTCTCCAGCGGTTCTCCGGCAAGCACCTCGGTCCAGACTACGCGGCTGATCCGATGGCGCCGATACCGCGACAGCTCCGCAACCGCCTGCGGACGATCCCGCAACCAGTCGATCAGGATATTGGTGTCGAAAAAGGGGTCCGCCACGCCTCAAAGATCTTCGTAAGGGGTGCGGTCTTCGCGGATCGCGCGCTGATATTCGACGCCATCGCCAATATCGTCGCGGTCCTTCCAATAGCCCGCTCCACGCCTGATCCAATCCCGGCTGCTCGACCGATCCGACTGCGCCTTGTAGCTCGCGACAGCCTCACGCAGCACCGAAGCGCGAGATTTGCCCTGCTCGGCCGCCCGCTGATCGAGCCACTTGATGTCGTCGTCAGGAAGATCGGCAAGGATGCGTGACATAATGATATATTGATATCATATCACGATATCATGTCAAGCTGGGCGTGGTCGGGAACACCCGCACAATACTGTCCGGCACTCCGCCATGCTCCCCCCATGTCGAGGCAAGCGTCTATGACAAATTCCGTGTGCAGCCACCAGCCGCCGACGAGGCCAATGATGAAAGTGACTGCGCAGGCCCGGCCGCTTTTCACCCCTGCTTCTCCGCCTTTTTCTTCTTCATCGCATCGTGGAAGCGGTCGGCCCAGC
>CAZFPW010000389.1:0-2170 GCA_964520765.1 uncultured Novosphingobium sp.
ATTACTTGATCTCGACGGTGCCGCCGGCTTCCTCGATCTTCTTCTTGATCTCTTCGGCCTCGGCCTTGTTGACGCCTTCCTTGATCGCCTTCGGGGCGCTCTCGACCAGGGTCTTGGCTTCGGTCAGGCCCAGGTTGGTGATCGCGCGGACCTCCTTGATGACCTGGATCTTCTTGCCGCCGTCGCCGGTCAGGATGACGTCGAATTCGGTCTTCTCTTCGGCGGCGGCGCCACCGGCGTCACCGCCGCCGGCGGCGGGGGCGGCCACGGCGACGGCAGCGGCGGCGGAAACGCCCCACGCTTCTTCCAGCGCCTTGGCGAGGTCGGCCGCCTCGAGGACGGTCAGCTTCGAAAGTTCTTCAACGAGCTTGGCGATATCGGCCATGATGTTTCACTCCTAGATGTTGGGTGCCCGGCACGCAGTGCCGGACGAAATCGCTGAACTGTCTTATGCGGCATCCTTCGCGGCATAGGCGCCGAAGACGCGCGCCAGCTTGGCCGCCGGGGCGGTCGAAAGCTGGGCGAGCTTGGTCGCCGGAGCCTGGACGAGGCCGACAAGCTTCGCGCGCAGTTCGTCGAGCGACGGCATCGAGGCAAGCGCCTTGATCCCTTCCGCGTTCAGAACCTGAGCGCCCATCGCGCCGCCGACGATCTCGATCTTGTCGTTCGTCTTGGCGAAGTCCACGATCGCCTTGGCGGCGGCAACGGGATCGACCGAGGTGGCGATCGCCGTCGGACCCGTGAGCATCTCGTCGATGCCCGCGTAGTTCGTGTCCTTGATGGCAAGCTTGGCAAGACGGTTCTTCGCAACCTTGTAGGACGCGCCGGCTTCACGGACTTTCCCGCGCAGGGCGGTGGACTGGGCCACCGACATGCCGAGGTTGCGGGTGACGACCACCACGCCGACCTCGTTGAAAGTCGCGTTGAGCTGGGCGACCGATTCGGCTTTCTGCGAACGATCCATGCCTTACTCCTTCACAAATGGCCGCCAGGGCGAACTGCCCGGACGACCGGCTACGTTTCGACCCTGCCGAAACCGGCAGGGCCAAGTCCGTCGATGGGGAAGGAGTCCGCGCCGAAACGCGAAGGGAGCACGGACGCTTCCCTGAAGGAGGGGCCGTGAAATCTCTGTTCCCCGTCTAGGCTGGAAATTAAGCCGTGGCGAACCCGCGGCACCAACTGTCTCGGACGGATGACTCGCGGATTCGATCGCTCGGGCCCGCGGGTCGGGGCGGGCCATTAGCGGAACGGGCGCGAATGTCAACGAAGCGTCCTCCGGTAAGGCCTTCTTAACCCTGTTTGCCTAGTCCTCTGCCCCTCATCCGAAGGGACCACGATGGACAGCACCGCCCTACCCGCCGCGAGCCAACGGCCCTTCCTGCTGCGCCCGCGCGTGCTCGACCGGGTCGAGCAGATCGTGATCGTCACGGTCTGGGGCCTCTTCGTCTGGCGGATGCTCAACGGCACCCATACCTTCGATTCCAACATCCTGGCGATCACCATCTCGCTGGCGGTGATGGTCTCCGAAACCTCGGTCATGCTCTTCACGCTGATCCGGCGCCCGACCGAGGCCATTTCCATGCGGCTGGGCGACTGGATGCTGGCGACGACCGCCACCCTCGCCCCGCTGCTCATCATCCCCAACGACGAGCCCTATCCGCACCTCGCCTGGCTGGGGCTGTTCCTGATGGTGCTCGGCAACTGCTGGCAGGCCTGGGCCAAGCTGATCCTGCGCCGCAGCTTCGGGATCACCCCGGCCAACCGCGGGGTGAAGGTGACCGGCGTCTATCGCTTCATGCGCCACCCGATGTACGCGGGCTATCTCGCGGTGCACGTCGGCGTGCTCTCGGTGATGTTCTCGCCCTACAACCTGATGATCTACGCCATCGGCTGGACCGCGCAGATCCTCCGCCTGCTGGCCGAGGAACGCCTGCTGAGCGAGGACCCGGCCTATCGCGAATATATGAAGCAGGTCCGCTGGCGGCTTATTCCGGGCGTGTTCTGAGCGCTCAATCCTCGGACGCCGCGACCGAGGCGTCGTAGCCCAGCAGATCGCCCGGCTGGCAGTCCAGCTCGCGGCAGATCGCCTCTAGCGTCGAGAAGCGCACCGCCTTGGCCTTGCCGGTCTTGAGGATCGAGAGGTTGGCGAGGGTGATGTCGACCCGCTCGG
>CAZFPW010000390.1:0-2169 GCA_964520765.1 uncultured Novosphingobium sp.
TCCAGCTCACCAAGGGCCTGAGCGCGATCGCGCGCAAGGCAGCGGGATGATCGGCCTCGTCCCGGACTTGATCCGGGACCGCTGGCCTCATCGACGGAACCTGAAGCCCAGCCTCCCGCGGTCCCGGATCAAGTCCGGGACGACGTATTCGCCAGCTCCCTGAACTCCGCCGCGCTCATCGGCTGGGCGGCGACGAAGCCCTGGTAGAAGGCGCAGCCTTCCTCGGCGATGGCCTGGCGCTGGGCCTCGGTCTCCACCCCTTCGGCGATCACCTGCAGATCCAGCGCCGTCGCCATGGCGACGATCCCGCGCAGCACCGCCAGGTCGCGCGGATCGGTGGTGATCCCCTCGATCATCGAGCGGTCGAGCTTCAGGTAATCGAGCGGCAGCAGCTTGAGATAGCGGAAGTTGCAGAACCCCGCGCCGAAATCGTCGAGGGCGATGCGCACGCCCGCCTCGGCAAGCTGGCGCAGCGTCTCGTCGGCCAACTGGATGTCCGCAAGCAAGGCCTGCTCGGTGACCTCCAGGGTCAGGCGCTCGGCGGGAAAGCCCGCTTCGTCCAGCAGGCCGAGCAGACCTTCGGCATAGCTTCCCGCCGCCAGGTCCGCCGCCGTGACGTTCAACGACAGGCGCAGGCCCGGCCCCCAGTCGGCCCCCGCCAGCGCCAGGCGGGCGATATGGCGGGAAAGCTGGGCGACATGGTCCGCCCGCTCCGCCGCCGCGAACAGGGCGCCCGCGCCCATGCGGCCGAGGATGGGGTGATTCCACCGCGCCAGCGCCTCCGCCCCCGTCAGCCGGCCGTCCGGCAGCGAATATTGCGGCTGATAGACCACCTCGATCTCGTCGCCGTCGATCGCGCCGAGCAGGTCCGCCTCGATCTGGGCCGCCGTCCGGCCCGAACGGGCGGTCTCGCCGTCAGCCCAGATCACCCGCCGGGTGGCGGGGGCGCCCGCGAGCGTCTGGCCGAGCTGGTCGAGGATCGTTTCCGGCCCGTCCTGGTCCAGCACGCGAAGCAGCGCGATCTGCGGCGAGAGGCGCAGGGCCCCCGTCCCGCGTGCGATCGGCCCGGCCACCGTATCGGCAAGCTGCTGGGCGAAGAGCTGCCAGCGCTCCCGGCTGCAAGCCTGGTTGGCGACCAGCAGGAAGGTTCCGCCCGTCCGCGCGGCCAGCCAGGGGCCGTCCAGCTCGTCGGCGGCGAAATGGGTCAGCCGTGCCGCGACCTCCGCCAGAGCGAGGTCGCCGGTCGCCGTCCCATAGGCCAGGTTGACCGCATCGAAACGCCGCAAGCCCAGCAAAAGAGCGTGGAGCGTCGCGTCGCCATCCCGCGACCAGGCGCACAATCGCTCGCGCACGGTCGCGATGCCGGCCAGGCCGGTCAGGGCATCGCGATCCTCGGGGCGCACGGCGTTCATCGTATCGTCATAGCGGTGGAGCAGTTGCGAAAGCGTTCCTACGGCGGGGCAGCGATTGTCAAACCCGGCGCCGGGCCATATCACCAGCCACCGAAGGAAGGGGCGGATTGAGGCATAGAATGACCAAGGACATGCGCCTGGCCCTGGCCGTCTCGTACAGCGATCGCGCGCAGGATGCGGCGAAGGCGCTGCAGGATGCCCACCCCTGGGTGCATTGGCGGGATGCCGAGGCGGTCGTCGTGCTCGGCGGCGACGGCTACATGCTGCACGTGCTGCACAAGATGCTCGACAACGGCCGGGTGATCCCCGCCTATGGGATCAACCACGGCACGGTCGGCTTTCTGATGAACAAGGCCAAGAGCAGCCGCTCGATCGGCAGCCGCGTGGCCCGTGCCCGCGCGATCGCGGTAACGCCGCTGGAGATGACGGCGATCACCAATTCGGGCGAGGAGCAATCGTTCTACGCCATCAACGAGGTGTCGCTGCTGCGCGAGACGCGCCAGACCGCCCGCATCCAGGTGCGCGTCAACGACAAGGTCCGCATCGCGGAACTGCATTGCGACGGTGTGCTGGTGGCGACCCCGGCGGGCTCCAGCGCCTACAACCTGTCGGCCAACGGCCCGATTCTGCCGCTGGGCTGCAACCTCGTCGCGCTGACCCCGATCAGCCCCTTCCGCCCGCGCCGCTGGAAGGGCGCCATCCTGCCCGACAAGGCGCAGGTTTCCTTCCACGTGCTCGAATCGGAAAAACGCCCCGT
>CAZFPW010000391.1:0-2168 GCA_964520765.1 uncultured Novosphingobium sp.
GCGCCGCCCAGGCTCTCGGGCATGGCGATGCCGAGCCAGCCGGCTTCGGCCATGGCCTTGTGGAACTCGACCGGCCATTCGCCGGTACGGTCCTTCTCCAGCCAGTAGTCGTCGGTGAAGGGCGAGCAGTGCTGGAGGACCGCGTCGCGGATGTTCTGCTGGTCTTCGGTAAAGGCGAAATCCACGGCGGCCGAACCTTTCATTTTGACGAGCGCCGCCTAGCAGCGAGGCCCCGCGCAAACAACCGTAACGTACCGATATCGGCACACCATCCAGAAATACGCATGGATTTCGCCGCCGCGATCAGATAGCGGGCAGCCAGCAGGAGACCATCGAGCCATGACTGACAACCAGAACGGTACGGGCAGCAACCAAACCGGCCCCCTTTCCGGCATCCGCGTAGTCGACCTCACCAGCGTGGTGTTCGGTCCCTACGCCACGCAGATCATGGCCGACATGGGCGCCGACGTGATCAAGATCGAGCCGCCGGCCGGGGACAACACGCGCTATATCTCGGCGGCTCCGGCACCGGGGCTCGGCGGGGTCTATGTCAACGTCAACCGGGGCAAGCGGAGCGTGGTGCTCGACCTCGCCTCGGCGGAGGGCAAGGCGGCGTTGCAGGCGCTGGTCAGGACGGCGGACGTCTTCATCCATTCGATGCGGGGCAAGGCGATCGCCAAGCTGGGCTTCGACTATGCCGGGGTGAAGGCGCTGAAGCCCGACATCGTCTATACCAACTGCTACGGCTACAGCCGCCGCGGGCCGGAGGCGGATCAGCCCGCCTATGACGACACGATCCAGGCCGAATGCGGGATCACCCATGTCCAGCGGCTGATGACGGGCGAGCCGGGCTTCGTCGCGACGATCATGGCCGACAAGGTCGCCGGGCTCCATGCGCTCTATGCGACGATGATGGCCCTGTTCCACCGCCAGCGCACGGGCGAGGGGCAGGAAGTGGAAGTTACCATGTTCGAGGCGATGAGCTCGTTCATGCTGGTCGAGCATGCCAACGGCCGGCTGTTCGATCCGCCGCTGGGGCCGGCCAACTACCACCGCGCGGTCGAGCAGAACCGCAAGCCTTACAAGACCAGGGACGGCTATGTCGCGGCGCTGGTCTATAACGACAAGCACTGGAACGCCTTCGTCGGCGCGGTGCAGCCGGAATGGGCAGGTGAGGAATTCTCCACGCTGGAGAAGCGGGCCAAGCAGATCGGCCGGGTCTATGGCCTGCTGGGCGAGACCTTCCTGACCCGCACCACGCAGGAATGGCTCGACCTGCTGCGCGAGCTGAACATTCCCGCCGCCCCGCTGCGCTCCACGGACGACCTGTTCGAGAACGAGCAGTTGCAGGCCATCGGCTTCTTCGAGACGGTGCCCTCGCCCTATGGCGATGTGACCTATCCCGGCGTGCCGACCTGGTTTTCCGCGACGCCGGGGAAGGTCGCGGGGTACTCACCCGCGCTGGGCGAGAACACGCATGAGGTGTTGTCGGAGCTGGGCCTGGCGGACCCGGCGGCCGAGCCCGATGCGGCGCATGGGGAAGTCGACGCGCCTTAGCCGGATCGCCGCCATCCCCGCTCAGCCTGAGCCTGTCGAAGGCCACGAGCAGACATTCGCCCCAAGCTCCCTGGGACTCGGCGGCAAGGGCATCGCGTGGCCTTCGACAGGCTCAGGCTGAGCGGGGGTTCGGGGTGGAGGCTGGTCGCTTCGCCGCCGCCCCTACCGGCTCGCGTCAGGCGTGGGCCTTGCGTTCTTCCTCGTGGCGCTGGAACATCTTCATGATGTCGCCTGACGTAACCGGCCGCGTCTCGCCCTCGGCCAGGGGGCGCTCGCCGCCGGAGGACTTGGGCGAGGTGTCCACGCCCGCCGCCTCGGCCCGCTTGCGCAGCGCGCCCACGGTCACGTCCTCGCGCTTGAAATAGTCGAACAGCGGGAAGCGGAAGAAGCGCATGGCGTTGCCGTGGGTGATCTTGTCGATCTGCGCGTCGGTCAGGTGGTTGATCGTCGGCCACAGCCGCTCCGGCACCTCGGGCCAGAGCGTGTCGGAGTGCGGATAGTCGCATTCGTAGGCGATCATGTCCTCCCCGATGTAGTCGATGTTCTGCAGGCCGAAGGCGTCGTCGATGAAGCAGTTGAGGAAGTGGCGCTTGAAGGTGTCGCTGGGCTTC
>CAZFPW010000392.1:0-2166 GCA_964520765.1 uncultured Novosphingobium sp.
TTGTTCCAGTCGTCCCTGGCCTGCTGGATGCGCTCGCGCGAGGAGCTGACGAAGTTCCACCAGACATGGCGCCGGGTCCTGAACGCCTCGCCGCCCAGCAGCATGACCCGCCCGCCGCTGTCCGACGACAGGCTCATCGCCGCGCCGGGGGCGAGCACGGTCAGCTCGTAGAGGCCGAGCGGCTGGGTATCGAGGCTGGCCTCGCCGCCGACCAGCATGACCGCGCGCTCGTCCGCCTCGGCATCGATCGGCAGGCGTCCCCCTGGGCCGAGCACGATCTCGGCATAGATCGTCTCGGCATGGCAGGTGGTCGGCGCGGTCGCGCCCCACAGCGAGCCCATGATGACCCGGGCGAGGACGCAGGTGTCCTCGATCAGCGGCAGGTCCTTCCGCGCCTCGAAGGCGGGGGCGATCTCCTCCTGCCCGTCCGGCAGGGCGAGCCAGGTCTGCATGCCGTAGAGGCGGGGGCCGCCCCGCTTGCTCGGGGAACTCCGCTCGCTCTGCGGGGAGCGCTCGGAATGGACGATGCCGCTGCCCGCGGTCATCAGGTTGACCTGGCCGGGGCGGATCGTGGCGAAGGTGCCCAGGCTGTCGCGATGGTCGATCGCGCCCTCGAAGAGCCAGGTGACGGTGGCGAGGTTGATGTGCGGATGCGGGCGCACGTCCATCGCCTGGCCCTCGGGAAGCTGCGCCGGGCCGAACTGGTCGACGAAGATGAAGGGGCCGACCATCGTCCGCTGGGGCGAGGGGATCGCCCGGCGCACCTGGAACGCGCCGAGGTCGTGGGTGATCGGGGTGATGGTCTGAAGGATGGTCATGGCAGCAGGTCCAGCATGATTTCGGGCAGGTCTTCGGGAAAGAACGGTTCGCCCAGCGCGGCCAGTTCGTCCGGCGCGATCCAGCGCCAGTGCTGCATGACGCGGCGCTCCAGCTCGGTATGTCCGGCGCAATCGATCTCGGCCCGATCGGTGCGGACCAGGAAATAGCGCTCGTCGGCGGTGACCTCGACCCGCTCGATCGTCAGGAAGTCGATCTCGCGGCGCAGGACCTGCGGGCCGGGTTCGGCGACGATGCCGGTTTCCTCGAACAGTTCCCGCCGGGCGGCCTCCTCATAGCTTTCGCCGGGGTCGACCGCCCCGCCGGGCGTGCACCAGAACGGCGGGCGGTCGCCCGGATCGAACCGGAACATCAGCAGGCGGTCCTGCGGATCGACCAGCAGGATGCGCGCCGCCGGGCGGGGCGTCCGGCTCATGCCTCGCCCGGGGCCTTGGCCTTGATCGCGAGGGCGTGGACGCGCTCGCCCGGGATGTCGCCCAGGGCGGCGTTGACCAGGCGCTGGCGCTGGAGGCGGGAGACGCCCGCGAACCGGGCGCTCTCGATCTCCACGGTGAAGTGCGATTCGCCCGAGCCGTCGTCGCCCGCATGGCCGTGGTGGCGGGCGGAATCGTTGATGACGGCAAGGCGGGTGGGGGCGAACTCGGCTTCGAGCAGCCGTTCGATTTCAAGGGCGAGAGGTCCGGTCATGGCTTCCTTTCTAGCGCAATCGTCGCCATGTGGAAGGCGATGAAGACCACTGGGCGCCACGATCGGTTCCACGGCAGGATGGAGGGCGCGGGACGGCTCTGCGGCGCGCCGGGGTGCGATGAAGCGGGGGAGTTCCGCGCACCGGGCATGCGCGGCTCCAGCTTCGACGGGCCGGGTGACTACCGCTGGTTCTGCCTCGATCACGTGCGCCAGTTCAACGCCGGCTACGATTTCTTCGCCGGCATGAGCGCGGACGAGATCCTGGAGGCGCAGTCCCCGATCTACGGCTGGGAGCGGGAAACGCGCGCCTTCCAGCCGACCGCCGGGATCGATAGTACGCCGCGCTGGGCCGACTTCGCCGATCCGCTGGAGGCAATCAGCCGCCGGGCCAGGGCGCGCCAGGCCGAGATGGCGCCGGCCGCGCGGCAGGACGGCCTGCCGGTCACGCCCGAGGAACGCCGCGCGCTGGAGGTGCTGGGCCTGCCGCTGGACGCCGACCGGCGCGAGCTGCGCAGCCGCTATTCGCAGCTCGTGCGCAAGTACCACCCCGACCGCAACGGCGGCGACCGCAGCTTCGAGACGCGGTTGCAGCAGGTGGTGGAAGCCTATCAGGTGCTGCGCAGGGCCGTGGCCTTCGCGTGA
>CAZFPW010000393.1:0-2158 GCA_964520765.1 uncultured Novosphingobium sp.
CTGGGGGGCAGCTTCAACCCGGCCCATGGCGGGCATCGCCGGATCAGCCTGTTCGCGCGCGAGGCGCTTGGGCTGGACGAGGTGTGGTGGCTGGTTTCGCCCGGCAATCCGTTGAAGCCCGCGGCCGGAATGGCGCCGCTGGCGGCGCGCGTGGCGTCGGCTGGCCGCCAGGCCCGCCGCGCGCCGATCCGCGTAACCGCGCTGGAGCGCGAGCTTGGCACCCGCTTCACCGTGGACACCCTGCGCAAGCTGCGGCGGCGGTGGCCCAAGCGGCGCTTCGTCTGGCTGATGGGGGCGGACAATCTCGGCCAGTTCCACCGCTGGCGCGACTGGCGGGGCATCGCCCGCGCCATGCCGATTGCGGTGATCGCCCGGCCGGGCTATGATGCGGCTGCCGTTGCGAGCCCTGCAATGGCCTGGCTGCGCCGCTACCGGCGGTCCGCCGCCAGCTTTCGCAACCGGGCAGAATGGAGCGCGCCCGCGCTGGTGCTATTGCGTTTCGATCCCGATCCCCGGTCGGCCACCGCCCTGCGCAAGGCCGATCCGCACTGGTCAGATCGGCCGACCCCGGCGCAGCTTCGCGACGCCGTTACCCATCGTTCCATTCCGGCAGCGGCGCGGTGAGCGCGTCGTCCGCCTTGTTCCCCGTCTTGCCCGCTGCACCACAGGAGCCCATTTCAGCTACATGACCCAGGCCCGAACCGAGCCGGCCCAAGCCGGCGACCAGGCGGCCAATCCGCTTCCCTTTGCGGAACCCGGCTCGCTCCATGCCCTCGTCCTCCAGTCGCTGGACGACGATCAGGCGCAGGAAATCGTTTCCATCCCGCTCGAAGGCAAGACCGCGATCGCGGATCACATGGTGATCGCCTCGGGCCGGTCGAGCCGTCAGGTCACCGCCATGGCCGAAAAGCTGGCCGAGCGGGTGAAGGCGGCCGGCTTCGGCTCCTCGCGGATCGAGGGCCTGCCCGCCGCCGACTGGGTGCTGATCGATTGCGGGGACGTGATCGTCCATCTCTTCCGTCCCGAGGTGCGCAGCTTCTACAATCTGGAGCGGATGTGGGCTTTCGGGGACAACGCGGCGGCCGGGGCGGCGTGATTTCCAGCCTGACGGCTGCTTGACCGGACCACGCACCGATGCGCCTTCACGTGATCGCCCGCGGCAAGCTCGGCCGCTCGCCCGAGGCCGAACTGGTCGAGCGCTATGCCAAGCGGATCGCCTGGCCGCTCAAGCTGACCGAGCTGCCGGACATCGGCGGAACCGTGCCGGTATCGCCCACGCCTTGCCGTGAGGTCCTGCTCGACGAGCGCGGCCGCCAGCTCTCCTCGGAGGAGTTCGCGGCTCTCCTCGGCCGCTGGCGCGACGAGGGCGTGCGCGAGGCGCGGTTCCTGATCGGGGCGGCCGACGGGCACGGCGATGCGGCGCGCGGCAGGGCCGACCTGCTGCTGGCCTTCGGGGCGATGACCTGGCCCCATCTCCTCGCCCGCGCCATGCTGGTCGAACAATTATGGCGGGCGACGAGCATTCTTGCTGGCCATCCCTACCACCGTTCGGGTTAATTGAGGCCATGACATCATGGCGCCCGATCCTGTTTCTGCTTGCGCTCGCCGCGACCGGTGCGGCCGTGGCGCAGCAGCGCTATGCCTTTGACGACGTGGCCCAGACCCGCCGCGCCTTGGCCGAGGCGCGCGCCCAGGCCGCCGCCGCGAAGGTCCGCGGCGAGAAGCTGGAGGCCGAGGCCGCCCGCGTGGTCGAGGCGGCGGACCGCACCGCGCAGGAAAGCGCCGCGCTCGCCGCCCGCATCCAGCAGGCCGAGGCCGAGATCGCCGGGCACGAGGCGCAGATCGGCCTGATCGGCCAACAACGGGAAGAGCTGCGGGCCACCCTGGCGCGCAAGCAACGCCCGCTGATCGAGCTTACCGCCGCCCTCCAACGCCTTTCCCGCCGGCCCGTGGTCTTCGCCCTGCTGCGGCCCGGCTCGGTCAAGGACGCGATGCATCTGCGCGCGATGCTGGCGACGATGATGCCCGAGGTCGAGCGCCGTACCGCCTCCCTGCGCGGCGAGCTGGCCCGCTTCCGCGTGCTTCAGGCCCAGGCCCAGGCGGCTGCCGACAGCCTCAAGGCAAGCAAGGCCGAGCTGGCCGAGCGCCGCCAGCGCCT
>CAZFPW010000394.1:0-2152 GCA_964520765.1 uncultured Novosphingobium sp.
ATCGAGGCTGTTGGCGGTCGGCGCGGCGAAGCCGAGGGCCTGGGCGGTCATCTCCCGGTCGATGGGAAAGCCCGTGCCGGCCAGCGCCGCCGAGCCGAGCGGGCACTGGTTGAGCCGCACCCGCGCATCGTGGAAGCGCGAGCGGTCGCGCCGGATCATCTCGTAATAGGCCATCAGGTGATGGCCGAGCGTCACCGGCTGGGCGGTCTGCAGGTGGGTGAAGCCGGGCATGATCGCGTCGGCATGTTCGCCCGCGCGCGTCACCAGCGCCCGTTGCAGCGCCTCAAGCCCCGCATCGGCCTGGTCGATGGCGTCGCGCACCCACAGGCGGAAGTCGGTCGCCACCTGGTCGTTGCGGCTGCGCGCGGTGTGGAGGCGGCCCGCCGCCGGCCCGATCAGCTCGGCCAGCCGGCTCTCGGTGGTCATGTGGATGTCCTCGAGGCTCCAGTCCTCGGGCACCCCGTTCGCCTCGTACTCGGCGGCGACCTTGTCCAGCCCACCGACGATCGCCAGCGCATCCTCGTTGGAAACGATCCCGCAGGCGCCGAGCATGGCGACATGGGCCTTGGAGGCGGCGATGTCCTGCCGCCAGAGCGCCTTGTCGAACGGGATCGAGGCATTTATCTCGCGCATGATCGCGGATGGCCCTTCGGCGAACCTTCCGCCCCACATGCTGTTGGAGCCTGCCGTCTTGCTGTCGTCCCCGCTCAATTCCGCTGTCCCCAAGATGGTGCTCGCCATGGCCCTGGCATCGTCGCTCCTGGCCGGGGGCTGCGATAGGCAAAGCGCGGACCCGGCGCAACCGGGGGGTGCGACGGCCGGCCCGGAAGCCAAGGCCGGGGAACTCACCGGCACCATCGACCGCTCGCACAAGGGCAGCCCCCTGCCCGCCTTCACGGTCAAGGACCCGGGGGGCAAGACCCTGAACCTCGCGGAGCTGAAAGGCCCGGTCCTCATCAACCTGTGGGCGACCTGGTGCGCGCCCTGCGTGGTCGAGCTGCCCCTGCTGGACAAGCTGGCGGCGGATCGCGCCGGGGCCTTGCGGGTCGTGACCGTCTCGCAGGACCTTGGCGACGGGGCCAAGGTCGCGGAATTCCTCAAGGCCAAGGGCGTGACCCGGCTGGAGCCCTGGCTCGATCCCGAGAACGACTTGGCCTTCCAGTACGGCGGCGGAAGCCTGCCGACGACGATCTACTACGACGCCGCCGGGCGCGAGGTGTGGCGCTTCGTCGGCGGGCACGACTGGTCGGGCGCGGAAGCGGCGAAGATGCTGGCGGAAGGCAGCTAGAGCCAATCAGCCAACCCCGCTCAGCCTGAGCCTGTCGAAGCCTGTCCTGAGCTTCGCCGAAGGGGCCACACGATACCGTGGCCGCCAGGTCCAGGGAGCTTGGGGCGAATGTTCGCGCGTGGCCTTCGACAGGCTCAGGCTGAGCGGGGGTATGGAGAGGGGCTTGGGCGCTTGCCAGCCTCCCTCCGCCCGCGACACTTCATTACAGTTGGCTCGATTGACTAATTCAAAAGCTGAATTAGGCTCCAAACCCAAGAATCGGGCGCTTTCGCCCCGTGACGACGCGTGACCGCAACAGCGCCGCGTTGGAGGGCGAATGACGGATTTCGATCGGGAGAACAGGATGGCCACGCGGCTGAAATCACTTGCATTTGCCATTGCCGCGGCCATGCCGCTCGCCGCCGTCCAGGCCCAGCCGGTCGACATTCCGCTGCCCGCCGCCACGACCACCGAGTTTCCCGCCGGCATCTCCGTGGCCGCGGTGCCGGGCGTGCCCGGCGGCAAGGTCTATGTCGATGCGCAGGGCCGCACGCTCTACGGCATGGACATGCGCATGGTCACGCGCTGGTCGGTCGACACCTCGAAATACTGCCAGGACCGCTGCCAGGAGTGGGAGCCCGTGCTCGCCCCGGCCGGTGCCCAGCCCAACCTCACCCTGTTCCGCGGCTTCCGCAGCCCGCCGGGCGGCGGAGGCGGCGCGGGGGCCCGTCCGGCCGCGCCTCCCGGTGCCGCTGCTCCTGCCAGTGCCGCTCCCGGCGGCGCCGCTCCGGGCGCGGCCGCCCCCGCTGCCGGCGCGGGCGCGGGCGCGGCCCCGGCGGGCGTGAACCAGCAGCAGCTTGCCGCCTCCTTCGGCTTCGGCAGCGC
>CAZFPW010000395.1:0-2143 GCA_964520765.1 uncultured Novosphingobium sp.
TGGGTGCGCAGCAGCATCTCGCGGCCTTCGGCGCTGCGATCCGGGAAGTAGAAGGTATCGTGCATCGCCCGCGCCGGGTGGCTTTCCGGCATGTTGAGCGCGGTGAAGTTGTGCCAGTCGTCCTCGATCTCCGGCCCGGTGGCGACCGAGAAGCCCATGTCGGCGAAGATCTCGGCCAGTTCGTCCATCACCTGGCTGACCGGGTGGATCGAGCCCTTGGGGGATTCGGGGGCCGGCAAGGTCAGGTCGATCCGCTCGGCGGCGAGCCGCGCTTCCAGCGCGGCGCCTTCGAGCGCGGCCTTGCGCTCCGCCAAGGCGTTCGTGACGCTCTCCCGCAGGCCGTGGATCTTCGGCCCTTCGGCCTGGCGCTGTTCCGGCGACATGGCGCCCAGGGTCTTGAGCAGGCCGGAAATTGAGCCCTGCTTGCCCAGAAACGCCACGCGCAGGCTCTCGATCGTTTCGAGGTCCGGCGCCGCCACGATCCGGCCCAGCGCGTCGCTGCCAAGGGTGTCGATATCACTCATGCGGGCGCTCTTAGGAGCGAAAACCGCCGACCGCAATCAGCCCGGAAGGGTTCGTTCCACCCCGTTGGGGCCGTGCAGCGTCTGGACCGCCTGTCCCGCGTGGCGCGCCCGCTCGCGCATCACCGCCTCGAGGATCGGCTTGTCGAGCGCCGCATACTGGCGCGGCGTCATGCCCATGAAACGCCGGAAGTCGCGGACGAACTGCGCCTGGTCGTGATAATGCCCGTCCATCGCGCCGATCCACTTGAGCGAGGGATCGAGCATGTATTGGGCCAGGCTCCGCATGAACCGCTGGCGGCGCAGCAGGAGCTTGGGCGGAAAGCCGAAGGCCCGGTCGCAGATCCGCTCGACCATGCGCTGGCCGATCCCCGCCTGGGCGACGAGCTGGGACACGCTGGCGACTTCCGGATCGAGCAGCGCGGCGTGGATCGCCTTGATCCGTCCCTCATCCGCCACCGGGCTGTCCAGACGGCCCCTGAAATAGGCGATGATCCGCGCCAGCTCCCCCGCCTCGTCCGGCTCATCGGCGAACAGCGCGGCGGCAAGCGGCGCAAAGACGGAAAAGGCCGGATGCCGATGGCCATCGACCACGGCGTCCGCCAGGTCCGAGGCGGGCGCGGGCACGAACTTGGCCCAGCCGAGCGGCAGGAGCCCGACGCCCCACATCCGCGCGGGGCCGGCCTCGAAGCGCAGCGCCCGGCTGCTCGGCCCCGTCGCGGGAAAATCGGTATCGGCAAGCTGGGTGCCGTCGGGACAATCGGCGATCGGGGCCACGCCCGAATAGAACCGCAGGTTCGCCCATTCGGGCTGCAGCCGGTCGACCGCCCGGGTGCCGGCCGGCACGTCGATCTCCACGAAGTAGAACGTGGTGAAGAAGCACTGCAATTCTGGCGGCGGCAAATAGAACCGCACCTTCACCGGACAATCGCGCGACACCGATAACTCCTGCCCCCAGGGAGGCGCTCCGCGGGAATGTAAGTGCCGGCGCGGGGCATGACAACAAAAAGGGCGCGGAAAGCCTAAGCTCCGCGCCCTTTTCGTATCTTGCGCAGGTCGGTCAGGCGGCGGGCAAGGCAGCCTTGGCCTGGGCGATCACCGCGGCGAAGACCGAACCTTCGTTCATGGCGAGATCGGCCATGATCTTGCGGTCCAGCGTCACGCCGGCGAGCTTGGCGCCATGGATGAACTGCGAATAGGTCAGGCCTTCGGCGCGGACCGCAGCGTTGATGCGCTGAATCCACAGGGCCCGGAAGGTCCGCTTCTTAACCTTGCGGTCGCGATAGGCGTACTGCCCGGCCTTCTCGACGGCCTGGCGAGCGACGCGGATCGTGTTCTTCCGGCGGCCGCGGTAGCCCTTGGCCTGTTCCAGAATGTTCTTGTGCTTGGCGCGGGTGGTTACACCCCTCTTGACGCGTGCCATATTACCCTACTCCTCAGTTCAGCCCGTAGGGCGCCCACTTCTTGATCACCTTTGCATCGGCATCGGAGATCACATCGGTGCCGCGGTGCTGGCGGATGTACTTGGCATTGTGGCTGATCAGGCGGTGGCGCTTGCCGACCGCACCGTGCTTGATCTTGCCGGTGGCGGTGAGCTTGAAGCGCTTCTTCACGCCGCTCTT
>CAZFPW010000396.1:0-2141 GCA_964520765.1 uncultured Novosphingobium sp.
TCCGCCATTCGCCGCCGCGCTGCTCGAAGTTGTCGATGTAGCGCCCGGCGCCGATCACATCGGCCTTGCCGCCGTCCGGGGTGTTGATCCGGTGGTAGCCGTAGAAGTAGCTCTCCACATCGGCGCGGTCGCCCTCGATCGCCGTGAGGACATTGCCGATCACGTGCATGGTCTGGTCCATCGTCCCCATGATCGGGAAGGCCCAGGCGATGAATTCCTCCGCATTGCCGGTGAAGTCGAGATGCTCGTCGACCGCATCGGGCCAATAGGCGCTGCGGATCATGTCCGCGTCGAGCCGGTCCACCCCGCGCGAGTAGCGATAGAGGCATTCGCGGATCGCCTCGCGGTCGGCAAGCTCGGCCAGGATGCGGCTGGTCGGCGTGGTCATCGTTCCTCTCCCTTTTGACCGGAGGTGCCACGGGCGGCGGATGCGAGTCTATGCGTCCGGGCCGAAGACGTTGATGAGGTTGCCCTCAGGGTCACGAAACAGGGTGGAGCATATGCCCGGCGCGATTCGCTTGGCAGACCAGGCGATATCGACCGCATGGGCCTGCAGATGGGCGTCGAACGCGGCGAGGTCGTCGGCGTGGAAGGTCAGCACTTTCCAGCCGAGCTGGTCCATGAATTCGGGTGAGGGCAGCACCGGGGTCCGTTGCGGCCGCCCGCCGAGATGGACGCCAAGCTCCAGCCGGATGCCGTGGCCTTCGAGGATCGCGAACTCGGCCTCCAGCTCTTCCATTCGTCCGGTGCGGAGCAGCGTGAAATCCAGCACCGTGCAGTACCACGCGCGCATCGCGGCGATGTCCGCCACGGCGAGGACGAAATAGCCGAAGCGAAGGGGCGGCAGGCTCATGGCCGGGATGATCGCGGCACCGGCCGCCAGGGTCAATCCAGGTTGGGGCGCAGCCAGCGCTCGGCCATCGTCACGTCCACCCCGCGCCGCCCGGCATAGTCCTCCAGCTGGTCCCGCCCGATCCGGGCGACGCCGAAGTACTGGCTTTCGGGGTGAGCGAAGTAGAAGCCCGAGACGGCCGAAGTCGGCAGCATCGCCTGGCTTTCGGTCAGGGTGATGCCGGCGTTGTCCTGGGCCTGGAGCAGGTCGAACAGGATCGGCTTGAGGCTGTGGTCGGGGCAGGCGGGATAGCCGGGCGCGGGACGGATGCCGCGATATTCCTCGCGGATCAGCGCCTCGTTGGTGAGCTGCTCGCCCGGCGCATAGCCCCACAGGGTGGTGCGGACATGCTGGTGCAGCCGCTCCGCGAAGGCCTCCGCGAAGCGATCGGCCAGGGCCTTCAGGAGGATGTCGGAATAGTCGTCGTGGCTTTCCTTGAAGCGGGCGAGGTGCGGTTCGATCCCGTGGATCGCCACGGCGAAGCCGCCGAGCCAGTCGCCGGCCGGGTCGATGAAGTCGGCCAGGCAGAAGTTGGCGCGGTCGCGCGACTTCTTCACCTGCTGGCGGAGCATCGGCAGGCGGGTGCCGTCATCGAGCAATACGTCGTCGCCATCGCGCTGGCAGGGCCAGAACGCGGCGACGCCCTTGGCGGTCAGCCACTTCTCGTCGATGATCCGGTCCAGCATCGCCTGGGCATCGGCATAGAGGCCGCGCGCGCTTTCCCCCACCACTTCATCGTCGAGGATCGCGGGGAACACCCCGGCAAGCTCCCAGGCGCGGAAGAACGGGGTCCAGTCGAAGGTCTCGCGCAGGTCGGTCAGGTCCCAGTCTGCAAGGACGTGGGTGCCGGGCTGTACCGGGGCCGGAGCCTTGAGCGCCATGTCGGCGGGAAAGGCGTTGGCGCGGGCGTCTTCCAGGCTCAGCAGGTCGGACTGGCCCTTGCCGGCGCGGGCCTCGCGGATCTTGTCGTATTCCGCGGCGACCCCGCCCTTGAAGCCTTCGGCCTGGGTGTCCGACAGAAGCTGCGAGGCGACGCCCACCGCGCGGCTGGCGTCCAGCACGTGGATCACGGGGCCGGTATAGGCCGGGTCGATCCTGAGCGCGGTGTGGACCTTGCTGGTCGTCGCCCCGCCGATCAGCAGCGGAATCCGCATGTCGGCGCGCTGCATCTCCTCGGCCACGGTCACCATCTCGTCGAGCGAGGGGGTGATGAGGCCGGACAGGCCGATGATGTCGGCGTCGTTCTCGT
>CAZFPW010000397.1:0-2132 GCA_964520765.1 uncultured Novosphingobium sp.
CGTCGGGCCAGTACCAGCCCTTGCGCAGGCGCCAGCCGTCGACGATGTCGCCGACGAGGTAGAGCGTCTCGCACTCGATCGAGCGCAGAAAGTCGACCAGCAGGGCCGCGTTGCAGCCGCGCGTGCCGAGGTGGACGTCGCTGATCCACACCGTCCGGTACTTGCGCTTGGGGCGGAAGCCCTTGGGGTCGGGCAGGGTGAGCCAGTCCGGGATCTTGCCGGCGGGCGGGGCGGCCGGGCGGCGCGAAAGCAGGTCTGCATCGTCGAACAGCATGGGGAAATCCCGCCTGTTGTTGGGGCCTGTCATGCGGCAGGGCCTAGCCCGGCAGGGTTGCGCGCGTATGACGCTTGTGCGGCAATTCGGTTACGGCGCATTTCCGGCTGGTCATCCGGCGGATTGCCTGCAACACTTTGTCGCATAGTGCCGCAAGGCCGCCGGGGAACGGGAAGAGGACGGGGAATGATGCAGGCAGATGCAGCCGTGCCGGAAGGCGCGCCCAACCACCCGCTTGCCGTGCGCATGGGGGTGATCGCGGGCGTTTCCCACAATGTCGTGATCGGTACGGTCATGGGGCACTTCAGCGTGATGCTGGCCTCCACCGAGCAGCGCATGGGCCTGACGACGCAGGAGGCCTCGCTCGGCATTCCGCTGGTGCTGATCGGATCGTCGGTCGTCGCGCCCTTTGCCGGGGTCCTGCTGGCGCGGTATTCGCTGCGGCTGATCCTGGTGATCGGCGCGCTGCTGACCGTGGCCGGCTTCGCCTTGCTGGGGCTGTCCAACAGCTATCCGCTCTATCTTCTCGCCTACGGCCTGTTCCTGGGCCCGGCGCTGAGCCTGACCGGATCGGTCGGCCCGGCCACCCTCGTGACCCGCTGGTTCAACCGCAATCGCGGCCTGGCGCTGGGCGTGGTCCACCTGCCGATCGTGATCGCCATCCTGCCGGTGGCGCTCAACTGGTTCATCGAGCACTATGGCCACGTCGCCGCCTACCTGACGCTCGCGGTCCTGGCCGCGATCCTGCTCGTGCCACTGACCCTGCTGACGGTCGACCATCCTCCGGGCGGCGAGGCTCCGGCGCCGGAGCCGGCGGAAATGCGCACCGCCGACGGCTCGTTCAGCGTCGCGCAACTGCTGGCCCAGCCGCGGTTCTGGGCCATGTGCCTGGCGGTGATCGCCTCGATGGCCAGCTCGGTTCTACTCGGCTCGCTGCTGGTGCCGATGGGCATGTCGTGGGGCTTCACCTCGGGCGAGTCGGCGCTGATCCAGTCGATCATGGCGGCGGTCGGCATCCTCGGCTCGGTCCTGTTCGGCTGGATCAGCGACCGGATCGGCGGCGCGCGGACGCTGGCCCTGATCGCCTTCGATTGCGCGATCCTCTGGGTGCTGCTGCTGATCCAGCCGCCCTTCGCCCTGACCGCCCTGATCGTCGGGCTGATCGGCATGCACGGCGCCGGCGCCATCCCCGGCATCAGCAAGGCGATCACCGAAGCCTTCGGCCAGGCCAGCTTCAGCCGCGGGTTCGGGGTCAATACGGTGATCTCGCTGCCGTTCATCGTCTTCGCGATCGTCGGCTCGGCGGGCGTCTATACGGCGACCGGCTCCTACCGGCCGGCGATCGTCGCCATGGCGGGCTATTTCGTGGTGGCGCTCGTGCTCGCGCTCTTCGCCGGACGCAGCCGGAACCGAACCCCAATCAGCCGCGCTTGACCGTGGCCATCGCCTGGGCCGTCACCGGATAGCCCAGGCCTTCGGGGATCGTCAGGAACATCTCGCCGGTCCGCTCCTCGCGGCGTGGCGAGATGGTGCGGATCGGCGTGGCCTCGGCATGGGCGCGGGCCTCGGCGAAGGTGGGGAACTGGGCGAGCCGCTCCAGATTGCGCCGGGTCGGGAAGATCACGCTGATTTCCCCGCTGTCGGCCATTTCCAGGGCGTGGGCCGCGCTGGTCCAGAACAGGCGCGTGTTCTCGGTCGCGTCGACCGCGATGTCGACCGCCCCGGTGCCGAGATCGCAGAGGAAGAACCGCGTGTCGAAGGCGCCGTCCCAGCGCGGGCACCAGCGGGCGAAAGGGGTGAGGGCGGCAAGGTCGAGGGTCCAGCCGAAGCGTTCCAGCACGGGCGCGAGCAGCCCCTG
>CAZFPW010000398.1:0-1814 GCA_964520765.1 uncultured Novosphingobium sp.
TGCCCATCCCGACAAAGCGGCGTTTTGCAGAATCGAAACGTTGAACAGGATCGAGAAGCGAGTTTGGCGACCAACTCTTGAACGACCGTCCATCGCGACGACTACCGGCACCTGCCCGACCCGAGCGAAGCCGCAAAGAATCGGAAGATAGCCTCCAGGCGCTGTAACAGGCGTGTTGTTCGCGGGGTTTTGGAAACGACGCTCATAAGGAGCGCGGGAATGTGAGCTCACATTCGAAACGTGCAAAGCGACCCGCCGCTCACGACCACCCAGATCGGTCCGCACAAGACCAGGCCAGCCGGCCTGAGGATCGATTACCTCAATTGCCCCCGACAACTCGCAAATTTCATTCAGAAGAGCCGTTCGGGACATAGGCCGACTTAAAGCCTACTCCTCGCCCATCCGCAATGCCGCGATGAAGGCTTCCTGCGGGATCTGCACGTTGCCGTATTCGCGCATCCGGGCCTTGCCCTTCTTCTGCTTCTCCAGCAGCTTCTTCTTGCGGGTGATGTCGCCGCCGTAGCACTTCGCCGTCACGTCCTTGCGCATCGCGGCGATGGTCTCGCGGGCGATGACCTTGCCGCCGATCGCGGCCTGGACCGGGATCTTGAAGAGGTGGCGGGGGATCAGGTCCTTCAGGCGTTCGCACATGTGGCGGCCACGCGCCTCGGCAACGCCCCGGTGGACGATCATGGAGAGCGCGTCGACCGGCTCGTTGTTGACGAGGATGGACATCTTGACGAGGTCGCCTTCGCGCAGGCCGATCTGCTCGTAGTCGAAGCTGGCGTAGCCGCGGCTGATCGACTTCAGGCGGTCGTAGAAGTCGAACACCACCTCGTTCAGCGGCAGCTCGTAGTTCACCTGGGCGCGGCCGCCGACATAGGTCAGGCCGGTCTGCACGCCCCGGCGGTCCTGGCAGAGCTTGAGGATCGAGCCGAGGTATTCGTCGGGCGTGTAGATCGTCGCCTTGATCCACGGCTCGTCGATCTGCTCGATCCGGCTGGGGTCGGGATAGTCGGCCGGGTTGTGGAGGTAGATCTCGCGCGCCTCGTCGGTCTTCGATTTGCGGAGCTGGATGCGGTAGACCACGCTCGGCGCCGTGGTGATGAGGTCGAGGTCGTATTCGCGGGTCAGGCGTTCCTGGATGATCTCCAGGTGCAAGAGGCCCAGGAATCCGCAGCGGAAGCCGAAGCCGAGGGCGGCGCTGGACTCCATCTCGAACGAGAACGAGGCGTCGTTGAGGCGCAGCTTGGCGATGGACTCGCGCAGCTTCTCGAAGTCGGCGGCGTCGACCGGGAACAGGCCGCAGAAGACCACGGGCTGGACTTCCTTGAAGCCGGGGAGCGGCTGGGTCGCGCCGTTCTTGACCGAGGTGATGGTGTCGCCGACCTTGGCCTGGGCGACTTCCTTGATCTGGGCGGTGATGAAGCCGATCTCGCCGGGGCCGAGTTCTTCCAGCTGCTCGATCTTGGGGCGCATGCAGCCGACGCGGTCGATCAGGTGCTCGGTGCCGCCAGCCATGAACTTGACCTGGAGGCCCTTCCTGATGACGCCGTCGATCACGCGGACGAGGATGACGACGCCGAGGTAGGGGTCGTACCATGAGTCGACCAGCATGGCCTTGAGCGGGGCGGCGCGGTCGCCCTTGGGGGGCGGGATGCGGCGGACGACGGCCTCGAGCACTTCCTGGATGCCGATGCCGCTCTTGGCGCTGGCGAGGACGGCTTCGCTGGCGTCGAGGCCGATGACCTCCTCGATCTCGGCCTTGACCTTCTCGGGCTCGGCGGCGGGGAGGTCGATCTTGTTGATGACGG
>CAZFPW010000398.1:1824-2132 GCA_964520765.1 uncultured Novosphingobium sp.
CACCACCAGCAGCGCGCCCTCGCAGGCGGCGAGGCTGCGCGACACCTCATAGGCGAAGTCAACGTGGCCGGGGGTGTCCATCAGGTTGAGCTGATAGGTCTCGCCATCGCTCGCCGTGTAGGAAAGGCGGACGGTCTGGGCCTTGATGGTGATCCCGCGCTCGCGCTCGATATCCATGTTATCAAGCACTTGCGCGCTCATCTCGCGCTCGGAGAGGCCGCCGGTGAACTGGATCAGCCGATCGGCCAGGGTGCTCTTCCCATGGTCGATATGCGCGATAATGCTAAAATTACGGATCTTGGCCAGTT
>CAZFPW010000399.1:0-2130 GCA_964520765.1 uncultured Novosphingobium sp.
GGGCGAAAGCCCGATGACCCCGGAAGAGAAGCTGCTGCGCGCGATCTTCGGTGAGAAGGCCAGCGACGTGCGCGACACCTCGCTCCGCCTGCCGCCGGGCGTCTCGGGCACGATCGTCGACGTGCGCGTCTTCAACCGCCACGGCATCGAGATCGACGACCGTACCCGCGCGATCCAGAACGAGGAGATCGAACGCCTCGCCAAGGACCGCGAGGACGAGCGCGCGATCCTCAACCGCGCGACCTACAACCGCCTGCGCGACATGCTGGTGGGCCACGTCGCGGCGGCCGCGCCGAAGGGCTTCAAGAAGGGCGACACGATCACCCTGGAGAACCTGGACGAGGTCGAAAGGCACGAGTGGTGGAAGTTCGCCGTCGCGGACGACGCGCGCCAGGTCCAGCTCGAGGCGGTGAAGGCCCAGTACGACGAGACCGTCAAGGCGATCCAGGAGAAGTTCGAGGACCGCAAGGAGAAGCTGGAGCGCGGCGACGAGCTGGCCCCCGGCGTGCTCAAGATGGTCAAGGTCTTCGTCGCGGTGAAGCGCAAGCTGCAGCCGGGCGACAAGATGGCCGGCCGTCACGGCAACAAGGGCGTCATCTCCCGCATCCTGCCGATCGAGGACATGCCGTTCCTGGAGGACGGCACCCACGTCGACATCGTGCTGAACCCGCTGGGCGTGCCTTCGCGCATGAACGTCGGGCAGATCTTCGAGACGCACCTGGGCTGGGCCGCGCGCGGCCTGGGCCAGCAGATCAAGACCGCGCTCGAGGACTGGCGCCACGCCAATCCGAACCCCCAGGCGGCCGAGCCGCCGGCGGCGATCGTCGACAAGCTCAAGGACATCTACGGCGAGAACTACCACGCCCAGATCGAGAACCGCACGACGGCCGAGATCCTGGAACTGGCCGAGAACCTCAAGGCCGGCGTCCCGATGGGCACCCCGGTGTTCGACGGCGCGCGGGAAGCCGACGTTTCGGAGCAGCTCGCCAAGGCGGGCTACGACACCAGCGGGCAGGTCACCCTGTTCGACGGCCGCACCGGCGAGGCGTTCGACCGCAAGGTGACCGTGGGCATCATCTACATGCTGAAGCTGCACCACCTGGTCGACGACAAGATCCACGCGCGTTCGATCGGGCCGTACTCCCTCGTCACCCAGCAGCCGCTGGGCGGCAAGGCGCAGTTCGGCGGCCAGCGCTTCGGTGAGATGGAGGTCTGGGCGCTCCAGGCCTACGGCGCGGCCTATACCTTGCAGGAAATGCTGACGGTGAAGTCCGACGACGTGGTCGGCCGCACCAAGGTCTACGAAGCGATCGTCAAGGGCGACGACACCTTCGAGGCCGGCATTCCCGAGAGCTTCAACGTGCTCGTCAAGGAAATGCGCTCGCTGGGCCTCAACGTCGAACTGTCGTCGCTCAACGACGGCGAGGACGACGACGGGCTGGCCGAGGCGGCGGAGTAATTCCTTAGGACCGTTCGTCCTGAGGAGGGGCCGAAGCCGCAGGCAGAGGCCCCGTCTCGAAGGACCTTCGAGACGCCTCAGCCATTCGGCTTCGGCTCCTCAGGGCGAACGGACAGAATTTTTACCTCCAAGCGAGGAACGCGAAAATGAACGACCTGACCAAATTCACCAACCAGATGGCCAAGCCCGAGACCTTCGACCAGATCCAGATCGGTCTGGCGAGCCCCGAGCGCATCCGTTCCTGGTCCTTCGGCGAGATCAAGAAGCCGGAGACGATCAACTACCGCACCTTCAAGCCGGAGCGCGACGGCCTGTTCTGCGCCCGCATCTTCGGCCCGGTGAAGGACTACGAGTGCCTGTGCGGCAAGTACAAGCGCATGAAGTACAAGGGCGTCGTCTGCGAGAAGTGCGGCGTCGAGGTGACCGTCACCAAGGTCCGCCGCGAGCGCATGGGCCACATCGAGCTGGCCGCCCCGGTCGCGCACATCTGGTTCCTGAAGTCGCTGCCGAGCCGCATCGGCCTGCTGCTCGACATGCAGCTCAAGCAGCTTGAGCGCATCCTCTACTTCGAAAGCTACGTCGTGACCGAGCCGGGCATCACCCCGCTCGAACGCTACCAGCTCCTCACCGAGGACGAGCTGCTCGACGCCCAGGACGAATATGGCGAGGAC
>CAZFPW010000400.1:0-2117 GCA_964520765.1 uncultured Novosphingobium sp.
GCCTTGCCGGTCTTGAGGATCGAGAGGTTGGCGAGGGTGATGTCGACCCGCTCGGCCAGCTCGGTCAGGGTCATGCGGCGTTCGTGGAGCAGGTCGTCGAGCTTGACCAGGATCGCCATCAGACGGTCCCTTCCAGATCCTCACGCAGGCGCGCGCCCTCGCGGAACACGCGGGCGAGGACGAAGAGGACGAGCGCGAGCAGCAGCCCGAAGTACGAAATCTCGAACCCGCCGCCACGATGGTCGAAAATCTTGTCGAGCCAATGCGAGGTCATCGCCAGCGGCACGCCGAGCACATGGACCGCGACCGAGATCCAGCCCATCGCCTGGAGCCGGCGCGCGTTGACGGGCACGAAGGGATCGCCGTCCTCCACGCTGGCGACGATCCGATAGAGGTCGCGGAAGAAGAAGAAGCCGAGCGCGGCCAGCACGCCCGACAGGGAGATGACGCCGATAACCGCCCAGATCGTCTCGGGCGGGCCCCCGTGCCGGGTGAGCGCGTCCATGATGCGCTCGTTCATGATCAGCACCACCGGCGTGGCGAGGGCGAAGGCCGCGGTCAGGAAGGCGGTGGTCGCCATGGCCGCCATCAGCGCCAGCCGCGCCAGGGCGAGCAGCGGGTCGCGCTTGCGCATCGTCTTCGCCATCTGGCGGGCCGAGCCGATCATGCGGCGGTCAGGCCAGGGTGTGCGAAAGGGTCTGGGCCCACATGATCAGCGCGACGTGCAGGGCCAGGCAGGCAGCGACGGACTTGGTGAGGATCGAGGTCATTGATCGTTCTCCGATAATCTCAATATCGATATTCAATAAGGCGATTCGCCCTTATTGTCAATCGATAATATCGAAAAACGATATACGCCCTCAACGCGGCCCGCTCTCGCCGCCGAGGAGGCGGTCCACCACGGCGCCGAAATCGCGCCGTCGCCAGTATTGCAGCAGGTTGACGTAGACCTGCCGGCAGTTGCGCGCGGCATCGACCTCCACCGGCTCGAACATCGGGTCGTAGGGGCCGGAGGCGTCGGCGCAGGCGGGCAGGCGGAACTCGATGATCTCGGGGAAGGCCAGGACGCGGGCCACGCCCATCGCCGCCATGTGGAGGGAGAGGTGGTCCGCCAGGGCCTCGACGGTCAGCAGCGGGCCGCCGGCGGCGCGGTATTCCGCGACGAAGAGGGCGAGCAGATCTTCGAGGTGGCGGTCCCAGATGTCGTGGTGCGCCGCGCTCAAGGCCCCCCACAGGACCGAGCCCAGGGTGATCTGCCCGACCCGGCCCCAGTCGATCAGCCCGCAGGTCAGGCTGCCGTCCGCGCCGCGCGAGAAGAAGCAATTGTCGATATGCGCGTTCCAGTGGCACAGCGCGATCATGTCGGAATCGGCAACCAGTCGGCGACGGATTTCCACCTCCCGCGCGCGGATGCGCCGGGCATCGGCGGCGAGCTTCGCCGAAAAGGCCGCGCCGACCTCCTCCGGCAGGAGCTGCGGGCAGCGCCGGGCGAAATCGGCGCAGCGGGCAAGCTCCTCCTCCAGCTCCGCCTCGGTATAGCGGATCGGGTCGGCCGAGCCGGCCACGGGGTCGAAGGGAAAGCGCGCGTCGATGTCGGGGGCGAGCCGGCCCGACTTGTGCGCCCCGGCCAGGCGCGCCAGGGCCGTGACCACGGCGCGGTAATAGGGCAGCGGCCCGCCGGCCGCCTCGGGCATGGTCAGGTGGTCCAGCGTCTTGCGCCGGTGCGGCTCGATCCCCTCTCGCCCATAAGGGACCTGCTCGGTGACGACGATGCCGGTCCCGCTCTCGTCGTGATAGTCCGCGAAGTAGGCGGCCGGCACCCGGATCGGGAAGGCGGCGGCGCGCGACAGGGCCATGAAGGGCGCCTCGGACTTCATCTCGGTGCGCTGCCAGTCGCGGCGGGCATCGGCGAAATCGCGCGAGAACTTGACGAACAGCGCGGTGTGCAGCGCAGGATCGGGCCGCGCATATTCGACCGTGAGGAACAGCTTGGCCCCGGTGCTGCCGCCGGGGCACGGCTCCAGGCCCGCGATCCGGGCGACGGCGTTGTCGGCCGGCAGCGAGCCGAAGGCGTGGAAGGCGCGGGTCAGGAAGGCCGCGCCGTCCTGGCGGAAGGC
>CAZFPW010000401.1:0-2088 GCA_964520765.1 uncultured Novosphingobium sp.
CATCGACATGGCCCGCGCCGCCGACCTGCTCGGCATGGAGCGCCGCCAGGCCGAGCAGATCCGCGACCTGGAGCGCGGACATTTCCTCGGCCTCGGCCCGGCGATCAGCCGGCGGCCGGTGGCGGTCAAGATCGGCGCGGTCCGCACCGGCTCGCGCGCCGTTTCCCACGCCCTGGCCCCGCTGCCGACCGCCTCGGCCGAGGAACTCCAGGCCCTGCTCCACGCCGAGCCGAGCGAGACGGAACTGGCGCTGCCCCTGCCCGCGCCGCGCCCGCCCGAGCCCGATCTCGTCATCGAGCGAATTTCCGCCTTCGACGCCGAACGGATCGACGATTCCAGCCCGGCCTTCGACGCCCCGCCTCCGCCCGACGCCTCGGAAACCGCGCGGGAAATCGCGGCCATCCTGGCCGACATGGCGGCCGAGCCCGACTGCACCTTCCAGCAGCCCGCCGGGCTGTTCCAGGACTTCTCGGTGCGCTGCCGGATGCGCCGCCTGCGCCTCGACGGCTTCGACGTCACCCGCTTCCGCCGCGCCTTCGCAATCGCCGTCGCAGGGATCGATCCGGCCGACGAGCGCTGGGCCGATCTCCTGGGGATGACCCGCGACCTGACCGAGGACGTGCTCGCGCCCTTCCTCCTGCTCGCCCGCGCCGCGCAGGAAGGCGCGCCCTGCCCCGATGACGAGGACCTGGCCCGCGCCTATGGCACGACCTCGATGGGCCGCATCCGCCGCCTGCTCGATCATTTCGAGAAAAGCGGCCTGATCGTCATCCGCACCGACTACAGCGGCCGCCGCTCGATCGGCATTCCCCTGCTCGGCACTACGACCGAACCGGTGGCCGCCTAGGGTGACAGAAATCTACAAAGTTCACGGTGTCCTGGCGAAGGGTGTGACTCCCTGTGACCACCTGTGACCCTGTGAGCCATGCCGCTGCGCCTGCCGAGCCATGCCGCAGACGATGGCAGAGCGCGGCCCTGTAGGACAAGGGATTCTCCTGCCCGGCCGGCCGCGGCTGTTCAACCGACCGCCCGGATCGGCTCCTCACCGTTCAGGGTGAACCGATGGAGCTGCCGCCCGCTATCCTCCGGGAACGGCAGGACGCGATGCATCGTGCCGGTGTTGTCCCAGATCAGCAGGTCGCCCATCCGCCAGGTGTGGCGATAGACGTATTGCGGCTGCGTCGCATGGAGCATCAGCCGCTGCAGCAGGTCGTGGCTTTCGGCGGCATGCATTCCCTTGACGTGCGAGCCGGAGGTGCTGAGCACCAGCGACTTGCGGCCCGACTTGTGCTGCCAGACCAGCGGATGCTCGCGGTTGGGATAGGAGCACCACAGGGCGAACTCCTCCGGGCTGCAATCGCGCTTCCCCGGAAAGAGCGCGGCCTGCATCGTGTGCACCACGGTCAGCTTGTCGAGCCGGGCCTTCTCCTCCTCGGGCAAGTCCTCATAGGCGGCGTAGTTGTTGGCGAACTCGGTCTGGCCGCCCGTCTCGGACAGCACCCGCGGGGTCAGCAGCGTGGCGAAGGGCGGAATCTCCTCATAGGTGCCGTCCATGTGCCAAAGCTGGCTGCCGAAGAAGAACTGCGCGTATTCGGGGTTCACCTTCTTGTCGAAGGTCACCTTCAGCAGGCCCTCGTCGCCCTCCTTCTTCACCGTTCCCAGGCGCAGGTCGCCCAAGCGTCGGGCCAGCGCCCGCTGCTCGTCATCGTTCAGGTGAAGGCCGCGGGCGATGATGACGCCCCGCGCGACCAGCAGATCGCGGATCGCGCCGGCGACATCGCCGTGCAGCAGGGTCTCCTTGTCGATCTTCAGCTCGCTGCCGATTCTCGGCTCCAGATCGACCGCCTTCAGCGCTGTGACCTGTTCCACGCGGTCTTCTCCCTAACTGCCGTTTATGCGGGACTGTTCGCCAATCCATGCTATGGCGGCTATTGATATATTGTCACCCAAAACGTTTCAATACCTATCGGGAACGCATGGACGAACAGGCAACCGCGAAACGCCGGGTTTACCGCAGCCCGGGCCGCCCCACTCGCGACCAGGCGGAGCAGCGCAACCGCGAGCTGCTGGACAAGGCGCTCGACCTGT
>CAZFPW010000402.1:0-2084 GCA_964520765.1 uncultured Novosphingobium sp.
CTCGTGGTCGACGAGATCAAGGCCGCGGGGGGCGAGGCGGTGGCCTGCACCGACAGCGTTGCCACCGAACAGGGCGGCAAGGGGATTATCGCGGCCGCGCTCGATACCTGGGGCCGGATCGACGTGCTGGTCCACAATGCCGGGAACACCCGCTTCGACGATTTCGCGACGATCACCCACGAGGCCTTCCGCAGCGTCGTCGACGTTCACCTGATGGGCGGCTTCAACGTCACCCGCGCGGCCTTTCCGCACATGACCAAGGCCGGTTATGGGCGCGTCGTGCTGACCGGCTCGATCGGCGGGCTCTACACCATGCCGCAGACCGCGCCCTATGCCGTCGCCAAGTCCGGCATGATCGGCCTCAACAACATCATCGCCATCGAAGGCGCCGAGCATGGCGTGAAGTCCAACATCATCCTCCCCGGCGCGGTGACGCGCATGGCCGAAGGGCTCGACACCTCGCAATATCCGCCGATGACGCCCGACATGGTCGCGCCGATGGTCGGCTACCTGGCGCATGAGGACTGCGCGGTGACGGCGGAGCTTTACGTGGCGATGGCCGGCCGCCTGGCCCGCGCTTATGTCACGGAGACGCGCGGGGTCTATCGCCCGGACTGGACGATCGACAGCGTCGCGCAGGACATCGCGGCGATCCGCGCGGAGGGCGACAACTTCACCTTCCATCCGGCCGAGGGCGGTTTCGTGGCCCACCTGACCGAGAGCTTCGGAATGACGGCGCCATCATCCCGGGCTTGACCCGGGATCGCTGGCCTCGTCGATGAAAGCTTCGACCAGGCCGCCCGCGGTCCCGGATAACGTAGTTGCACGCCGTTTCGTTTGTTCGGCCGCTTGCGCTATGCCGGCGCGATGAAGGTCACCCTGCGGCAACTGGAAGTGTTCGATGCGGTCGCCGCGCTGGGCAGCGTGACCAAGGCGGCCGACAAGCTGGGCATGAGCCAGAGCGCGGCCAGCAGCGCCTTGACCGACTTGCAGATCGTGCTCGGCCGGCCGCTGTTCGCCCATGCCAAGGGGCGGCCCCTCCAGATCACCGACGAGGGCAAGCGGCTCCACCCGATGGTGCGCTCGCTGCTCGGCCAGATCCAGGACATCGAAAGCGCGGACGACGATCCGGTCCTGCGCGGCAAGCTGGTGATCGGCGCGACCGCCCTGATCGCGGAGACCATGCTGGGGCGGATCTGCGTGGAATTCATGCGGCGCCATCCCGGCGTGCAGATCCAGGTCGAGGTGGAGACGACGCAGAACCTGCTCGAACGCCTCGCGCGCTTCGAGCTGGAGACCGCGCTGATCGAGATCCTGCCCGAGATCGAAGGGGTGGAGTTGACCCGCTGGCGCACCGACGAGCTGGTCCTGGTCGTGGCCGAGGATCATCCGCTGGCCCGGCGCAAGGGCCTGACGATCCGCGATCTGGCGGGCTATTCCTGGTGCACGCGGGAAGGTCATTCCTCCACCACGGCGCAGCTCCGCTATCTCCTGCATCCGCAGATCGGGCAGTTTCCGGTCGCCTTCGAGGCCACGAGCAACTGGGCCGTGCGCCATGCGGTGATCGCCGGTGGCGGGATCGGCTGCCTGTCCAGGGCGCTGGTCCACTACGACATCGAGATCGGCCGCCTGTGTCAGCTCGACATTCCCGAGTTCCGCTATACCCGCGCGCTCAGCTTGGCGCGGACCGCCCAGATCTGGCGGAGCCGCCTGACGCGGACCTTCGACGCGTTCCTACTCGAACAGGGCGATCCCTTCCTGAGCTGACCTATCGATCAAATCGATAGGAGTTATATTCGATGTGCGGGTTTTCCGAAGACGGGAAAGGCCTATCCTGCACCGGGATAACGGCATCGCAATCGTGCGAGTCGTCGAGGATAGGCACATGGCAGACACGAAGAGCACGGTGATCAAGGCGGGCGCGGACGACGCCAAGCGCTATTGGCTGGAGGAAGGCCGTTCCGGCGGCGGCTTCATCCGCGAGGTCGATTTCGAGCACGAGGCGCGGGGCCTCGATCCGTTCTTCGCCGGCATCAAGATCGTCGACTGCGACACCCATTTCACCGAGCCGGCCGACCTGTGGA
>CAZFPW010000403.1:0-2083 GCA_964520765.1 uncultured Novosphingobium sp.
GGGAGCGGGCCGGTGCCGCAAGGCAGAGACGGATGTTTCTGCCGCACCTTAGAAAGGAGCCGGCCGACCCGCCGCAACCCGTTGTGGCTGCTTCCTTCCGGACCTGACCAGGTTGGCGGACGCAAGCGCCCGACCGACTCCCGAGCCGGCATATGGCCGCGCGGCAGGAAATTCGCAAGTACGCGGCGGCAGGATTGTTGTATGTTGCCGCGAGTCGGGTCCAGACGGCCGGAAATTGCCGGCATTTCAGTTCATTCAGGGGGATTACATGCGTCGGCATGCCACGATCGTTTTTTCTGCAATTGCCCTGGCCGCGGCCTCCGCATCCGTTCCAGCGGCCGCCCAGGCCATCAATTTCGGCGACGACGCCAGCAAGTACGCGCGCGACGGGGAATGTGACGACAAGCGCTTTTCCGGCGCCGGGATGACCGACACCCCCCTGCTCGACAGCGACGTCGGCCATGACGCCACCGATTGCCGCGCCGCCTACAACCAGGGCCGCCTGACCTTCAACGGGAACGAGAGCAGCAACAACAGCAGCGGCGGCAACCGGAACGACGTGAACCGCATCATCTGGGGCGACGACAACGGCAAGTACGCCAACGACGGCGAATGCGACGACAAGCGCTTCATCGGGCCCGGCATGACCAACACGCCGCTGCTCAATTCGGACATCAAGCACGACGCTAGCGATTGCCGCGCGGCCTATCGCCAGGGGCGGCTGCAGCTGCGCCAGTAAGGCAGGCCCCGCCCCCTCCCCGTTCGCGGGGAGGATCAGGCCGGCTTAGCGGAAGTTGTCGGCGTAGGCCTGGAGCTTGAGCCGTCGCGGCGGCGTCTGGGCGACGCGGGCGTCGATGCCGTACTTGTCGGCATAGGCCTGGGCTTCGGCCGCGTCGGCGAAGGTCAGCACGACCTGGCTCTGCATGTCGCCGGAGCCGGCCCAGCCCATCAGCGGGTCGGGCCGCTTGGCCTCGGCCGGGACGAATTCGAGAACCCACTCGTCAGTGCGAGCCTTACCCGATTGCATGGCGTTCTTCGGGCGCTGGTAGATGCGGGCGGTCATGGCCCGCGATTGTCCCGAATCGCGGCGGGAATCAAGAGCGGCGTTGAGCCTCGAAGGCATTCTTGGTCTTGAGGCTGGGGTCCTCGGCCCAGGGTTCGTCGGGCCAGCGGTGCTTGGGATAGCGCCCCTTCATGTCCCGCACCACGTCGCGCCACGAGCCGCGCCAGAAGCCCGGCAGGTCGCGCGTGGTCTGGATCGGCTTGCCGCCGGGCGAGGTCAGCTTGAGCAGCAGGGGCTGCGCGGGCTGGCCGAAGCCGGGGTGGCGGTCCAGCCCGAACAGCGCCTGGACCCGCACCTCCACGCTGGGGCCGCCATCGTCCGCATAGTCGATGGCGTGGCGCGAGCCGGCCGGGCTGACGAATTCGGCCGGGGCCAGGCGTTCGAGCTGCTGGCGCTCGTTCCAGTCGAGCCGGTCGAGCAGGGCCTGGTGCAGGCGACCGGGCTCGATTGCGTCGAGCCGGCGGCCGAGCAGCGGGACCAGCCAGTCGAGATCGGCCAGCAAGGCCGCTTCGGACAGGAGCCCGGCGTAGCTGGCGCGCTTGAGCAATTCGCGGCTGGCACGCGAGAGCGGCAGCAGGCCGAGCCCCTCCTTGCGCACCTGCTCGGCCAGGAAGGCGGCGATGGCGGCGGGATCGGGCGACGGGTCCGGCCCGCGCGCCACCAGCACCGCGCCCAGCCTTTGCTCCAGCAGGGCCTCGACCCGGCGTTCGGCGGCGATCCACTTGAGCGTGGAACGCCGCTCGATCCGGGGGGCGAGCCAGCGCAGGACTTCGGCCTCGGTCAGCGCAATCGCCCCGGTGATCCGCGCGCCCTTGGCTAGGCCCTGCGCATCCCCGACCGCGAGCCATTCGGCGCGGGCCAGCGGCGAGGCGGGATCGAGCTTGAGCCCGCGCCCGCCGACTGTCAGCCAATCTTCCCCGCTGGCATCGCGACGCTTGGCGAGGTTGTCCGGGAAGGCTTCGGACAGGAGGATGCCGGGCAGCGGCAATGCGTGGCCTTCGACAAGCTCAGGCTGAGCGG
>CAZFPW010000404.1:0-2067 GCA_964520765.1 uncultured Novosphingobium sp.
CCGCTCAAGGTCTTCCCCAACGTCACCGGCATCGCTCAGGACATCTCCGGCCTGCAGATGGCGCGGGCGCCCAATTTCTCGGCCTATTTCGGGTTCGACTACAACATTCCGATCCGGGACGGCGGCATCCGCTTCGCGGCGAACGTGAAATATACCGACAGCTATGCCGTGACCGAGCCCGGCGTCTGGGGCGGCGAGACGGTCACGTCCTTCCAGTGCAAGAACGGCTCCCTGAGCGGAGCGGCCTGTGCCGCCTTTCCCTTCGTCAGCGCCGATTACATGCCCGACAACACCATCCTGCTGGCCGGCTCGCCCTATGTCGGTCGCGCCAGCGAGCAGCGCGCGCGGCAACCCAAGTTCGCCTTGCTCAACGCCTCGATCACCTGGACCGATCCGACCGACCACTACTACGTGCGGCTCTGGGGCAACAACCTGACCAACGTGACCTATCGGCAGCACTATCGGGCGGGGTCGACCACCTACGTCCCGATCGGCGAGCCGCGCACCATCGGCGGGACCATCGGCGCCCGGTTCTGACCTTCCGATTCCTGAGCCTGCCCTCTCGCGAGAAATCGCGGGAGGGCTTTTTTGTGGCCGTGGCCCGCATCCCGCTTCCCGCGATTGACCCGTCCCGCCCCGGCGGTAAGGTTCGTCGCATCACAGCAGGAGAGGCAGATGTACAGCCACGTCGTCGTCGGCAGCAACGATCTCGAACGGTCGAAAACCTTCTATGACGCGCTGTTCGGCGCGGTCGGGGGCAAGCCTGGGTTCGCCGACCCCAAGGGCCGCCTGATCTACATGCACAACGGCGGGATGCTGCTCGTCACCAGGCCGATCGACGGCCAGCCGGCCACGGCCGCCAACGGCGGCACGATCGGCTTCGGCATGGCGAGCCCGGCAGAAGCCGACGCCTGGCACGCCGCCGGCGTCGCCGCGGGCGGCACCTCGATCGAGGA
Source organism: uncultured Novosphingobium sp. (assembly GCA_964520765.1). Lineage (GTDB taxonomy): Bacteria > Pseudomonadota > Alphaproteobacteria > Sphingomonadales > Sphingomonadaceae > Novosphingobium. Next base: position 957 of record CAZFPW010000404.1, read on the forward strand.
TCCGCCGGGCATGCGCAGCGCGGAGTTCGGCGATCTCTACCTCGCCTACCTGCGCGATCCCGACGGCAACAAGCTTTGCGCGATGTACCGCCCCCAATAAAGGAACCGCTCCCATGTCCATGATGTCCGTCCGCGTCGGCACCAACGACCTCGCCAAGGCCCGCGCGTTCTACGATGCGACCTTCTCCGCCCTCGGCGGCCAGCCTTCGACCGTGCCGGCCGAATATCCCATGGCGCTCTATCGCCTGGGCGGCGGCCCGGCCCTGGTGGTGGGCCCCGCCCGTGACGGCCAGCCGGCGACCCATGCCAACGGCGGCACGATCCTTTTCGCCGCCGACAGCGACGAAGCCGTCGCCGCCTGGCACGCCGCGGGCCTCGCCAACGGCGGCACCTGCGAAGGCCCGCCGGAGGCCAAGCCCCAGGCGCGCGGAGCCTTCGGCGCCTACCTGCGCGATCCCGACGGCAACAAGCTGGGCGTGTATCACGGCCTGCAGATGGGCTGACCCTCGCCAGCGAAACAGTTTTCCACTCGAATTCGCCGATCCGCCCGACAAGTTCGGGTGGACGGCGACTCCTTGCTGTTGCAAGGACTTGACCATGTGGCAGCTCTATCAATTCCCCCTATGCCCGTTCAGCCGCAAGGTGCGCCTGCTGCTGAGCGAGAAAGGCGTCGGCTATGAGCTGTGGCGTGAGAACCCGTGGGAAGGCCGCGACGAGTTCCGCAACATGAACCCGGCGGGGCGCACCCCGGTGCTCCACCTGGCCGAGCGCAGCCTGACCCTGGTCGACAGCCGGGCGATCTGCGAATATTTCGAAGAGACCGTCGAAAAGAACCCGATGATCAACGGCACCGCGGCCAATCGCGCCGAGATTCGCCGCCTGGTCGCCCTGTTCGACGAGAACTTCTACGCCGACGTCACCGAGCCCTTGCTGGTCGAGCGGATGAAGAAGCGCATCATCCTGCGCCAGTCGCCCGATTCCCGCGCCTTACGCGAAGCGATGAAGCTGGCGCACGAGCATCTCGACTATATCGACTACCTGCTCGACAATCGTCCCTGGCTGGCCGGCGCGACGATGAGCCTGGCCGACCTTGCCGCCGCCGCGCAGATCT
>CAZFPW010000405.1:0-2058 GCA_964520765.1 uncultured Novosphingobium sp.
GCGTCCTTGCCCTTGTAGCTTTCCGCAAGCGCGATGAGCTTTTCGGTCGCGTCCGGGTGGCGATTGAGGATCACGTCCTCGCAGGCCTCGCGCAGGACGGGGTCGATCTGGTCGTAGATGTCGAGCTGGCCGGCGTTGACGATCGCCATGTCGAGCCCGGCGGGAATCGCATAGTAGAGGAACACCGAGTGCATCGCCCGGCGCACCGTCTCGTTGCCGCGGAACGAGAACGAAAGGTTGGAAAGCCCGCCCGAGAAGTGGACGTGCGGGCAGGTCGCGCGGATCACCTTCACCGCCTCGATGAAGTCGACCGCGTAGTTCTCATGCTCCTCCATGCCGGTGGCGATGGCGAAGACGTTGGGGTCGAAGATGATGTCCTCGGGCGGGAAGCCGATCCCGGTCAGCAGCTTGTAGGCGCGCTGGCAGATCTCGACCTTGCGTTGCTGGGTGTCGGCCTGGCCGGTCTCGTCAAAGGCCATGACGACCACGGCCGCGCCGTAGGCCATGCACTTGCGGGCCTGGTCGAGGAACTGGGCCTCGCCCTCCTTCATGCTGATCGAATTGACGATCGGCTTGCCCGAGACGCACTTCAGGCCTTCCTCGATCACTTCCCACTTCGAGCTGTCGATCATCACCGGCACGCGGGCGATATCGGGCTCGGCGGCGATCAGCTTGAGGAAGGTGGTCATCGCCTCGACCGCGTCGAGCAGGCCCTCGTCCATATTGACGTCGATGATCTGCGCGCCGTTCTCCACCTGCTGGCGCGCGACCTCTACCGCCTTGGCGTAGTCGCCGGCCAGGATCAGCTTCTTGAACGCCGCCGATCCGGTGACGTTGGTGCGCTCGCCGATGTTGACGAAACGGGAGGAGGAGGAGGAATTCTGGGTCATGTTTTGCTTCTATTGATCAGCCGAGACGACGCGCCTAGGCGGCCATCGTGAACGGTTCCAGACCGGCGAGCCGGGTCTCGACCGGCAGCCTGGGCAGCTTGCGCGGCGGCTGGCCGGCGACGGCGCGGGCGATCGCCGCGATGTGGTCCGGGGTCGTGCCGCAGCAACCGCCGACCGCGTTGACCAGCCCTTCGCGGACCCATTCCTGGATCAGCTCGGCGGTGCGGGCCGGAAGCTCGTCGTACTGGCCCAGTTCGTTCGGCAGGCCGGCATTCGGATAAGCCAGGATCAGCGCCTCGGAGACCTTGGCCAGCTCGATCAGGTAAGGGCGCAGCAGGTCCGCCCCGAAGGCGCAGTTGGCGCCGATGGTCAGCGGCTTCAGGTGCCGTAGGGCGTACCAGAAGGCGACGATGGTGTGGCCCGACAGGTTGCGCCCGCTCATGTCGGTGATGGTGAAGCTCAGCATCAGCGGCACCTCGCGCCCCGCCGCCGCTTCGGCCTCGCGCGCGGCCATGCCGGCGACCTTGGCGTTGAGGGTGTCGAAGCAGGTCTCGACCAGCAGGAAGTCCACCCCGCCCTCGATCAGCGCGTCGCACTGCTCGCGGTAGGTGGCCTTGAGCGTGTCGAAATCGATCTCGCGGAAGCCAGGGTCGTTGACGTTGGGCGAGAGCGACAGGGTCTTGTTGGTCGGCCCGATGGCGCCGGTGACGAAGCGCCGCCTGCCGTCCTTGGCCTGGGCATCGTCGGCGGCCTTGCGGGCCAGCCGGGCAGCGGCAAGGTTGATGTCGCGCACCAGATGCTCGCAACCGTAATCGGCCATGGCGATGGTGGTGGACGAAAAGGTGTTGGTTTCGACCATGTCCGCCCCGGCCGCGAAATAGGCGGCGTGGATGCCCTCGATGATGTCGGGGCGGGTCAGGCAGAGCAGGTCGTTGTTGCCCTTCTGGTCCAGCGGCAGGTCGAGGTCGCCGCGATAGTCGGCCTCGGATAGGCCGTGCTTCTGGATCGCGGTGCCGTAGCCGCCATCGAACACGAGGATGCGCTGCGCGGCGGCGGCGCGGAAATCGGCTTCGGCGCTCATGACAGGATCTCCTTGGGCCGCACCCCCAGCAACTGGCAGATCGCATAGGCCTGCTCGGCGCGGTTGAGGGTGTAGAAGTGGAAGTCG
>CAZFPW010000406.1:0-2056 GCA_964520765.1 uncultured Novosphingobium sp.
CCGTGGCGATCCGCGCCGCCGCCGGACCGTCGGGAAAGAAGAACTGCGCGTCGACTAGGTCGAACGGGCGCTCGACATGGAGCCGCCGGGCCAGCGGCAGGACCGCCCGCGCGATCCGCGCCGGATTGGAGCGCGCGCCGATCCGGGGGATCAGGGTGAAGCGCGGATGGTGCACGGTCAGCGCGCCGACGCGCGAGGTCGCCCCGACTTCACGCAGCCCGGCATAGTGCGGGTGGCGCGAGAGCGGCCAGGGGGGCACCCCCAAGGGATCGACCATCACCAGGTCGACATCGCCGCGCGCCGCGACGGCCCGCATCTGGCTCGCCACGAACAGGCCGAGCGAGGGCACGGCGGGATTGGGGAAGAGGGTGCTGAGAGAGAGGACGCGGAGCATTTCAGGCCTCGTCATAAAGCCGGGAAACGTCGCGGCTGGCGTGCAGAATATTTACGACTTCCAACGTGCCGGAACCATAGCGGAAGAAAATGACGTAGCCCTGGCTGGGCATGCTGCGCAGGCCATCGAGCAATTCCGGCCGGGCCGTGCCGAGCATGCCGGGCAACGAAGCCAGATGGGCGCAGCGTTGCCTGAGCTTGTCCACGAACTTGCTGCCCGTCTCCAGGCTGGCGCTTTCGCGGGTGATGTAGCGAAGGATGGTGCCCAGGTCCTCTTGAGCCGAACTCAGATAGACGAGCCGCCGCACCTAGAACCCTTCGGCTGCGAGTTCGTCCGCGACGGTCTTGAGATGGGCATCCACATCTTCGGGGGTGTGAGCCCCTCCGCGCGCGACCGATGCGCTCAGCGTTTCGCGCAATGCGGCAAGCTTGGCTTCCCGTTCCTCGACCAGGCGCAGGCCCTCGCGCACCACTTCGCTCACGGAGCCATAGCGCCCGGCCTTGACCATGCGATTCACGAAGCCTTCCCAGCGTTCGCCTACCGAAACATTCATGTCGGCCTCCTTTGATCAGGAGGTCCAACTTAGGCCAATGCCATTAACTGCACAATCTTTGTCATCCGGGCCCAGGGTGCGGCTACAGCTTCCGCACCAGCATTTCCGCGATGGCGAGCCACGGGGGATTGTCGATGACGATCTGGCGCGATCCGGGGCCGGGGGGGAGCAGGGCAACCTTGGCCTCGTGCCGGTCGATCATCCGCCCGAAGGCGAAGCGGCCGCCGGGGCGGGGGGCCAGGACGTCGCGGTTGAGCGCCTTGGCGAAGTCCCCGGCATCGACCTGCCGTAGCCAGACCTGGTCGCCGGCGCGGTATTCGCCGGCGGAGGCTTCGATCGCCATCGCCACGACCCGCTCGCCCCCGGCCAGGACCGTGGGCAGGATCGCGTCGCGCGGCGCGGTCAGGGCTTCGGCTCCGCCGTCGACGAACCGGGCGATCAGGCGGGGCTGCTCGGCCTGCTCGCCGCGCACCAGCAGCTCGGGATCGACCCCCAGCGCCTTGGCGATGCGGTTCATCCAGACCAGCGAGAGGTTGCGGGTGCCCGTTTCCAGCCGCCCGATCGTCTGCGCCGTGGTGGCCGGGGAGCAGCGCGCGGCGACATCGGCCAGGGTCAGCCCCTTTTCCTTGCGGATGTCGCGGATGCGGTTGATCATGGCAATATCCTAACCGATTTGGTTTTTCATCTTTCCTACAACATGGCCCTTTTGGCAAGCCGGCATTTGCTCAGCCAAAGGAGACCGCCCGTGAGTGACCCGATGCCCCGCCGCCTCGTCGAACGCGAACTGACCAGCGAAGGCCCGGCGGCTTGCACCCCACGGGCCGGGCGGCGAAGCGTCACGGTCAACCTGGGGGAGAGCCCGCTGACCTGGCTGCATTCGCGCGGCCACCTGTCCGACCGCCAGTTCGATGCGGGGGAGCGACTGCGCGCCGATTGGGAGCGGGCCCAGCTCGCGCCCGCGGTGACGATGCGGTGGGACCCGGTGCGGACCAGGGGCGGCGGCGCCGACCATGGGCTGACGCCGGGGGAACGCCAGATCGCCGCCAAGCGCCGCTTCGACGGCGCGGTCGCGGCGGCGGGGGCGGGCTTGTGCGACATCCTCTGGCGCG
>CAZFPW010000407.1:0-2046 GCA_964520765.1 uncultured Novosphingobium sp.
CCCGGCAAGATGATCAAGGGCATGGGCGGGGCGATGGACCTCGTCGCCGGGGTCAAGAAGATCATCGTCGTCATGGAGCACGTGGCCAAGGACGGCAGCGCGAAGTTCATCCCGGCCTGCACCCTGCCGCTCACCGGCAAGAACGTGATCGACATGATCATCACCGACCTTGCCGTGTTCCAGCGCGCGGACCACAATTCGCCGTTCCGACTCGTCGAGCTGGCCCCCGGCGTCACCGCCGAAGAAGTGAAGGCCAAGACGACAGCGCACTACGTAAGCTAGGAGAGATTCCGATGGCCGACCTTGCCGCAATCCCCCTCACGCGCCTGGACGGCGGCAGCGACAGCCTGGCGAACCACCGGGGCAACGTCCTGCTGGTGGTCAACGTCGCCTCCAAGTGCGGGCTGACCCCGCAGTACGAAGGGCTGGAAAAGCTCTATCGGGAATACAAGGACAAGGGCTTCGAGGTGCTGGGCTTCCCCGCCAACGACTTCGGCGCGCAGGAGCCGGGGACGAATGCGGAGATCGCGGAGTTCTGCTCGCTCAACTACGGCGTGTCCTTCCCCATGTTCACCAAGGCCGACGTGACCGGCACGGGCAAGCAGCCGCTCTATGCCGCGCTGACCGAGGCCGTGCCGACCAAGCGCGGCGACGTGGACGGCATGAAGGAGCGCTTCAAGGGCTACGGCATGACCCCGAACGACGACCCGGAAGTGCTGTGGAACTTCGAGAAGTTCCTGATCGCCCGCGACGGCAGCGTGGCGGGCCGCTTCGCCCCGGCCATGACCCCCGACGACCCCGAGCTGGTCGGCGCGATCGAGGCCGAGCTGGCGAAATAACGCCAATAGTTAGCTTTGATCGAACGGCTCCCCCTCCTCTTCAGAGGAGGGGGTTGGGGGGTGGTGGAGGCTAGGCGCGATTTTTTGTCGCTGCGCGAGCGATGCGTTCCGCATCGCCACCACCCCTGACCCCTCCTCTGAAGAGGAGGGGGAATTGAAGCCAGGCCAGTCGCCCTTTAGTTGCGCGGTGCAGCAGCCCGCGCGATCTCGGCCAGGCCCTGGGCCAGCAGCAGCTCCGCGTTCTGGCTGTTGCCGAGCAGGGCCTTGTGCAGCCCGGCCAGCTTCTCGACCAGGCGTTCCAGCTTGCGCCCCCGCCAGCGGCGGAGCTGCACGCCCAGGTCCCGCTCATCCTTCCAGAAGATCCGCCGCGCGGCCTTTTCCGCCGTGAGCAGCGCGTTCACGTCACCGCGCGGGCCGAGCTTCGCGGCCAGCGCGGCCAGTTGCGCCGCCCGGCGCTCGAAGGCCAGCAGGGTGCCGACCGGATTGAGCCCCAGCTCACGCATTCGCCGCAGCTCGCCCGGCAGCTTGCCGGTCTCTCCGGCCAGGACCGCATTGACCAGCGCGCCGAAGCCGTCGTCCTCGGTCTTCGCCCCGATCGCGTCGAGTGCGGCGGCATCGGCGCTGCGCGGGCTTTCCGGGCTGGCGTCGAGGAACAGGGCAAGCTTAGTCACCTCCGACTGGGCGAGCCGCGTGTCGAGGCCGGCGGCGCGGGCGATCCGCTCGGCCAGGTCGCCTCCGATGCGCAGGCCGGCGGCATCGGCCATGGTCCGCACCGCCCCGGCGACCGAGCGCAGGTCCGGCGGATGGAACATCGCCACGAGCGCGTCGGGGCGGTCGGCCAGCAGCTTGGCGGTGCGCGACTTGTCGGTGGCCCCGGTGGCGACGATCAGCACGGGGCACGGCTCGACCTCTCCGCCGACCAGCACCTCGACCGCGTCGTGCGCCTCGTCGCCCTGGGCGCGGACCCAGATATGCCGCGCCCCGCCGAACAGGGAGGTGGAGCGCGCCTCGTCCCCGAGCTTGACCGGATCGCGGCGCAGCTCCGCGCCGGACAGCTCGATCCGCTCGCCGGGGTCGGGCAGCAGGGCCAGGACCTTCTGCGCGGCGTCGGAGGCGCCGGCCTCGTCCGGGCCGCAGAAGAAGAAGACCCGCGCCGCGCCGACTGCGCGCTGGGCGACGGCGGCAAAGTCCTTCTGCGTCGCCTTCA
>CAZFPW010000408.1:0-2003 GCA_964520765.1 uncultured Novosphingobium sp.
AAAGCGGAACGCGATGCGCACGCCGCATCTTCGTCTTGTGACCCGGGATCGTCCAAACTGCCCCGTCTAGATCGAACTCTGGCCATTCAGCGGTTCGAAGCTCGCCCGGCCTCACAAAGAGGTGGGGGGCAAGGCGAAGAGCAATAGCCACGGTAGGTTGCCCATCATAGCCCTCGATTGCACGCAACAGCTGACCAACCTGCTTGGCTTCCAGTAATGCGGCCCGATGGATCGTCTTCGGCTGAATTAATGCGCCCCGCAGATCGAACGAGACATCGCGCTGGGCTCGTCCCGTTGCAATCGCATAACGCAAGATGGTTCCGAATGTGCCACGCAGCCTGATCGCGGTTTCATGCCGTCCACGCGCTTCAATTTCTCGAAGCACCGCGAGTAGGTCGGTAGCTGTGATTTGGGAAATTGGCCGGGTGCCCAGAGTTGGATAGGCGAAATCGAGCAGCCAGCGCGTCTTGGCCAGCGTTGATTCGGCGCGACCTTCGGTTTCGAGTCGGGCGACCCATTCTTCTGCAATGAGCTTGAAAGTGTCGGCCGCCTTCGCCTTCGCTTCTCGTTCTTCGCGTTTGCGCCACTCCACCGGATCCTCGCCTGTAGCAAGGATCTTGCGAGCGGCATCGCGCTTGGCGCGCGCGTCGGCGAGGCTCACATCGGGGTAGACGCCAAATGCGATTGTTCGATATTTGCCGCCGAAACGATAATTGAAGCGCCAGTAGCGATGACCCTCAATCGTGACGAGCAGATAAAGGCCTCGCTCATCGCTGAGCTTGTAGGCTTTTTCCCTTGGTTTTGCGTGGGTTAGCGCCATTGCAGTGAGTGGCATGAGGGTATCTTCTTCCGCAGCTCTCCGTGGTACCCCAGAAAATACCCCCCGATTGCACGGATGCCAAGTCACGCCCATGGACGCCAGTGGATCCATAAATGCTGAAATATAAGGATTTTTTAGCTGTCAGCGGACGTCAATGGAGGTCTGCGGAAGAACAAATGGTGCCCGGGGACGGAATCGAACCGCCGACACCATGATTTTCAGTCATGTGCTCTACCAACTGAGCTACCCGGGCAACGCTGTGGCGACGGTCTGGTAAGGGACCGGCGAGCGGTTGGAAGCGCGCCTATGGCGAAGCCGGGCGGGCTTGGCAAGCGGGAATCAGTCCTCGACCTGCCGTTCCGGATCGGCGGGCGGGCCGGGCAGGGCGTAGCCGTCTTCCAGCCATTGGAGCAGGTCGCGGTCGCGGCAGCGGGCTGAGCAGAACGGCGCGTGCTCGGGGTGGCGCGGCTTGCGGCAGATCGGGCATTTTCGGGGGGCGCTGGTCATGTCGCCACCGCCTGGGCAAAGCCGCCCGACAAGGCAAGCGCGGAATCGGTTTCCCAGCGCAGCGCGCGGCCGGTCCGGCGCGCCAGTTCGGCGTCCCAGGCCGGGTTGACGGCGGCGTGCACCGCCGGGTGGGCCGTCAGCAGCAGCGTTCCGGGGGCTGTGACGGCCTCGGCGCGGCGCAGCAGGGCGCGGGCCGCGGCGCCGGGGCGGTCTCGGGCGAGGCGAGCGACGAGGCTGGGCCGTTCCAGGCGGGCGACGAGCTGGACGAAGCCGAAACCGTTCATGGCGGTGCGTTCATGGGGCCAGCCGGCCAGGGCTTCGCCGAGGGCTGCGTCGACGGCGCGGCGGTCGGCCTTTTCGGCGAGAGTGGGGAAATCGACGCCGATCGAGCCGGCCAGATCGAACCGGCGGATCGTCGCGGCGAGGGCCGGGACCGCCGCCAGGGCGAGATTTCGGGCGGCCAGTGGGCCGTCAATATCGACCAATGTCATCGCCGGGGTGGGCGCAATGGCCAGCATTCCGCCGCGGAAGGAGACCTCACCATCCCAGGCGGCGGCGTGAAGCTCTTCCCAGCCGCAGTCGGGGAAGCGGCGGACGATCCGGCCGCCCAGCCGCCGGGCCAGGGTGGGCGCGGGGCGCGGCGCGCGATCGGTGGGGCGCGCCTGGGCGAGCTTGG
>CAZFPW010000409.1:0-2000 GCA_964520765.1 uncultured Novosphingobium sp.
GCCGAGGCGGGCCTCGCCGCGCCGGACCGGGGCCAAGTGCGCCGGATCGTCGGGCTCAGCCTGCCGCAGGCGGTGCGCCGCTTGCTGCCCGAGCATGACGAGGCCCTGCACCTCGCCATCGCCGAGAGCTACAAGCAGGCCTTCCGCGCCGCGCGCGCCTCCGGCGAATTGTCCGAGCCGCTGTTCGACGGGATCACCGCCAGCCTTTCCGCCCTGCGCACGGCCGGCTGGCTGCTCGGCGTCGCCACCGGCAAGTCCGATCGCGGCCTCGACCACTGCCTGGCGATGCACGGGCTGTCGGCCGAGTTCGTCACCCTGCAGACCGCCGACCGTCACCCCTCGAAGCCGCACCCGGCGATGCTCCAGGCCGCCCTGGCCGAGGCGCTGGCCGAGCCTGCGACAAGCGTGATGATCGGGGACACCGCCTTCGACATGGCGATGGCCGTCGCCGCGGGGGTTCCGGCCGTCGGCGTCGCCTGGGGCTATCACGATCCGGCCGAGCTGCGCGAGGCGGGCGCCGAATTCGTCGCCGCGACTCCGGCCGAGTTGACGGAGTACCTCCTGCGATGAGCGACGATCCGGCCAAGCGCCGCTACTTCACCATGCAGGCCGTGCGCCTGGCCGGCGTGGTCATGGTCCTGCTCGGCATCGCGGTGCTGCGCGGCAAGCTCCCCTGGCCCGAGCTGCTGGGCTATTTCCTCGTCCTCAACGGGCTGTTCGACGCCCTGTTCTTGCCCGGCCTGATGGCCCGCCGCTGGAAGACTCCGAAATGAAGCGCTTCTACAAGTCCGCCGCCGTCGCGCCCGCCGGGAACGGCTGGCAGGTCACGCTCGACGGCCGAGGCATCAAGACCGTGGGGGGGCGGCCCCAGGTGGTCCTCACCGAACGGCTGGCCCAGGCCCTGGCCGACGAATGGAACGCGCAAGGGGAGGAGCTTACGCCCGAGCTGTTCGTGCTGCGCGACCTGGCCGACTATGCGCTGGACGTCGTCGCGCCCGACCGCGCGCGCGCGATCCGCGGCCTGCTGGCCTATGCCGAGACCGACACGCTCTGCTACCGGGGCGAGACCGGCGAGGCGCTGCACGACCGCCAGATAGCGGTGTGGGAACCGCTGCTCGTCGCGGCCGAGCGCCGCTGGGACGTGCATTTCACCCGCATCGGCGGGGTGATCCACCAGGCCCAGCCGGAAAGCACGCTCGCCCGGCTCGAAGCCGTGCTTGCCGCCGCCGACGATTTCCAGCTCGCCGCGCTGAACACCCTGGCCAGCCTCGCCGCCTCGCTGGTGGTGGGCCTCGCCGCGCTGGAGGCCGAGGCCGATCCCCATGCCCTGTGGGACGTCGCCAACCTGGAGGAGGACTGGCAGGCCGAGCTGTGGGGCAAGGATGGCGAAGCCCTGGCCTTGCGCGAAAAGCGCTTCGGCGCATTCACCGCGGCAATGCGCTTCGCGGAGCTGTCCCGCCAGGAACCATAGGCGCCGCCGGTCTTTACGCCGAGGTGGACGGGGCAGCAGGAGAATGCCCATGCCTCGCGGAGACAAGGACGCCTATACCGACAAGCAGAAGCGCCAGGCCGAGCATATCGAAGAAGGCTACGAGGATCGCGGCGTGTCCAAGGACAAGGCCGAACGCCGCGCCTGGGCCACGGTCAACAAGCAGGACAAGGGCGGCAAGAAGTCCGGCTCGGGCCGAGGCCGCGAGAAGGATATGTCGCCGTCCCGGAAAGGCGGGCGCAAGGGCGGTGCGGCCAGCGCCGGCCGCAGCAAGGCCGATCGCTCGGCGGCCGCGAAGAAGGGCTGGGAAACGCGGCGCAAACGCGCGGGTGGGTAGGCGCTTTGGACTGATGGCAGCGCGTGGCCTTCGACAGGCTCAGGCTGAGCGGACCTGGGCAAAACATCCGCTCAGCCTGAGCCTGTCGAAGGCCACGCGCTACCCGCCCCTCAGCCCAGCCAGTCAGCGACCTGCTGGGCCACCTGGTTCGCGGCCTGGTTCAGCGCAGGGCCG
>CAZFPW010000410.1:0-1998 GCA_964520765.1 uncultured Novosphingobium sp.
GCCTTGAGCTTGCCGAACAGCTCTTCCTGGATGGTCGCGGCGATTTCGGCGCCGGGGCCGAAGTTCTTCACCGCCTCGTGGACGATCAGGGCGCGGCCGGTCTTCTCGACCGAGGCCAGCACCGTCTCGCGATCCCACGGGGAGACCGTGCGCAGGTCGACCACTTCGGCCGAGATGCCGGCCTCGGCCAGCTCCGCGACGGCCTGGTACACCGAGAAGATCATCTGCGAGTAGGAGACGATCGTGACGTCGGTGCCGGGAACCGTGACCTTGGCCTTGCCCAGCGGGATCTTGCCCTGGTTGGCGGGGCGCTCGCCCGGCGCGAACAGGGTCTTGCCGGTCTCGATCATGATGACCGGATCGGGATCGTCGATGGCCGAGAGCATCAGGCCGTAGAAGTCCGCCGGGGTCGACGGCGCGACGACCTTGATCCCGGCGGTGTGGCAGAACCACGCCTCCAGGTGGTCGGCGTGCTGGCCGGCGGTCTGGAAGCCGGCGCCGGTCATGGTGCGGATCACCAGGGGAACCTGGCTCTGCCCGCCCGACATGAAGCGCAGCTTGGCCGCGTGGTTCACGATCATGTCCATGGCCACGGTCGTGAAGTTCATCAGCATGATCTCGGCCACCGGCTTGTAGCCGGCCATCGCCGCGCCGACCGCCGCGCCCATGATCGCCTGCTCGGCGATCGGGGTGGAGCGGACGCGCATGTCGCCGAACTTGGCCGAGAGGCCGCGGGTCGTGCCGGTCACGCCGCCGCCCTCGCGATCGGCCACGTCCTCGCCGAAGACCAGGACCTTGGGGTCGTTCTCCATCGCGTGCATCAGCGCGGCGTTGATCGCCTGCTGGCCGGTCGACTTGATCATCTCAACGGTGTCGGTGCTCATGCCGGAATCTCCTCGGCAAAGACGTCGCGGCGCAGTTCGTCCACGGACGGGGGTTCGCTGGCGGTGCCGAAGTCGATCGCATCCTGGACCTCGGCCTCGATGTCGGCGGTCAGCTTGGCGAGCTGCTCCTCGGTGGCGACGCCGGTGTCGATCAGCTTCTGGCGGAAGCGCGGCAGCGGATCGGCGGCGATGGCCGCTTCCTTCTCTTCCTTGGTCATGTAGGCGTCGTTGTCGCCGAAGACGTGGCCGTGGAAGCGGAAGGTCATGCATTCGAGCAGGGTCGGGCCCTCGCCGTTGCGGGCCCGCTCGATCGCGGCGTGGGCATAGGCGTACATCTCGAACGGATCGTTGCCGTCCACGGTGTAGCCCGGCATGCCGTAGCCGATCGCGCGCTTGGAGATCTGGTCCACCGAGGTGCCGTTCTCATAGCGGGTGTGCTCGGCGAAGCGGTTGTTCTGGCACACGAAGATGACCGGCAGCTTCCACAGCGAGGCAAGGTTCAGCGCCTCGTGGAAGGCGCCGATGTTCGACGCGCCGTCACCGAAATAGGCGACCGTGACCTGCTTGGAGCCGTCGAGCAGCGCGGCCCAGCCGAAGCCGTTGGCGATCGGCATGGAGGAGCCGACGATGCCGGTGGTGACCATCACGCCGGTTTCCGGGTGGGTGAGGTGCATCGGGCCGCCCTTGCCCTTGCAGGTGCCGTCGACCTTGCCCATGATCTCGGCCCAGAGCGGGCGGAGCGGCATGTCCTTGGCGACCATGTCGTGGATGCCGCGATAGATCGTGCAGATCTTGTCGTCGTTGTTGAGCAGCGCCGACATCGTCGCCGGGATCACTTCCTGGCCGCGCGCCGAATAGTACGGCGCGGTGATGCGGCCGCGGCGGATCTGCGCGCGGGTGGCGTCGTCGTTGCGCTCGATCCGCACCATCCGGCGGAAGATGTCGAGCTGCGTCTTCGCGTCGGGCGACGCGGCGTTGGTGCTTTGTTGGGTCATGGTTCCTCTCTCGGATCCCTTCGTCGGCTGATCTGCTGAACGGGAGTCCACTATATGGCCCCGCACAGGTTGCAAGCGCGAGTTGGGCCGAATCCACCGGGTGGGCGTTTTTTGCTTCC
>CAZFPW010000411.1:0-1983 GCA_964520765.1 uncultured Novosphingobium sp.
GTGTCGAGCCAGTATTTCAGCACCTCGGCCGCCGAGGCGCTTTCCGGCAGCACCTCGGGCAGGGTCTGGGCGACGTCGACCAGGGTCTGGGTCGTGTTCGTGTTCACCCCTTCCCAGGTGTACTTCTGCATCTCGGCCGTCGCGACGCGCGGGTCTCCGAAGCCCAGCCGCAGCTTGGAGGCGTTCTCCTTCGGCCCGTCGCCGGTGTCGTAGCCGATGTGGCTGTGCTTGCCCTGCGGCCGCCCCCAGCCGGTGAAATCACCGAAGGCCATGAATTCGGGATGGGTGCCCGGCACGTGATAGGTCTCGTTGAAGGCTTCGAGCGCGACCTTCCAGTTGCAGTCGAACACCGTCCAGTTGCGCCAGCGCGGGCGCATGTTCTGCAGCTCGAAGGGATCGAGCATGGTCGCGGCGGGCTCAAGGTAATCGCGCAGCGGCTCGGCGTCGGGATCGAGGTTGATCCAGATCCACCCGCCCCAGGTATCGACCTTGACCGGGCCGAGCCGGGTGTCCTCATCGGTGAGCGCGCCGCCCCAGTCCTCGCGGTTGGCGATGTAGGTGCACACCCCGTTCACGTCGAAGGTCCAGGCGTGGAAGCCGCAGACGAAGTTCATCCTGGCTCCGCGGGCGTTGCGCATTCCCGCCGGCGTGTCGACCAGCCGCCGGCCCCGGTGCGGGCAGACGTTCCAATAGGCCTTGATCTCGTCCGGGGCGGTGCGGACGATCAGGACCGAATCCTCCGAAATGTCGTAGGTCAGGTAGCTGCCCACCTCGGGAAGGTCCTCCAGCCGGCCCGCCTGGAGCCAGACCTTGCGCCACAGCCGATCGCGCTCGGCTTTGGCATAGTCCTCCGAGATATAGGCCTCGACCGGGATGCGGACGGCCGCCGGCCGTTCCTCGCTCGCTTCGCTGATCTTGCCCAGTTCGCCCATCGCGGTCCGCTCCTCAATTTCGAGCGGGCGGCATCGCACGGGCGAAGGCGGGCGGAATTGACTCCGATCAATGCTCCCCGAGCCGCATCCGGGGGATCAGCCGACATCAGCCTGAGAAGGAATCCAGAACGATGCAAAAAGACGACATGGTGGTCATCTCGACCGACGACCACATCTGCGAACCGCCGACCCTGTTCGACAACCAGCTTTCGGGCGAGCTGCTCGCCTCCGCGCCCAAGCTGCGCACCGACGCCCAGGGCAAGAACTTCTGGCAGTACCAGGGCTATATCCGCCCCTCGGTGGGCCTCAACGCCGTGGTCGGCCGCCCGTTCGAGGAATACGGCATGGAGCCGACCTCGCTCGATCAGCTTCGCGACGGCTGTTATGACGTCCACGCCCGGATCGACGACATGGACGTGAACGGCATCGCCGCCTCGATGTGCTTCGGCAACTCGATCGGCTTCGACGGCCAGACCTTCCACAAGGCGCCCGACAAGAAGCTCTCGCTGCGCCACATGCAGGCCTACAACGACTGGCACTATGACGAATGGTGCATGGCCTATCCGGGCCGCTTCATCCCGCTCGCGATCCTGCCGACCTGGGACCCGGCGGCCACCGTCGCCGAGATCGAGCGCTGCGCCAGGAAGGGCTTCCGCGTCGTCTCGATGAACGAGAACCCGACCGTCCAGGGCCTGCCCTCGATCCACAACGACTACTGGGACCCGGTGTACAAGGCGCTGATGGACAACGACATGGCCATCGCGCTCCACATCGGCTCGGGCAACCCCGCGCCCCACGCCTCGATGGAGACCCCGATCGAGGCCTGGATCAGCACCATGCCGCTCTCGGTCGCGCAAGGGGTCGCCGACTGGCTCCAGCTCGAGGAGCTGCACCAGTACCCCAACATGCGGATCATCGTCTCGGAAGGGTCGATCGGCTGGGTGCCCTACCTGATGGAGCGGGCCGACTTCTCCAACTGGCGGCACAAGGCCTGGACCCGCTCGCGCTTCCAGGACATCAAGCCGTCCGAGCTGATGAAGCGGCACTTCGC
>CAZFPW010000412.1:0-1974 GCA_964520765.1 uncultured Novosphingobium sp.
AGTCGATCGGCGAGCCGGGCACCCAGCTCACCATGCGCACCTTCCACATCGGCGGCGCGGCGCAGGTGAACGAGCAGTCGAACCTCGAGGCGATCTGCGACGGCACCGTGCACTACCGCGACATCCCGACGATCACGGACAAGCGCGGCCGCCGGCTGAGCCTGGCCCGCAACGGCGAGATCGTGGTGGTCGACACCGACGGGCGCGAGCGCGCGATGCACCGCGTGCCCTACGGCACGCACCTGCTGCACGAGGACGGCGCGAAGGTGAAGGAAGGCGATCGCCTGGCCGAGTGGGACCCGTTCACCCTGCCGGTCATCACCGACCAGCCCGGCATCGTGCGGTATCAGGACCTCATCGAAGGCCGCACCATGGCCGAGCAGTCCGACGAGGCGACCGGCATGACCAGCCGCGTCGTCACCGAGAACCGCAGCACCGCGCGTTCGAAGAAGGAGGACCTGCGTCCGCGCATCACCCTGCTCGACGAATCGTCGGGTGAGGCGGCGCGCTTCCTGCTCGCCCCGGGCACGACGCTCTCGGTCGAGGACGGCCAGGCGGTCGAGGCGGGCGACGTCATCGCCCGCGTCAGCCGCGAAGCCGCCAAGACCCGCGACATCACCGGCGGTCTGCCGCGCGTCGCGGAGCTGTTCGAGGCCCGTATCCCCAAGGACAACTCGGTCATCGCCAAGATCAGCGGCAAGATCGAGTTCGTTCGCGACTACAAGGCCAAGCGCAAGATCGCGATCATCCCGGAAGAGGGCGATCCGGTGGAATACCTGATCCCCAAGTCCAAGGTGATCGACGTCCAGGAAGGCGACTGGGTCAAGAAGGGCGACAACCTGATCTCGGGCTCGCCCAACCCGCACGACATCCTCGAAGTGCTCGGGGTGGAGGCTCTGGCCGAATACCTCGTCGCGGAAATCCAGGAAGTCTATCGCTTGCAGGGCGTGAAGATCAACGACAAGCACATCGAGGTGATCGTTCGCCAGATGCTCCAGAAGGTCGAGATCACCGACGGCGGCGACACCACGCTGCTGGCCGGCGAACAGCTCGACTACGAGGAGATGAACGAGGTCAACGCCAAGCTCGCACCCGGCCAGAAGCCGGCCGAGGGCAAGCCGGTGCTGCTGGGCATCACCAAGGCGAGCCTGCAGACCCGCTCGTTCATCTCGGCGGCCTCGTTCCAGGAGACCACCCGCGTGCTCACCCAGGCGGCGGTCGAGGGCAAGCGCGACTCGCTGATCGGCCTCAAGGAGAACGTGATCGTCGGCCGTCTCATCCCCGCCGGCACCGGCGCGGGCATGAACCGGCTGCGCGTCGCCGCCTCCAGCCGCGACGCGGCGCTGCGCGCGCAGTACCGCAAGCTGCAGGAGCACCTCATCGCCCCGCAGACCGCGGCCGAGGAACATGCGGCCGAGCTGGCCCAGGGCCCGGAAGCGGCGATCGGCGACGATCCGCTGGCGGTCATGGAAGGTGAGACCCACGGCACCGACGCCGATGCGGGCGATTACCTGATCCAGGGTGACGGGGAAGAATAAGCCCCGCCCTTCCCCATCGGGACACGAAGGCCCCGCCGGAGCGATCCGGCGGGGTCTTTCGTTCTTGGGGGCCGGCCGCAGGCACGGCAGGGCATGGGGGGCTGGGCCGGGATGGTTCCCTCCCTCTGCGCAATTTCCCATTCTTACGTCATCCCCGCGAAAGCGGGGACCCATCTCCGGGGCTGGCACCTGGGGAGAGCGTGGGAGATGGGTTCCCGCTTTCGCGGAATGACGAGGTTTTTCAGGCAGGCGCCCTTACCAACGACCCTCCGCAGAAGGGAGCTTCAAACCAGGCCGATCCCGCTCAGCGCGGCACGCTGTCGAGGTAGAGATAGGACGGGTCGAACTCCGCCAGGGCCTCCAGCCCGCGCAGGTCCTCGATCCCCACGATCCCGCTCTTGAAGGTCGCCAGGCCGCGCTCGCGCAGTTCGCGCAG
>CAZFPW010000413.1:0-1966 GCA_964520765.1 uncultured Novosphingobium sp.
CCGCCGCCCCAGATCACGCCGCCGCGCGCCTCGACGCGCGCCTCGTTGGCGAGGGCGGGAGAAGCTGCAGCCAGCGCTGCGGCAAGCGAGATGAGAACTGTACGCATAATCTAACTCCTGAATTTGCGGCCCCTTCTGCGATGGGGGCTCGGCGTGGCTAGGGGGGCCCGCCTGTCATTCAAATGAACGGAGCACATGTTTGTTTCTTCAACCGATCCTGTTGTTGCCACGATGCAACATTTTCATTCATGTGAGAGTAAGTTTTGTATCGAGAACTGGACGGTAACGGGGACTTGCCCACTGGACTTGCGCCCGCCTGTCTGCCAATCGCGGCGGGGTCATGACCGCAACCCCCACCCAGAACTCCTTGCGCAACCTTCCCGACGAAAGCGGCCATTTCGGCCAGTTCGGCGGCCGCTACGTCGCCGAGACGCTGATGCCGCTGATCCTCGATCTGGAACGCGAATATCGTAAGGCCAAGGCCGATCCCGAATTCCAGCGCGAATTCGACGACCTGTTGGCGCACTACGTCGGGCGGCCCAGCCCGCTCTATTTCGCGCCCAGGCTCACGGAACACTTTGGCGGCCCGCAGATCTGGCTGAAGCGCGAAGAGCTGAATCACACCGGCGCGCACAAGATCAACAATTGCGTCGGGCAGATCCTGCTCGCCCTGCGCATGGGCAAGACGCGGATCATCGCCGAGACCGGCGCGGGCCAGCACGGCGTCGCCACGGCCACGGTCTGCGCGCGCTTCGGCGTCCCTTGCGTGATCTACATGGGCGCGGTCGATGTCGCCCGTCAGCAGCCCAATGTCTTCCGGATGAAGCTGCTCGGCGCGGAGGTCGTGCCGGTGGAAAGCGGCGCCAAGACCCTCAAGGATGCGATGAACGAAGCGCTGCGCGACTGGGTCGCCAACGTGCATGACACCTTCTACATCATCGGCACGGCCGCCGGGCCGCACCCCTATCCCGAGCTGGTCCGCGACTTCCAGAGCGTGATCGGCCACGAGGCGCGCGCGCAATTGCTCGAACGCACCGGCAAGCTGCCCGACCTCGCCATCGCGGCGGTCGGCGGCGGCTCCAACGCGATCGGGCTGTTCCATCCGTTCCTCGACGATGCCAGCGTCCAGATGATCGGCGTCGAGGCCGCGGGTCACGGCATCGAGAGCGGTCAGCACGCCGCGAGCCTCACCGGCGGCCTGCCCGGCGTGCTCCACGGCAACAAGACCTACCTGCTCCAGGACGATGACGGCCAGATCACCGAGGCCCATTCGATCAGCGCCGGCCTGGACTATCCCGGCATCGGCCCCGAGCACTCCTGGCTCCACGAGAGCGGCCGGGTGAAATACATTCCTGTTACCGACGACGAAGCGCTCGAGGCGTTCCAGCTCTGCTGCAAGCTCGAAGGCATCATCCCGGCCCTGGAAAGCGCCCACGCGCTGGCCGCCCTGCCCAAGGTCGCCAAGGACTACGGCAAGGAGCAGATCGTGCTGGTCAACGTCTCCGGCCGGGGGGACAAGGACATCTTCACCGTGGCCGAACACCTGGGGGTGGCGTTGTGAGCACGCGTCTTTCGGCCGCCTTCGCCAAGGGCCGCCCCGCCCTCGTCACCTTCATTACCTGCGGCGATCCCAATCCCGCCACGACACCCGCCATTCTCGACGCGCTGGTCGCTGGCGGGGCGGATGTGATCGAACTGGGCATGCCGTTCACCGATCCGATGGCCGATGGCCCGGCGATCCAGGCAGCGAACCTGCGCTCCTTCGCGGCGGGAACCAAGACCGCCGACATCATGCGCATCGCCGCCGGCTTCCGCGCGCGGCACCCTGACGTGCCGCTGGTGCTAATGGGCTATGCCAACCCGATGATCCGCCGCGGCGCGGAATGGTTCGCCACCGAGGCCGCCGCCGCAGGGATCGACGGGGTGATCTGCGTCGACATTCCGCCGGAAGAGGACGACGCGCTCG
>CAZFPW010000414.1:0-1956 GCA_964520765.1 uncultured Novosphingobium sp.
GGTGCCGCTTCCACGTCAGTGGAACAAACCCTAAAGCGTGGTGTCCACCTTCTGGCCGGCGACCTGATCGCGCACGTCCATGCCGAGCGCCATCTTGGCCATGCCGATCAGGCCCAGCTCGCCCGCCCAGATCGAGGCTTCGCCAAGGTCCATGCGCAGCATCAGCAGGTTCGGATCGTCCTTGCCGCCGGGGAACCAGGCTTCCACGAAGTTCGACCATTGCTTGTCGAGCCGTTCGCGGCTGGCCTCTTCGGACAGGACGCCGTGGAAGCGGGCGAAAAGATCATGGCCCTTGCCGGCGAAGGTCGCCGTTGCCGGCCCCTTGGCGGCGAAGCGGTTGTCGCGGATGGTGAAGAACCAGATCGCGTGGTTGGCCTTCGGGTCCAACTGGGCCGTCATCGGCGCGGCGCTGTCGGGATCGCTGTCGAGCTGGAGCATGACGTAGGGCGAGCTGGCGAAAGCTTGCCAGAATTTCTCCCGCAGTTCCTTGGGGTTGCCGTCGGCATAGTTCATCGGTCTTTCTCCTGGTCGATGGGTCAGAGGGGCGGCAGGACGACCGACTGGGCCGTAACCTCGTCGATCAGATCCTGTCGCTCGCGCGTGCTTGCGCCGTCGAGGCCGCCAAAGGCCGGGGCGTCCCCGTTCAGGAAGGCCAGCAGATCGCCGATCAGTTGCTCGGTCCGGGTGGCGAAGACGCCGTGGGCTTCGCCCTCGTATTCGATCAGGCGGGCCTGGGGGACGGCCTTGGCCACCTCGCGCGCCGTGGCGTCGATCGGCACGGTCTTGTCGGCGGTGCCGTGGATCACCAGGGTGGGCACGGTGAAGCTGGGAAGGTCGGGGCGGAAATCGGTGGTGGCAAAGGCCTTGGCCGCGGCCAGCGTCGGGTGCAGCCCGGCCATCATCGCGGTCATCCACGACAGGTCGAGCGTATCCTCGTTCACCGGATGGGAAACGAGGCCGACGCCGTAGAACTGCTTGAAGAATGTGCGGAAGAAGTGGGGCCGGTCCTCGCGCATGCCCTTGTCCATCGCGTCGAACTGGGCCTGGGGCACGCCATCGGGGTTGTTCTCGGTCTGGAGCATGTAGGGCACGATCGAGGAGATCAGCACGGCCTGGGTCACGCCCTTGCCGTCGTAGCGCGAGAGATACCGCGCGACCTCGCCGCCACCCATCGAGAAGCCCACCAGCGCCACATCGTCGGTCGCGCCTTGGGCCGCTATGACGTCGGCCAGGTCGGCGGCGAAGGTGTCGTAGTCGTAGCCCTGCCAGGGCTGCTGCGAACGGCCGAAGCCGCGCCGGTCATAGGCGATGGCGCGATAGCCGTTCTCGGCCAGGGCCAGGGCGACCGGATCCCAGGAATCGGCCGACAGCGGCCAGCCGTGGATCAGGACGACGGGCCGGCCTTCGCCCCATGACTTGACGTAGAGGTGGGTGCCGTCGCGGGTTTCGACCATATGCATCGGGAACGTCTCCTGCGCCCCCCGTCCTATGGGTTAAGCGGAGCGGCGGGCGAAAGGTTCCCCACCTTGCGCCGAGCCACGAAGTGTTCATGTTGGGCGCTCGAATCCAAAGGAGAATCACGGTGGAACAGCGCAAGCTCGGGCAGGGGCTGGAAGTCTCGGCGATCGGCCTCGGCTGCATGGGGCTGAGCTTTGCCTATGGCGCGGCGATGGAACGGGCCGATGCCGTGGCCCTGGTCCGCGCCGCCTATGAGCGCGGCGTGACCTTCTTCGACACGGCCGAGGTCTATGGCCCGTTCATCAACGAGGAGATCGTGGGCGAGGCGCTGGCCCCGATGCGGGACAAGGTGGTGATCGCCACCAAGTTCGGCTTCAAGATCAATGAGGGCACCGGGCAGCAGTTCGGCCTGGATAGCCGGCCCGAACATATCCGCGAGGTGGCCGAGGCGTCGCTGAAGCGCCTGGGGGTCGAGACGATCGATCTGCTCTATCAGCA
>CAZFPW010000415.1:0-1953 GCA_964520765.1 uncultured Novosphingobium sp.
CCGCGATCTTGCGCAGGATGCGGCGCATGATCTTGCCGGAACGGGTCTTGGGCAGGGCCGGCGCGAACTGGATCGCATCGGGCGTGGCGATCGGCCCGATCTCGGTGCGGACCCACTTGACCAGTTCGGCGCGCAGCGCCTCATCGCTCTCCACCCCGACATTGGGCGTGACATAGGCATAGATGCCCTGCCCCTTGATGTCGTGGGGGAAGCCGACCACGGCCGCCTCGGCCACCTTGGGATGGGCGACCAGCGCGCTCTCGATCTCGGCCGTGCCCATGCGGTGGCCCGAGACGTTGATCACGTCGTCGACCCGCCCGGTGATCCAGTAATACCCGTCCTCGTCGCGGCGGCAGCCGTCGCCGGTGAAGTACTTGCCGGGATAGGTGGTGAAGTAGGTCTGGAAGAACCGCGCGTGATCGCCCCAGACGGTGCGCATCTGGCCGGGCCAGGACCGGGTGATGCACAGGTTGCCCTCGGCAGGCCCGTCCAGCACGGCCCCGTCCTGGTCCACGAGTTGCGGAACGACGCCGAACAGGGGCTTGCTGGCCGACCCCGGCTTGAGGTCGGTCGCGCCCGGCAGCGGGCTGATCATCGACGCGCCCGTCTCCGTCTGCCACCAGGTGTCGACGATCGGGCAGCGCCCCTCGCCCACCACGCGCCAGTACCATTCCCAGGCTTCGGGGTTGATCGGCTCTCCAACAGAACCCAGCAATCGCAATGATTTGCGAGAGGTTTTTGCCACCCATTCATCGCCTTCGCGCATCAGCGCCCGCAGCGCCGTGGGCGCGCCGTAGAAGATGTTGACGCCATGACGGTCGACGATCTGCCAGAACCGGCTGTGATCGGGGTAGTTCGGCACCCCTTCGAACATCACCTGCGTCGCCCCGTTGGCGAGCGGGCCGTAGACGACATAGGAATGTCCCGTGACCCAGCCCACGTCGGCCGCGCACCAGTAGATCTCTCCGGGGCGGTAATCGAAGATGTAGTGATGCGTCATCACCGCCCAGGCGAGGTAGCCGCCGGTGGTGTGGAGCACGCCCTTGGGCTTTCCAGTGGAACCTGAGGTATAGAGGATAAACAACGGATCTTCCGCGTTCATTTCCTCAGGCACGCAGTCAGCGGAAACGGTCTCGCGCGCCTCGTGCCACCAGTGGTCCCGGCCCTCGGCCATGGCCACCGCATTCCCGACATGGCGCACGGTCAGCACCGCCTCGACGCTCGGGCAATGGGCCAGGGCCGCATCGACGTTGGCCTTGAGCGGCACCTGCTTGCCCCCGCGCATCCCGGCATCGGCGGTGACCACGATCCGGCTGTCGCAATCCTCGATCCGCCCGGCCAGCGCCTCGGGAGAGAAGCCGCCGAACACCACCGAATGGATCGCCCCGATCCGCGAGCAGGCGAGCATCGCCACCGCCGCCTCGGGAATCATCGGCAGGTAGATGGTGACGCGATCGCCTTTCCTGGTGCCCAGGTCCTTGAGGACATTGGCGAAACGGCAGACCTCCTCATGCAGCTCGCGGTAGGTCAGCCTGCGCTGCTGCGCGGGATCGTCCCCTTCCCAGATGATCGCCACCGTATCGCCACGTGTCGCAAGGTGCCGGTCGAGGCAGTTGGCCGAGACGTTCAGGGTGCCGTCCGCGAACCATTCGATGCCGAAATCGGCCTCGTCGAAGCTGCACCGGGAAAGCTGGGTCCAGGGCTTGATCCAGTCGAGCCGGGCCGTTTCCTCGCGCCAGAACTCCTCGGCCGATTCCAGCGAGCGGCGGTACTTCTCGGCATAGCCGGCGGCATCGACATAGGCGCGGCTCGCCCACTCGGGCGGAACGGGATGGATCGTGGACACGCGGGGACTCTCCTTTGCGCCTTGAGTGCCGGAGCAGCCCGATACGATCAAGGCCCGATGCGCCGCCCGATGCTCTCCAGATCGTCCTTGCGGTCCACGTCGAGGAC
>CAZFPW010000416.1:0-1952 GCA_964520765.1 uncultured Novosphingobium sp.
CTGGGCGCGGCCGATCCGGGCGGAGGTCTTGCCGTTGAAGCCGACGGCGCGCAGGCCGGGCAGGGTGGCGACCAGCTCTGCCAGCGGCGCGTGCTCGGCTTCGCGGATCGCCGTATCCAGGCTGCCGCTGCGCAGGGCGGAGGCGACCGTGTCCCACAGCCCGACCCCGCCGGCGAGCAGGGCGGCGAGCCGATCGTCGTATTCCAGCCCCGGCAGGTCCTCGCGCCCGATCACCGCACCGGCCAGCCTCCAGAACAGGTTCTGCGGATGCGCGTAATAGCGCCGCGCCCTGAGCGAGGCTTCGCCCGGCAGGCTGCCGAGGATCAGGACGCGGGTGGCGGGCGAGACGACCGCCGGAAACGCGGACTTGCGCATTCAGGACCAGTCTTCGCAGCGCAGCCCTTCGACCCGGGAGAATTCGCGCAGATTGCCGGTAATCAACTTGAGATCCCGGCTGCGCGCATGACCGGCAATGAGCAGGTCGTTAGGGCCGATGAGATTGCCTGTCGCCGTGAGCGCCGCCTTGATCATTGCCGCGTGGCGGGCGGCTTCCGCATCGAACTCCAATACGGGAATGTGTGCGATGAACTCCTCCACCAGGGCAAGCTGGATTTCGGGCCGGGCCGATCGCAAGGCGCCGAAGTGCAGCTCGTGATATACTATCGTCGAGATGCACAGCGACGATGCTTCGGCTCGAAAGCGATCCCTCATGGCAATCGGGCGGTCGCGCAGCACCCGGATGCACAGGTTGCTGTCGAGCATGGTCTCCATGCTCAAAATTCTTCGCGGGCTTCGTATTCGCCTTGGGGGGCTCGCTCGGGGAAATCCGGATTGGGACCTCGGGCGAAGAAATCGTCCCAGAAATCATCGACCGGAGTGACCACCAGGGAATTGCCCTCCTTGCGGATATAGACCTTCTTCAGGCCCTCTGGAAATGCAAGTTCCTTGGGAATGCGCAGCGCCTGGCTGCGGTTCGATTTGAACAGCGATCCCATGCGGGTGATCTTCGAAAACGCGTTCATGACGGGAATCTGGGTTCGTCGCGGGGATATGTCAAGGGGATATACCTAGCCCACCAACTCCCGCACGTCGGTCAGCTTGCCGGTCACCGCCGCCGCCGCCGCCATGGCCGGGGAGACCAGGTGGGTGCGCGCGCCCGGACCCTGGCGGCCGGTGAAGTTGCGGTTGCTGGTCGAGGCGCAGCGCTCGCCGGCCGGAACCTTGTCCGGGTTCATCGCCAGGCAGGCCGAGCAGCCGGGCTCGCGCCATTCGAGGCCGGCCTCGACGAACACCTTGTCGAGGCCCTCCGCCTCGGCCTGGGCCTTCACCAGGCCGGAGCCGGGGACGATGATCGCCCACTTGACCCCTGGCGCCTTCTTGCGCCCGCGCAGCACCTCGGCGGCGGCGCGCAGGTCCTCGATCCGGCTGTTGGTGCAGGAGCCGATGAAGACGTTCTGGACCTCGATGTCGGTCATCTTGGTGCCCGGCTCCAGCCCCATGTAGTCCAGGCTGACCTGGGCCGCCTGCTGCTTGGCCGGGTCGGCGAAGCTGCCGGGCTCGGGCACGACGCCGCCGATCGGCACGACGTCCTCGGGGCTGGTGCCCCAGGTGACGGTCGGCTGGATGTCCTCCGCGCGGATGTGGACCGACTTGTCGAACTTCGCGCCCGGATCGGTCGCCAGGCTCTTCCACCAGGCCACGGCCTTGTCCCATTCCTCGCCCTTGGGGGCGTAGGGGCGGCCCTTGAGATAGGCGAAGGTCTTTTCGTCGGGCGCGACCAGGCCGGCGCGGGCGCCGCCCTCGATGCTCATGTTGCAGACGGTCAGGCGGCCCTCGATCGACATTTCCTCGAACACGTTGCCGCAGAACTCGATGACGTGGCCGGTGCCGCCGGCCGTGCCGATCTCACCGATGATGGCGAGGATGATGTCCTTGGCGGTGACGCCTTCCGG
>CAZFPW010000417.1:0-1941 GCA_964520765.1 uncultured Novosphingobium sp.
GGCTGATCGGCATGGGCCTGCACGTGGCCGAGATGGAGCGTTCGCTGCGGTTCTATGTCGAGGGGCTGGGCATGAAGGCCCTCGGCCGGAACGAGCGGGGCGATACGGTCGAGCAGTTCCTCGGCTATCCGGCCACGCCCCATCCCCCGATGCTTGAGCTGATCGCCCCCAAGACGCCGGGCGCGCCGCCCGCACCGCCCGCGCCGCCCGCCACCACGACCTTCAAGCTGGTGCTGTCGGTGAACGATGCCGTGGCGATCAACGAGCAGCTCAAGCGCGCGGGCTTCTCGCCCCAGCCGGTGCGGACGAACCCCACCGCAGGCGGGGGCGTCTTCTTCGTGCGCGATCCCGACGGCTACAATATCGAGATCGTGCAGCGCCCGCCCACCCCGGCCCGGTAAGGGCGGACCGCCCTATCGGAAAAGCAAACCTGCGGGTGCCCCCAAGCAAAACTTGGTGGCGCGGACAAATTCAACCGATTAGATAGACATTACTCCGCACGGATCGGTGGCCAGGCCGCCCGTGCAGCGAAAGGAGCCTCCCGGCCCGCGGCTTTTGACTGGGATGCAGCTTGCTCCGCGTGACCAACCGCTAAAGCGCACGATGCTCAGGCGACCACGCCCGGCTTCGTGTTCCCCTCAACGATGAGGTGATACGATGCGCATGATGACGAATTCCTGATTTTTCGGTTTGCGAGGTGCGGCGGCACGGGTGAAGCGACTTCGGCCCGCCGGACGCGTCAGAGCACGCCCCGGCCCGCCATCCGGCCCGCCCGGCTGCCGCATCTCTCTCTCCAGGTCCTGTCCCGCACAGGACAAGGCTCTGTCGGCCTATCTCTCCCAACCTTGCGCCCGCGCCCCTGTGCGCGGGCGCCTTTTCATCGCCCCCCGCTTGCCGAAAGCAAGGCTTTGCCCGACAACAGAAGCTCTTGAATGTCTATCGGGTGAATTGAGTTTATACCGGGTTCAGTTGCGACGGATTACTCCACCAGGACCATGCCGAAGACCGCCCTCATCATCCGCCACGTGCCCGTCGAGGGCGTCGCCGGCTTTCGCGCGCCGATCGAGGCGGCGGGCTATGCGGTCGACCGGATCGACGTCAGCGATCCCCGGTTCGGCACGCTCGACCTGCGCGAGCCCGACCTGCTCATCATGATGGGCGGCCCGATGGGGGTCTACGACCATGACGAGCATCCCTGGATCCGCTGCCAGCTCCGCCGCCTCGCGCTGCGGCTGGAGGCCGACCGGCCGACGCTGGGCGTCTGCCTCGGCGCGCAGATGATCGCGGCCGCCCTGGGGGCGGAGGTCTATCCAGGGCCGGCCAAGGAGGTCGGCTTCCACCCCGTCGCCCTGCGTCCCCAGGCGGCCGAAGGCCCGCTGCGCCATATCGTCGACACGCCGATGCTGCACTGGCACGGCGATACCTTCACCCTGCCCGATAACGTCGAGCTGCTGGCCTCGACCGCGCTCTACGAGCATCAGGCCTTCCGCCGCGGCGCGAACCTGCTGGCCTTGCAGTTCCATGCCGAGATGGGGCTCGATCCCCGCTTCGATTCCTGGCTGGAGAAATGGCCCGACGCGGTGGAGGCGGCCGGGACGGACCCCGACAGCCTGCGCGCCGCGCACGACGCCCACGGCCCCGTCGCGGTCGCGGCCGGGCAGGCGATGATCGCCGAATGGCTGACGGGCTTGCGTTAGGCGATCCTGTCGCTTGCAGGCGGGCATCCTCCTAACTCCACGTCCGCTCAGCCTGAGCCTGTCGAAGGCCACGCGATGCCCTTTCCGCCAGGTCCCAGGGGGCTTGGGGCAAGCGTTCGCGTGTGGCCTTCGACAAGCTCAGGCTGAGCGGAGGTGGAGTGGCCCGGATGGAGGGTTCCCCAATACTGTCACGCCATCGCGCAATCGCCTTGCGGTAAGTCCTCCACCGGCCTAAGGGCCCGCG
>CAZFPW010000418.1:0-1934 GCA_964520765.1 uncultured Novosphingobium sp.
ACAGGTCGAGCGCCTTGTCCAGCAGCTCGCGGTTGCGCTGCTCCGCCTGGTCGCGGGTCGGACGGCCCGGGCTGCGGTAAACCCGGCGTTTCGTGGTTGCCTGTTCGTCCATGCGCCCCCGATAGGTATTGAAACGTGTTGGGTGACAATATATCAATAGCCGCCATAGCATGGATTGGCGAACAATCCCGCACAAATGGGCAGACAAGGAGAGGCGCATGGAGCAGGCCGCGGTGGAACGGAGCGGGGCGCTGAAGGCAGTGGACCTGACGCCTAGGATCGGCAGCGAGCTGCTGATCGATAAGGAAACCCTGCTGCACGGCGATGTCGCTGGGGCGATCCGCGATCTGCTGGTCGCGCGGGGCGTGATCATCGCCCGCGGCCTTCACCTGAACGATGACGAGCAGCGCGCGCTCGCCCGCAGGTTGGGCGACCTGCGCCTGGGCACGGTGAAGAAGGAGGGCGACGAGGGCCTGATGAAGGTGACCTTCGACAAGAAGGTGAACCCCGAATACGCCCAGTTCTTCTTCGGCAGCCAGCTCTGGCACATGGACGGCACCTATGAGGAGATTCCGCCCTTCGCCACGCTGCTGACTCCGCGGGTGCTGTCCGAGACGGGCGGCCAGACCGAATTCGCCAACAACTACGCCGCCTACGAGGACCTGCCCGAAGAGGAGCAGGCCCGGCTCGACAAGCTGACCGTGGTGCACACGATGCAGGCCGCGCTGTTCCCGGGGAAGCGCGATTGCAGCGCGGAGGAGTTCGCCTTGTGGTGCTCCTATCCCAACCGCGAGCATCCGCTGGTCTGGCAGCACAAGTCGGGCCGCAAGTCGCTGGTGCTCAGCACCTCCGGCTCGCACGTCAAGGGAATGCATGCCGCCGAAAGCCACGACCTGCTGCAGCGGCTGATGCTCCATGCGACGCAGCCGCAATACGTCTATCGCCACACCTGGCGGATGGGCGACCTGCTGATCTGGGACAACACCGGCACGATGCACCGCGTCCTGCCGTTCCCGGAGGATAGCGGGCGGCAGCTTCATCGCTTCACCCTGAACGGCGAGGAGCCGATCCGGGCGGTGGCTTAGACCAGCATCGGTTCGGTCGTGGTGCCGAGCAGGGGAATGCCGATCGAGCGGCGGCCGCTGTAGTCGGTGCGGATCACGATCAGGCCGCTCTTCTCGAAGTGGTCGAGCAGGCGGCGGATGCGGCCCATCGAGGTCGTGCCGTAGGCGCGGGCCAGGTCCTCGTCATCGGGGCAGGGCGCGCCTTCCTGCGCGGCGCGGGCGAGCAGGAGGAAGGGCGCGAGCACGTCCTCGGTCAGGTCGCGGGTCATCCCCAGGAGATCGGCCCAGCGCTCGTCGGCCGGATCGATCCCTGCGACGGCGATTGCGAAGGCGCGGCGGAAGCGGGTGACGTCGAAGCCGTCGAGGCGCAGGCGGCGCATCCGGCAGCGCACCGAGAAGTCCTGGAACAGCCCGGCGGGCTGCTGGAAGGTGCAGTCGGGCTCGGCCGCCATGTCGGCCAGGATGGCCGCGATTTCCCGCGCGGTTTCCGAGGCGTCGGGCGGAGGCGGGGCGTCGAAGGCCGGGCTGGAATCGTCGATCCGCTCGGCGTCGAAGGCGGAAATCCGCTCGATGACGAGATCGGGCTCGGGCGGGCGCGGCGCGGGCAGGGGCAGGGCCAGGGCCAGCTCCGTCTCGCTCGGCTCGGCGTGGAGCAGGGCCTGAAGTTCCTCGGCCGAGGCGGTCGGCAGCGGGGCGAGGGCGTGGGAAACGGCGCGTGAGCCGGTGCGGACCGCGCCGATCTTGACCGCCACCGGCCGTCGGCTGATCGCCGGGCCGAGGCCGAGGAAATGCCCGCGCTCCAGGTCGCGGATCTCCTCGGCCTGGCGGCGCTCCATGCCGAGCAGGTCGGCGGCGCGGGCCATGTCGATG
>CAZFPW010000419.1:0-1932 GCA_964520765.1 uncultured Novosphingobium sp.
AGGGTGGGCGCGGGGCGCGGCGCGCGATCGGTGGGGCGCGCCTGGGCGAGCTTGGTGCGGCCGCGCTCGGAGATCGCCGAGCGCGTCACCTCGACGCGCAAGGGAGCGCCTTCCGCGGCGGACGGGGGCAGGCGATCGACCAGGGCTTCCTCGCCGCCCGGAAAGCGCACGGTGCCGCGCGGGCTGCCGGCGGCGCGGGAGACGAGCACGGCATCGGCCACCTCGCCCGCCGTCAGGCTGCCGGGCCATTCGACCTGCGCGGCAAGGATCTCGCCCCCATCGAGCAGGATCGCGCGATGCTCCGCGATCCCTTCCTCGATCAGCCACTCAGCCAAGCGGAAGGCCCGAGGCGAGCAGCAGGGCGCGGGTTTCGAACAGCGGCAGGCCGACGACGCCCGAATGGCTGCCCGAGATGAACCGGATCAGCGCCTCGGCACGGCCCTGGATGGCATAGCCGCCGGCCTTGCCCAGGCCTTCGCCGCAAGCGACGTAGGCCTCGATCTCGCTTTCGCTCAGCCGCTTGAAGGCGACCACGGTTTCCACCACGCGGGTCCGCTCCCGCCCGGCGGCGTCGATGGCGCAGACGGCCGAGATGCAGCGATGGCGGCGGCCTGAGAGCTGCCCCAGCAGGCGGCGCTGGACGTCCGCGTCGTCGGCGGGCGGCAGGATGCGGCGGCCGAGCGCGACGGTCGTGTCTCCGGCCAGGACGATCTCGCCGTCATGCCGGTCCACCGCCTGGGCCTTGGCCCGCGCCAGGCGCAGGGCATAGGCGCGGGGCGGCTCCGCTTTCAGGGCGCTTTCATCGATGTCGGGGCTGGCGATCCGGGCCGGCGTTACGCCGATGCGCGCCAGCAATTCCCGCCGCCGGGGCGAGGATGAGGCCAAAACCAGTACGGGAGGCATCAATGTAGGGGAGGGCCCGGTCATCCCAGGAGCCGCCCTGGGGGTCAAAACTGACCGGGGCCGCCGCGACCGGGCATGAAGCGGTAGGTGATGCGGCCCTTGGTCAGGTCGTAAGGCGTCAGTTCGACCAGCACCTCGTCGCCGACCAGCACGCGGATGCGGTTCTTGCGCATCTTGCCGGCGGTGTGGCCGAGGATCTCGTGATCGTTCTCAAGCCGCACGCGGAACATCGCGTTGGGCAGCAGTTCGACCACCGTGCCGCGCATTTCGAGCAGTTCTTCTTTCGCCATCCGGGCTTCTGTTTCCATTTATTGGGGGCGGCGCTCTGGCCGTCGTGCGGCGCGCCATAGCCGCGTGACGGCAAAAAGGGAAGCCTGCAGCCTGAGCCTGTCCCGCGGACGGCCGAGCGGGGCGGGTGGCGGTGGGCAGACCAGGATCGTCCTGCGGTCCGCCTAGCCTGGTAACGACGCCGCCAAGCATTCGTAAGGAACGGTACATCAACACAGTCGTATCCGGCCGGCGACAATTTGTTACCCGGCCCCACCTTGCCCGAATTTGCGAAAATCCGCATCCGGGCCGCCGAAGAGAACAGGGAAGTTTTGGGGCAGGTGGCAAGTAAGACCGGAATGAAGGAGAATACATTGCGCCGTTTCGCCCTGCTGCCCCTGTTGGCGATGGCCGCTCCTGCGCTGGCGCAGACCGAGCCTGCCCAGCCCATGGCCGAGCCCGGCAGCGCCGCGCCCGACGATCCGCTTGCGGCTCCGCTCGACGATCACGACATCGTGGTCGTGGCGACGCGGCTGGTCGGTTCGGTCGATGCGCCGCAGCCGCCGCTGGTGACGCTCGACGAGGATGAGATCGCTTCCTACGGCGCCTCTAGCGTTACCGAGCTGATCGAGGCGCTGGGCACCCAGACCACGTCCAGCCGCGGCCGGGGCGGCGGCTTTCCGGTGATGCTCATCAACGGCCAGCGCATCTCCTCCTTCCGCGAGATGCGCAACCTGCCGCCCGAGGCGATCCGCCGCATGG
>CAZFPW010000420.1:0-1924 GCA_964520765.1 uncultured Novosphingobium sp.
GGCGGTGCACAGGTTGGTCTTGCGCGACAGGCAGCTTTTGCACTGGCGGCATTCGGGCGTGTAGAGCGGGATCACGTGGTCGCCCGGCTTCACGCTGGTCACGCCTGCGCCCACCTCGCGCACCACGCCCGCGCCCTCGTGGCCGAGGATCGAGGGGAAGATGCCCTCCGAATCGAACCCGTCGAGGGTGTAGGCATCGGTATGGCACACGCCCGTCGCCATGATCTCGACCAGGACCTCCCCCGCCCTGGGGCCTTCGAGATCGACCTCGACGATCTCCAGCGGCTGCTTCGGGGCAAAGGCGACGGCGGCACGGGTCTTCATGGAATCTGGGCTCCTTGGTTTGGGGCCGGTATCGGCTTGGCAAGGGGCGAAGTGCAAGCCACAATCGCCCGCGAATGAAGGCGATACGCGATCCCGACCGGCTGCTGGCCGATGGCCTCGCGGCGATCCGGGCGCAGTTCCGGGTGCCGGAGGATTTCCCCCCCGAAGTGCTGGCCGCGGCCGAGGCGGCGGCACGGCGCGTGCCGAACGCCCATGCCGACCGCACGGCCATGCCCTTCGTCACGCTCGATCCGGCCAGCTCGACCGACCTCGACCAGGCCTTCGCGATCGAGCGGGCGGGCTCGGGGGCCGGGGCGGACCTGCTGCTCCACTATGCGATCGCCGATGTCGGCTGGTTCGTGGACGACGACGATCCGCTCGACCGGGAGGCCTGGGTGCGGGGCACCACCACCTACCTGCCGGACGGCAAGGCGCCGCTCTATCCCCCGGTATTGAGCCAGGGCGCGGCCAGCCTCCTGCCCGATGGGCCGCGCCCGGCCGTGGTGTTCACCACCCGCGTCGCGCCCGATGGCGGGGTGCGGCTGGAGGGCGTGGAGCGCGCGGTGATCCGCAGCCGCGCCAAGCTCGCCTATGCCACCGTGCGCGACGAGGACCTGCCGGACGGTTTCGCGGAGCTGGCCGCGCGGATCGACGCGGCCGAGGCTCGGCGGGGCGCCGCCCGCGTCGATCCCCCGCAGCAGCAGGTGGAGAGCGAGGCGGGGCGCTATGTCCTGCGCTTCCGCCCGCGCGTGATCGCGGAGGATCGCAACGCCGCGCTCAGCCTGGCGACGAACCTCGCCGTAGCGGATGCCCTGCTCGCCGCCGGCACCGGCCTGTTCCGCGTCATGGCCCGCCCCGACGAGCGCGCCGAGACCCGCCTGCGCCACACCGCCCGCGCCTTCGGGCTCGACTGGCCCGAGGCGATGCCGCTCGACGCGTTCGAGCGCGGGCTCGATCCCAATGACCCGCGCCAGGCCGCCTTCATGATGGCGGTGCGGCGGGCGGGGCAGGGGGCGGGCTATGCGCCCTTTCGTGCCGGCGCCGTGCCCTGGCACGCGGCGGTCGCGGCGCCCTATGCCCACGCCACGGCTCCCTTGCGGCGCCTGGCCGACCGCTATGTCGTCGAAGCCGCCCTCATGGTGGCGGCAGGTCGCCCACTGGCTGCCCGAATCGGCGATGTTTTCGAACGCCTGCCCACGGTCATGGCCAAGGCCGACGGCCGCGACGGGCAGATCGAGCGCGCCGTGATCGACCTCGCCGAGACCGCGATCCTGGCCGGGCGGGAGGGCGAAGGCTTCGCCGCCGTGGTCACGGATATGGCGGAAAACGGCGCTCGCATCCAGCTTTGCGACCTTCCCGTGGTGGCCCGCGTGGTCGCCCACGGCGTCCTCCCCGGCACCCCGATCAGGGTCCGCCTCGACGCCGCCGACCCCCACCGCCGCACCCTCGCCTTCTCCCGCATCGAGTAAATCCGATTGCGTCCCCCCCAACCTATTGCTACGCGCCCCCTTCCCACGCTCGGATGGCCCGATGGCGGAGTGGTTACGCAGAGGACTGCAAATCCTTGCACGCCGGTTCGATTCCGGCTCGGGCCTCCACC
>CAZFPW010000421.1:0-1916 GCA_964520765.1 uncultured Novosphingobium sp.
GGCGACGAAATCCATACCTCGATGCGGGCCGGCCCGATGATCCGCAAGGGCGCGATCAAGGGGTCAGGCTGGATCGCCGCCTACGAAAAGCGCAATGTCGGCATCGGCCTCAAGCACGGCCTCTCGGGCGTGGCCCAGATCGGCAAGGGCATGTGGGCCGCGCCGGACCGCATGGGCGCGATGATGGCCGAGAAGGTCGGCCACCCCAAGACCGGCGCCAACACCGCCTGGGTGCCTTCGCCCACCGCCGCGACGCTGCATGCGATGCACTATCACCAGGTCGACGTCTTCGGCCTGCGCGAGGGCATCGCCGCCGAGGGCATCCCGCCGCTTTCCGCCCTGCTCGAAATCCCGCTCGCCACCGGCCAGAACTTCTCCGAGGAGGAGGTTCGCGAGGAACTGGACAACAATGCGCAAGGGTTGCTCGGCTATGTCGTGCGCTGGATCGACCAGGGCGTCGGCTGCTCGAAGGTGCCAGACATCAACGACATCGGCCTGATGGAGGACCGCGCGACCCTGCGGATTTCCTCGCAGCACATGGCCAACTGGCTGCTCCACGGCGTCTGCACCGAGGCGCAGGTGATGGATTCGCTCCGGCGCATGGCGGCCAAGGTCGACGCTCAGAACGCTGCAGACCCACTCTATGAGCCGATGGCCGGAAACTGGGAGACCAGCACCGCCTTCAAGGCGGCCTGCGACCTCGTCTTCAAGGGCGTCGAGCAGCCCAGCGGCTATACCGAGCCGCTGCTGCATGCCTGGCGCCTGAAGAAGAAGGCGGAAAGCGCGACGGCGTAACCTCAACGGGTCGGCCGTTTGCACTTCGGCAAGGATTGCTCCCTAGTCTTCGCGGCCAGGGAGCAGTCCGTTGATCGAGATCGAAGTCCAGAACGAAACGCACCAGACGCAGCAGCGCCTGCGCTTTGCGGCCGTGCCGCGCATCGGCGAGGGGCTGCGGCTGCTCGAGCCCGATGGGTTCTGGGCGTCCTACGACGTGATCGACGTATGGTATCAGAAGGCCGAATACGGCGATATCTGGGAGCCGTACATGCACGTCCGCATCACCGCGCCGACCGAGCTTTCCCAGCCGATGGCCAAGCCTGACGCCGCGCCCGAGGCTGGCGAGTTGGAGCCCGTGCCATTCGTGGGCTGATCAAGCGTTCGTCTCCGCCGGGAGGCGTGCAACCGGCGGACGAAGCGCCACGCCGCGCCCGAACCTGCCTGATCGTCGACGATTCCCGCATGATCCGCGGGCTGGCCCGGCGGATCATGGAAGGCTTCGGCTATACCGTCGGCGAGGCCGAGAACGGCGAGGAAGCGCTCGGCAAGTGCCGCACGGCGATGCCCGAGGTGATCCTGCTCGACTGGAACATGCCAGTGATGAGCGGGATCGAATTCCTCGCCGAGCTGCGCAAGCTGCCGGGGACGAACCAGGCCAAGGTCGTGTTCTGCACCACCAATTCCGACGAAGCGGCCGTGCGCAGCGCGATCGAGGCGGGGGCGGGCAGCTATGTCCTGAAGCCGTTCAACGACGAGACCCTGAAGATCGCCTTGGAGCGCGTGGGCGAGGTCTGAGGCTACGGCCGTGGAGCGTTTGCCCGGAAAACCGCCGAAATTGACGAAATGCACAATGTCCTGAGGAATCTGTCGCCTTGCCCCGGAAAAGCGTCGCCTTGCACCGCAAGCGTCACTTTGCACCGCATCGCCCGATGCTGTTCTGCCACCCATGATCGCGCGCCGTTCCATGGCGCGGAAGATGGCAAAGCTCGGCGGAGTAGGAAAACGGTTTCTGCCTATGGATGGCTTGGCGAAGCGTCGTTCGGAGAAATCTCTATCAAGCTTGGCCTCAATATGCCGAGTTCACGAGACGGTTAGCACATGCCTGCCTCTACTCGGTTAACCCGTCCGCAAAACCCTGG
>CAZFPW010000422.1:0-1901 GCA_964520765.1 uncultured Novosphingobium sp.
TACGCCGCGCCCCATGTCCGACGCCGTCTCCCCGCTCGCCACGCCGTTTCCCGACTTGCCGCAGATCGCCGGCGTCATTCCGCGCGTCGCCCGTGCGGGATACAAGGACTGGGGCCGCTGCGATCTCACCTTCGTCGAGCTGGCGGAGGGCACGACGGTGGCTGGGGTGTTCACGAAGAACGTCTGCTGCTCCAGCGAGGTTGAGATCGGGCGCGAGATCGCCGCCATCGGCAGGGCGCGGGCGTTGATCGTCAATGCCGGCAATTCCAACGCGTTCACCGGCTACCGGGGGCGCGAGGCGGTCGAGCAGATCATGGGGCAGGTCGCCGGGCATCTGGGCTGCGAGCCGAGCGAGGTGTTCGTTTCCTCCACCGGCGTCATCGGCGTTCCCCTGCCCAAGGACAAGGCCCGCGCCGGGGTCGCGGCGGCGCTGAGCGCCGCGCCCTGTTCGTGGGAGGATGCGGCCAGGACCATCGGCACGACCGACACCTTTCCCAAGGGCGCGATGGCCCGGGCGGTGGTGGGCGGCAAGACCGTGACGCTCTGCGCGATCATCAAGGGCAGCGGCATGATCGCGCCCAACATGGCGACGATGCTCGGCTACGTCTTCACCGACGCGGCGGTCGAGCCGGGCTTCCTGCAACGGTGCCTGTCCGCCGCGAACGTGAAGACCTTCTCCTGCATCACGGTCGACAGCGACACCTCGACCAGCGACACCGTGCTGGCCTTCGCCACGGGCCGCGCCGGCAACACGCCGCTCGCCTCGTTCGAAGATGACGGCGCGGACGCCTTCGCGGCGGCTCTCGACGACGTGTGCCGCCAGCTTGCCCACCTCGTCGTCAAGGACGGGGAAGGCGCGCAGAAGTTCATCGCGGTCAGCGTCACGGGCGCGGTCAGCGACGAGAGCGCCCGCCGCGTCGGCCTCGCCATCGCCAACTCCCCCCTGGTCAAGACCGCCATCGCCGGCGAGGACGCCAATTGGGGCCGCGTGGTCATGGCCGTGGGCAAGGCCGGCGAGCCCGCCGACCGCGACAAGCTCTCGATCGGCTTCGGCGGCATCTGGGCCGCGCGCGACGGCCTGCCGCTTTCGGATTATGACGAGACCCCGGTCGCGGAACATCTCAAGGGGCGGGAGGTCACCATCGAGGTCGACCTGGGCCTTGGCGAAGGCCGCGCGACGGTGTGGACCTGCGACCTCACCCACGGCTACATCTCGATCAACGCGGACTACCGCTCTTGATCTCCGCCAGCCTGACGCGCTCCGTCGAAGCCCTGATGCGCGATGCGGCCGAGCGGGCCATCCTGCCCCGCTACCAGAAGCTCGCGACCGACCAGATCGTCAACAAGGCAATCGACGATGTCGTCACCATCGCCGATGGCGAGGCCGAGGCGATCCTCACCGAGGGCCTGGCGCGGATCATGCCCGAGGCCGCAATCGTCGGCGAGGAAGCCTATCATGCCGACCCGACCCTGCAGGACCGGCTGGGCGATGCGCTGTGCTGGATCGTCGACCCGCTCGACGGCACCAACAACTTCGCCGCCGGCAAGCCGCCCTTCGGCGTGATCGTCTCGCTCGCGGAAAAGGGCGAGACGGTCGGCGGCTGGATCCTGGACGTGCTGACCGGACGGTTCTGCCACGCTGGGCTCGGCCAAGGCGCCTTCGTCGATGGGACGCGCATCCAGGCCCGCCCGAGCGGCCAGGTTCCGCCGATCGCCGCGATCTCGCTGGTCTTCGCCGATCCCGCGAAGCGCGAGGCGCTGCGCACGGAAATCGCCCCGCACTACGCCTGCCTCGACATTCCGCGCTGCGCCGCCGAGCAATGGCCCCGTCTCGCGCTGGGCATCAACGACGTGTCGATCTTCGAGCGGACGCTCGCCTGGGATCACGCGGCGGGCGTGCT
>CAZFPW010000423.1:0-1898 GCA_964520765.1 uncultured Novosphingobium sp.
GTGAGCATGCGCTGCGAGATCGCCGGGATGTCCCGCCGCAGCTCGTTGAAGCGCCGGGGTCCGGCCGCGAGCATCTGCACGATCAGCACGCTCCACTTGTCGCCGATCCGCTGGAGCACGTGGTTCACGCTGCGGCAGGCCGGGCTGGCGGGATCGCCGGCGCATTCATCCGCCCTGTCTTGTTGATCGGCCATGTCGCGGTCCTTTCCGGTTACCTTGGTGTTACCGGCGAACAATCCTGTGCCCGAGCGCACAGAAAAGTGCCTTCTTGCGAGGGTTCGCCTGGTGGTTATCTGGAGTGCCTCGGTAACAAATCAATACCTAGGAGGCAAATGTGACTATCCTGCATATCGACAGCGCGATCACCGGCGAGGCGAGCGTTTCGCGCCAGGTGACGAGCGCCATCGTCGCCCGATTGGCCGGCGCGCGGCCCGGCGCGGAGGTGATCCGGCGCGACCTCGCCGCCGATCCCCTGCCCCACCTGACGCTGAAGGCGATGGCCGACCGCGCCGTGCTCGACGAATTCCTCGCCGCCGATACGGTGGTGATCGGCGCGCCGATGTACAATTTCGCCGTGCCGAGCCAGCTCAAGGCCTGGATCGACCGCATCCTGACGGCGGGCGTGACCTTCCGCTACACCGCGCAGGGCCCCGAAGGCCTGGCCGGGGGCAAGCGGGTGATCGTCGCGGTCTCGCGCGGGGGGTTCTACGACGCGGGCTCTCCCGCCGCCGCGCTGGAGCATGTCGAAAGCTACCTGCGCGGCGTGTTCGGCTTCATCGGCATCGAGCCGGAATTCGTCCTGGCGGACGGGATCAACATCGGCCCGGAACAGCGCGAGGCGGCCTTGCAGGCAGCCCTGGGCGAGACCACGCGGCTGGCGGCCTGAGGCATCGGCCCGCCACCACACATGGCGCACGCCCGCTCAGCCTGAGCCTGTCGAAGGCCACGCGATGCCGGTGCCGCCAGGTCCGGGGAGCTTGGGGCAAAGGTTCGCGCATGGCCTTCGACAAGCTCAGGCTGAGCGGAGGGTGGAAGAACGATCCCCAAAAACAGAAAGGGCGGCCCGAAGCCGCCCTTTCCTTTGCCGGTGATGAGCCGATCAACCCTTCTTGAGGGTAAGCCCGCCGAACCGCTTGTTGAACTGTGCGACGCGGCCGCCATCCTGGATCTGCGCCTTGCCCCCGGTCCAGGCCGGGTGCGAGGTCGGATCGATGTCGAGCGTCAGCGTGTCGCCTTCCTTGCCCCAGGTGGAGCGGGTCTCGAACACGGTGCCGTCGGTCATCTGGACCTTGATCGTGTGGTAGTCGGGATGGATATCGGCCTTCATCGCATTGTCTTTCGCTGGCAGCCGGTTCCGACCGGCCTGGAAATCGGAACGGCGCGCATAGCCGCGTTGCAGCCGATTGGCAACCGTTCGCGAGAACCGTCGTCCCGGACTTGATCCGGGACCGCTGGCCTCATCGACGCGACCTTACAACCTGGTCGCCAGCGGTCCCGGATCAAGTCCGGGACGACGCCTTTCCGCTAGCGCTGCGCCGCTTGCCTCCTCGCCTCCAACTCCGCCACCTGGCGCCTCTGCTCGTCCAGCGTCCCCGCTCCCGCGGCGCTTCGCAGTGAATCCGGCAGGAGTTGGGTGTCATAAGGCGCCAGAGAAGCCGGCATGTCGGGCGGTGCAAGAAACTGAGTGCCATAGATTTGGCTTTTGCCGGTGCTCTCCAAATACCGATCGAGCGTGGCCGCGGCGATCCATTCCGCGTCCTTCAAGCCCAGCCCCAGGGAGCGTACCGCAAGGGCATGGGCGAGCAGATAGTCTTCCGGCTGGTCGCCATGCTGAAAAACGAAGGCGGCAGCCCAGAAGTCTCGCGCCGTCGTCAGCTTGCCTTGATCGAGCAATTCGC
>CAZFPW010000424.1:0-1890 GCA_964520765.1 uncultured Novosphingobium sp.
TTTTTTGTCGATCATGTGCGCTATGGCTAGGACATGGGGCAGCGGTCGATTGCGATTGCCGGGTGCGGGATTGGGGGACTGGCGGCAGCGCTTCTCCTCGCGCGGGCCGGCGAGCGGGTCAAACTCTTCGAACGGTTCGAGACGCCGCGCCCGCTCGGCTCCGGGCTGATGATCCAACCGACCGGACTGGCGGTGCTGGCGCAACTGGGCCTGGCGGAGCGCGTCTGGCGCGAAGGGGGCCGGGTGGATCGGCTGTTCGGCAAGGCCGGGGACCGGGTTGTCCTCGACGTGCACTATGCCGCCATGGCGCGCAGCAGCCGCTGCGGCATAGGCATCCACCGGGCCAGCCTTTTCGCCACGCTGCACGATGCGGTCCTGGCGCAAGGAATCGAGATCCGCATCGGGCACACGGTGGTTGGCTCCAGGCTTGAAGCCGGCGGACGTGCCCTGGTTTTCGAGGACGGCAGTTCCAGCGAGCGCTTCGATCTGGTGGTCGATGCTCTTGGCACCCGCTCGATCCTCGCTCCATCGGCCGGATACGAGCTGGCCTATGGCGCGCTATGGGCCAGTCTTGACTGGCCCGACGATTGCGGCCTCGATACCCACACCCTGTCGCAGCGCTATCATCGATCGAGCGTGATGGCCGGCGTCCTCCCACTCGGCATTGGTGACGGAACGCGCAGGAAGGCGGCCTTCTTCTGGTCGCTCAAGGGCAATAACCTAGCCGCATGGCGTGAGGCTGGATTGGATAGGTGGAAGCGTGACGTTCTGGCGCTCTGGCCCGAATGCGCGCCCTTCCTCGATCAGATCGCGACGGACGAACAACTGACCTTCGCCCGATACGCGCACCGCACCTTGCCCCGGCCGGCCGAGGAACGACTGATCCACATTGGCGATGCATGGCATTCGGCAAGCCCACAGCTGGGCCAGGGTGCGAACATGGCTTTGCTGGATGCCTGGGCTTTGGCGACAGGGCTTTCGCGGCACGAAGCGGTGGCCCCCGCCCTGTCCGAAGCCGTGGCGCTGCGCCGCCGGCACGTTCGGCTCTATCAATGGCTGACCTGGCTGTTCACTCCCGTCTATCAATCCGATAGCCGCATACTTCCGCTCGTTCGTGACAGGCTGGTCGGACCGCTCTCGAAACTATGGCCGGCACCGGCGATCCAGGCTGCCATGGTGAGCGGGCTGATCGGCAATCCGCTCGGCACGCTGGGGCTGGAAGAGCGTCCCATGGCCGAAGCGCCGGGAATGATCGCGGCCTGATGGAAGGCGATCATCCCATCATCGTATTCGATGCCGAATGCGTGCTGTGCTCGGCCAATGCACGATTCGTCCTGCATCATGACCGCCGCGGCCATTTCCGGCTCGCCGCAATGCAGGGTATGGCCGGCGCGGCGCTCTATCGCCGCTTCGGCATCGATCCAACCAATCCCGAAACGCTGATCGTGGTCTCGGGCGGCAAGGCCCTTCGCGACAGTGATGCGATCCTTGCAATCTGGGCGGGTCTGGGCTGGCCATGGCGCGCTCTGACGATCTTCGGTCTCGTGCCGTCGATGCTGCGCGATCCGCTTTACCGATTCATCGCCCGTAACCGTTACCGCCTGTTCGGTAAGCGCCAGACCTGCTGGGTTCCGACCCCTGAGCAGGCGGACCGGATGCTTTGAGCCGTATTCTCATCCTTGGCGGCTATGGCAGCTTCGGCGGCAGGATCAGCCGGCGGCTGGCCGTAGAGGGGCATACGGTGCTCGTAGCGGGACGTTCGCGGGCCAGGGCGGAGGCCTTCTGCCGGGCCGATCCACACCTTGCGCCGGCCGTGCTCGATCGCTCGGACATCGCGGAAGCGCTGAGGCGGCATTCGCCCGATCTAGTCGTCGACGCCTCGGGGCCTTT
>CAZFPW010000425.1:0-1887 GCA_964520765.1 uncultured Novosphingobium sp.
CCGACGGTCTCCTGGGT
Organism: uncultured Novosphingobium sp.; assembly: GCA_964520765.1. Classification (GTDB taxonomy): domain Bacteria; phylum Pseudomonadota; class Alphaproteobacteria; order Sphingomonadales; family Sphingomonadaceae; genus Novosphingobium. Next base: position 18 of record CAZFPW010000425.1, read on the forward strand.
GATGAGTTCGGTGTGCATGGTCGTCGCGACCAGGTTGTAGATGAACAGCGCCAGCCGGGCCGGATCGCCCTGGCGGACCTTGCCCGCCGTCATGCCGGCCGCCAGTTGGTCCGCGATCAGCGCCATCAGCGGACGCAGCGCGTGGTGCAGCTCTTCGGGGCGGGATTCGGCAAGCCGCAGGTGCTCGCGGCTGAGCGCGGCGGCCATGCGGCTGCCTTCGCCGGTGGTCGCTTCCTCCGGCGTCGCCGCGCCGTGGCCGATCGAGACGATGATCGTCTTCAGCCGCTCGACCGGATCGTCGACGGAGGCGACAAGCTCGTCGTACATGCTGGCGGCGAAGCGCATCGCCTGCTCGAACACCGCCAGGACCAGGTCGTCCTTGCCCGCGAACTGCTCATAGAAGGCGCGGCGGGCGAGGCCGGTGCGCTTGAGCACGGCGCGGATCGTCAGGTTCTCCAGCCCGCCTTCGTCGATCAGCTCATATGCAGCCGCCACGATCGCGCGTGTCCGCTCGGCCTTCTCATGGGCGAGAAAGCCGCGAACTCTGGATTCCCGGGATGTCGCAAGCGCCGTCATCGGGCTGCCATAACTCGCGGATTTGCTACGGTCCAGCAGGGAAGCGTTGACAGAATCGAGGGATCGGACTAAACTGAGAACATCGTTCTCATAATCATTCGGGAGATTTCATCATGCCGCTCGTTACCTATGTCGAAGCCGATGGGGCTCGGCATGACGTCGACGTGGCCGTTGGCGAAAATGTGATGCGCGGCGCCGTCAACAACGGGATCGAGGGCATCGTCGGAGAATGCGGCGGCGGCCTCGCCTGCGCGACCTGCCATTGCTACGTCGATGCCGCCTGGGCCGACAAGGTCGGCGGCCCGTCGTCCGACGACGAGCGCGACATGCTGGAATCCGCCGCGGCCGAGGTTCGGCCCACCAGCCGCCTGAGCTGCCAGATCACCATCACGCCGGAACTCGACGGCCTTGTCGTCGAGCTGCCCGAGCAGCAGTACTGAGCGGCATTCAGGAGAGAAGAACATGGCAACCGCACCCGTCCTCATCCCCGAGAACGATCCGAAGAATCCGGTTCCGTTCCCCCTTCCGCGCCTTGCCGGGCCGGACAACATCCCGCCCCACGTGCCGAAGGAGCTGATCCGCTCGACCGGCATTCCCTTCAGCCCGGCCTTCAACGAGGATCCCTACGAATTCTTCCCGCGGATGCACGAGACGCTGCCGCCGATCTATTACGACGTCGGCCCGATGCAGAACGCCTGGCAGCTCATCAAGCATGAGGACGCCTTCTTCGCGCTGCGTCACGGCGAGTATTTCTCTTCCGCCAGCTCGACGCCGTTCCCGCGCGATCCCAAGGACTACTTCTACTTCCTGCCGATCGAGATCGATCCTCCGGCTCACCGCAAGTACCGCGCGATCGTCGATCCGCTGGTCAATCCGCAGGCCGTGCTCAAGTGGGAGGAGCGTATCCGCACGCTCTCCAACGAGCTGATCGACGCCGTCATCGCCAAGGGCGAGTGCGAGTTCACCGAGGACTTCGCCCGGCCCCTGCCGGTCTGCGTCTTCCTCGACCTGATGGGTCTGCCGCAGAACATGCGCGACCAGTTCGTCACCTGGGTGGTGCAACTGCTCAAGAACATGGACCCGCCCAAGATGATCGGGGTCATGAAGGAGATCGGCGACTACCTGAACACCGCGATCGCCGACAAGCGCGCCAATCCCGACGAGGGCATGATCAGCCGCATCGTCCATGCCGCCCCGAACGGCGAGCCGCTTTCCGAGAAGGAGATCTTCGGGTTCGTCTTCTTCGTGTTCATCGCCGGGATCGACACGGTCTACGCGACGCTCAACAACATCT
>CAZFPW010000426.1:0-1872 GCA_964520765.1 uncultured Novosphingobium sp.
GCGATGAACAGCGCGGCGATGACCGGGCCGATGATGAAGCCGTTGAGGCCGAACAGCTCCAGCCCGGCCAGGGTCGCGATCAGGATCACGAAATCGGGCATGCGGGTGTCGTTGCCGACCAGGATCGGGCGCAGCACGTTGTCGATCATGCCGATCACCAGGACGCCGCAAGCCACCAGCGCCGCACCCTGCCACAGCGATCCGGTGAGCAGGAGATAGGCCGCGATCGGCACCCAGACGATGGCCGTGCCAACCGCGGGGACGAGCGAGAAGAAGCCCATCAGCACGCCCCACAGCAGCGCGCCCTCGATGCCCAGGGCCCAGAAGATCACCCCGCCCAGCACGCCCTGGACGATCGCGACGACCACCGTGCCCTTCATCGTCGCGCGCACCACGACCACGAAATGCTCGAACAGCTTGTCGCGGATGTCGGGGCGCAGCGGCACCAGGGCGCGGATGCGGCGGTTCAGCGGCCGGCCGTCGCGGATCAGGAAATAGGTGAGATAGAGCATGACGCCCAGCGCCGCGACGAAGTTCAGCGCGCCCTGCCCAAAGGTCAGGGCCTGGGCGGCGATCGAGTTGAGCCCGGTCGCCAGCGTGCCGCCCAGCCGTTCCCGCGCGGCTTCCAGGTCGGTCAGGCCATAGCGGTCCACGATGCCTTGGGCCCAGTGGGGCAGGGCGTCGTGCATTCGCTGGAACATCCCGGCAAGGTCGATCTGGCCCGTCCGGAGCTGGTTGTAGAAGCTGGCCGCTTCCTGGACGAGGCTGGCGGCGATGAACAGCGAGGGCAGGATCACCAGCAGCAGGATGATGAGCAATGTCGTCGCGGCCGCCAGGTTATGCCGCCCGCCGAACCGGACGGTCAGCCGGCGATAGAGCGGGTTGAACAGGATCGCCACGACCACGCCCCACAGGATCGCGCCGAAATAGGGGGTCAGCAGCCAGGCAAAGGCCAGGGTGACGATCAGGACGAGGGCCAGGAACCCACCGTCTTCCAAGCCGATCTTGCGCCGTTCCGGTTCGTCCATGCGGATTGGTTGCCTGAAACGGCGGAAGAAATCCACCGTTTCGGGCGATAGGCTCCTGCGACAATTCGCGACCTTGCGGGGCTTGCCGGTAAATCGTGCGGACAGCTAGCCGTGGTTAGGGCCGGCAGGGTCAGACGGGCGCGGGGCCAGGCTCCCAAGCGCCTCACGCAACCGAAGGTACGATCGATGAACAAGACCAAGTTTCTGGCGATGGCCGCGGCCATTTCCATTTCCGGCGCCGCCTATGCCCAGCCGGGGCCGCCGGCGGACCCCTATGGCGATGCCACCGTGACCAAGGCCGAGGCCGAGCAGGCCGGCGAAGCGCAATTCGCCCGGCTCGACGCGAACCAGGACGGCAATCTTTCCGCCGATGAGCTGAGCGCCGGCGGCGGGCGCGGGATGCGCCGGGCCGATGCGAACGGCGACGGAACGATCAGCAAGGCGGAATTCGTCGCCGCGCAGGTCCAGCGCTTCGAGCAGCAGGACGCCGACCGCGACGGCCAGCTCACCAAGGCAGAGCGCGACGCCTTCCGCCAGCAGATGATGCAACGGATGGGCGGCCGCGGCGGTCCGGCGGGACAATAAGCCTGACTGAACGATCCTCCCCGTTTCCGCGATAGCCGGAATGGGGAGGGGGGACCGCGACGCCGCAGGCGTCGGGGTGGAGGGGGGAAGGCGCGCCATTCCCCCCTCCGTCCGTGGCGGTTCAGAACACCGGGTCGTAGTCGGGCGGCAGGTCGCCTTCCGGGGTCAGCGGCACGTGGATGCCGCATTCGGTCTTGTCCCAGCCCTTCCAGCGGCCCGAGCGCGGGTCCTCGCCCTCGGCCACCTTGCTGGTGCAGGG
>CAZFPW010000427.1:0-1867 GCA_964520765.1 uncultured Novosphingobium sp.
CGGAGATCGATTTCGAGGTCCACTATCTCATCCAGAAGCTGGATGGAGAGCCGAAGGTCTTCGGCTGGGTAGCGGGCGACGAGGAGGCGCTGTTGAGAGAACGCGGCATCATCTGAAGACCGCGGCCTCCAGGCTAAGAGATTGGAAAGAGGATTGCGGCTAAGGGCCCTTGCTCAGGAGGGACGCAGGTGAAGCACGAAACATTCCCGCGGTATCAGGACGGCTGCACCCGTTGGGGCAAGCGCGCCGAGGTCGCCTTGATGTGCGAAGTGCGCCAGGGGCGCGACTCGTGGGCCATGGTCCGGCTCGACGACATCTCGCAAACCGGCTTTCGCGTGGCCTGGCTGCCCAATTGCCGCAACGACCTGCCCCTGCGCATCCGCATTCCCGGCCTCGCCATGCTGAACGCCAAGATCATCTGGCAGGAGGGCAAGTCGGTGGGCTGCACCTTCGAAGCCCCGCTGCACGTCGCGGTGTTCGAGCATATCGTGAAGCAGGCGGAAGCCGCCCGGTAAGCGCTGGGGAGCCCTCCCCCCGGAAAGGGGAGGGACCTGGTTCGCCTTAGATATGCACGGCCCGGCCGAAGGCGGCGAGGGTCGATTCGTGCATCATCTCGCTCAGCGTCGGGTGCGGGAACACGGTCTGGATCAGCTCGGCCTCGGTCGTCTCCAGCGTCTTGCCGACGACGTAGCCCTGGATCAGCTCGGTCACTTCCGCCCCGATCATGTGCGCGCCGAGCAGTTCGCCGGTCTTGGCGTCGAACACCGTCTTGATGAAGCCTTCCGCCTCGCCCAGCGCGATGGCCTTGCCGTTGCCGATGAAGGGGAAGGTGCCGACCTTCAGCTCATAGCCGGCTTCCTTGGCCTTGGCCTCGGTCAGGCCGACGCTGGCGACCTGCGGGTGGCAATAGGTGCAGCCCGGAATGTTGCGGCGGTCGAGCGGGTGCGGGTGGACGTCCTTGTTGCCCAGCTCCTGCGCGATCGCCTCGGCCGTGGTGATGCCCTCGTGGCTGGCCTTGTGGGCGAGCCAGGGGCCGTCCGTGCAGTCGCCGATGGCCCACACGCCCTTCACGTTGGTGCGGCCGAAGTCGTCGACCTTGATGTGATAGCGCTTGTCGGGCTCGACGCCGAGGTCCTCCAGGCCGATGTTCTCCAGGTTCGGGACGATGCCGATGGCGACGATGACGTGGCTGTAATCCTCCGCCGCTTCCTTGCCGTCCTTGTCCTTGATCGTGACCTTTACGGCCTTGTCGCCGTTCTCGATCCCCGCGACGTTGGCCTTGGTCAGGATCTTGATGCCCTGCTTGGTCAGCGACTTTTCGAGGAAGGCGGAAACGTCGGCGTCCTCCACGGGCACGATGCGGTCCATCATTTCGACCACGGTGACGTCGACGCCGAGGTCGTTGTAGAAGCTGGCGAACTCGATCCCGATCGCGCCCGAGCCGATGACGAGGAGCTTGGTCGGCATTTCGGTGGGTGTCATCGCATGGCGATAGGTCCAGATGCGCTTGCCGTCGGCTTTGGCCTTGGGCAGGTCGCGGGCGCGGGCGCCGGTGGCGATGACGATGTGCTTGGCTTCCAGGCTGGTCGTCTTGCCGTCGGCGTCGGTGACGTCGAGCTTGCCCGGCGCGGTGATCTTGCCCTGCCCCATGTGCACGGCGATCTTGTTCTTCTTCATCAGCCCGGTGACGCCCTTGTTGAGCTGGCCGGCGACGCCCCGTGAGCGCTTGACGATGGCGTCGAGGTCGGCCGCGACGTTGTCCGCCGACAGCCCATAGTCCTTGGCGTGCTTCATCTGGTGGAACACCTCGGCCGAGCGCAGCAGCGCCTTGGTCGGGATGCAGCCCCAGTTGAGGCAGATGCCGCCC
>CAZFPW010000428.1:0-1840 GCA_964520765.1 uncultured Novosphingobium sp.
GTGCTACAAGTTCCGGGAGCAGATCGTCGTCCCGGACTTGATCCGGGACCGCTGGAGGCTAGAGTCCGTCCGATCTGGATTGAACCATCCGTTTCCTCATCGTCACCCTGAACTCGTTTCAGGGTCCATGGTGCAACGCCTGCCGTTTTCCACGACCGTCGCGCTATCGGCAACGGGGGCGCCATGGATGCTGAAACAAGTTCAGCATGACGAGTAACGATTCGATCAAGGTCGGACGGGCCCTAGGTGTTTGGGTCGCGTCGATGAGGCCAGCGGTCCCGGATCAAGTCCGGGACGACGTGGCTCAATGCAGGTGCTCGACCAGCAGCACCGTGCCCTCGTGGCCGCGGACGCGCATGCGGGTGCCGGGCTCCGCGTCCGGCCCCTTGGCGAGCCATTCGCCGTCGCCCTGGCGGACGCGGCCGGCGCCGCCGTCGATCGCCTGGGTGACGACCACCACCTCACCCACCAGCCTCCCGCCGCGATCGTTCATCAGGGGATCGGCGGCCTCGACCGGGTTGGCGCGAAAATAGCGGCGGCCGACGAGCACGGCGGTCAGCGCCAGGACGGCGAAGATCACGATCTGCCAGGCCAGGCTCAGGGGCACGGCCCAGACCAGCAGGCCGGTGACGATCGCCGCCCCGGCCAGCCAGATCAGGAAGAAGCCCGGCACGGCCATCTCCGCGACGGCCAGGATCAGCCCCAGCGCCAGCCAGGCCCAATGCCCGTCGAGCGTTTCGAGCCAGGTCATTGCCGCGGGGTTCCCGGCATGCTCGGCGGCACGGTGGGCCGGGTCGCGCGCGGCGCGGCGGGCTGCCCGCCACCGCCACCACCGCCGCTACCGCCGCTCACGGCCTCCTTGACCAGCTCCCCGATCCCGCCGAGCGAGCCGATGAGCTGCGTCGCCTCGACCGGGAACAGGATGGTCTTGGCATTGGGCGAGGTGGCGAACTGCGAAACCGCCTCGGTATATTTCTGGGCGATGAAGTAGTTGATCGCCTGGACGCCCGAGGAGGCGATCGCGTCGGACACCATCTGGGTCGCCTTGGCCTCCGCCTCGGCCTCGCGCTCGCGGGCCTCGGCATCGCGGAAGGCGGCCTCGCGGCGGCCCTCGGCCTGGAGGATCGCGCCCTGCTTCTCACCCTCGGCGCGCAGGATCTCCGACGCGCGCGAGCCTTCCGCTTCCAGGATCTGGGCGCGCTTCTCGCGCTCGGCCTTCATCTGCCGGGCCATGGCGTTGGAGATGTCGGCCGGCGGGCGGATGTCCTTGATCTCGATCCGGGTGATCTTGACGCCCCAGGGCGAGGTCGCGTGGTCGATCACCGAGAGCAGCTTCGCGTTGATCTCGTCGCGCTTCGACAGGGTCTCGTCGAGGTCCATAGAGCCCATCACCGTGCGCAGGTTGGTGGTGGTGAGCTGCATGATCGCGACGTAGAGGTTCGACACCTCGTAGGCCGCCTTGCCCGCGTCCAGCACCTGGAAGAACACCACGGCATCGACGCCGACCATGGCGTTGTCGCGGGTGATGATCTCCTGCCCCGGAATGTCGAGCACCTGCTCCATCATGTTCACCTTGTGCCCGACGCGGTCGATGAACGGGATGATGACGTGGAGCCCCGGCGTCGCCGCCAGCGAATACTTGCCCAGCCGCTCGATCGTATAGACGTAGCCCTGCCGCACCACCCGCACGCCCATCGCCAGGAACACGAACACCAGCACCAGGAGTGCGATCAGAAACCCGCCCATTTGCATCACCTCATCGAAAGCCAGGGGCATGTTAGCGAGGTTGGGGGGGCTGGCAAGGGAGCAGGCGGCAGAGCCACTCCCACCTCCGCTCAGC
>CAZFPW010000429.1:0-1806 GCA_964520765.1 uncultured Novosphingobium sp.
CGAACTCGGGCCGATAATGGCTCACTCCGCCGCCACGCCCTGCGCCCGGCCCCGCTCCAGCAGCGGCGCGAGGTACTGGCCGGTGAAGCTCCGCGCATTGGCGGCGACCTGCTCCGGCGTGCCTTCCGCGACGATCTCGCCGCCGCGCACGCCGCCTTCGGGGCCGAGGTCGATGAGCCAGTCGGCCACCTTGATGACGTCCAGGTTGTGCTCGATCACCACGACCGAATTGCCCCCGTCGACCAGCCGCTGCAGCACTTCGAGGAGCTTGCGGACGTCCTCGAAGTGCAGGCCCGTGGTCGGCTCGTCGAGGATGTAGAGCGTCTGCCCGGTCGAACGCCGGCTCAGCTCCTTGGCCAGCTTCACCCGCTGGGCCTCACCGCCCGAGAGGGTCGTCGCCTGCTGGCCGACCTTGACGTAGCCCAGGCCAACCTCGTTCAGCATGTGCATCTTGTCGCGGATCGGGGGGACGGCCTTGAAGAATTCCTCGGCGTCCTCGATCGTCATGTCGAGCACGTCGGCGATCGACAGGCCCTTGAACTTCACCTCCAGCGTCTCGCGGTTGTAGCGCTTGCCGCCGCATTCCTCGCAGGTGACGTAGACGTCGGGCAGGAAGTGCATCTCGATCTTGATCAGGCCGTCGCCCTGGCAGGCCTCGCACCGCCCGCCCTTGACGTTGAAGCTGAACCGGCCCGGCTTGTAGCCGCGCGCCTGGCTTTCCGGCAGGCCGGCGAACCAGTCGCGGATCTGGGTGAAGGCGCCGGTGTAGGTCGCCGGGTTGGAGCGCGGGGTGCGGCCGATCGGCGACTGGTCGATCTCGATCACCTTGTCGCAATGCTCCAGCCCGGTGATCCGGTCGTGCGGGCCGGCGATGACGCGGGCGCCGTTCAATTGCCGCGCGGCGCCGGCATAGAGCGTATCGATGGTGAAGCTGGACTTGCCGGAGCCCGAGACGCCGGTGATGCAGCAGAAGGTGCCGAGAGGGATCGCGGCCGTGACGTTGCGCAGGTTGTTGGCCCGCGCGCCTTCCACGGTGAGCTTGAGCCCGTTGCCCTTGCGGCGCTTGGCCGGCACCTCGATCGCGCGGGCGCCGGAGAGGTATTGGCCGGTGAGCGAGGCCTTGGACTTGAGGATGTCCTTGAGCCTGCCCTGCGCGACGATCTCCCCGCCGTGGACCCCGGCGCCGGGGCCGAGGTCGACGATATGGTCGGCGGTGCGGATGGCGTCCTCGTCGTGTTCGACCACGATCACCGTGTTGCCCAGGTCGCGCAGGCGCTTCAGCGTTTCCAGCAGGCGGTCGTTGTCGCGCTGGTGGAGGCCGATGGAGGGCTCGTCGAGCACGTAAAGCACGCCGGACAGCCCCGAGCCGATCTGGCTGGCGAGGCGGATGCGCTGGCTCTCGCCGCCCGAAAGGGTGCCGCTGGTGCGGTCGAGGTTGAGGTAGTCGAGCCCGACGTTGTTGAGGAAGCCGAGCCGCTCGTTGATCTCCTTGAGGATGGCCTTGGCGATCTGCTGCTGCTGCGCGGTGAGCTGCGGCTCCAGGCCGAGGAACCATTCCACCGCGTCGGCCACCGACAGGCGGGTGACGGCGGAGATGTCGGTGCCGGCGACCTTGACGCTGAGCGCCTCGGGCTTGAGCCGCTTGCCGTCGCAGACTTCGCAGGGCTGGGCCGCCTGGTACTTGCCCAGCTCCTCGCGCATCCAGGCGCTCTCGGTCTGGAGCATGCGGCGGTTGAGGTTGCCGATCACGCCCTCGAAGGCCTTCTGGACGGTGTAGCTCTTCTTGCCGTCGATGAAGGTCAGCGG
>CAZFPW010000430.1:0-1797 GCA_964520765.1 uncultured Novosphingobium sp.
CTCAAAGCAATTTCCCCTGCTCGGGCGGCGGCGGCTTTTGCGGCGCGGCGGCGCGCGGGGGCCGTGAGCCGAGCGGGGTCACGGCCAGCTCGCCGTCGCCGAAGTGCAGCGACAGCGCGGCCTCGCGCGCGGCCTCGGCCTTGCTGACCAGGGTGCGCCCGTCCGCCGCGGTCACCCGCACATAGCCGCGCGCCAGCGGCTTGTCGGGGTGGAGCGACTGGGCGAGGCGCGACAGGGCGGCCAGCCGCTCCGCCCCGCTGGCGATCCGCCCCGTCACCAGGGCGGGGGCCAGGCGAATCGCGTCGAGCCGCTGCCGGTCATGCCGGACCCGCGCGGCGAGCAGCGGCGCGGAGAGGCGCGCGGCGTCCTGCTGCAAGGCCAGCCGGGCATGGACGATCCGCTGCCCCAGCCCGCGCCGCAGCCGGTCGGCCAAGTCGTCGAGCTGTTGCGCCTTGGCGCTCAGCAGCGCCTCCGGCCGGGGCAGGCGCTGAGCCCGCGCCTCCAGCCGTTCCCGCCCCAGCGCCACGGGCCGCAGCGCGCACTTGCGCTTGCGCAGGGCGAGGTCGGCCAGCTGGGCGAACAGCTCCTCGCGCACCGGTACGGCGATCTCGGCGGCGGCGGTGGGCGTCGGCGCGCGCAGGTCGGCGGCGAAGTCGACCAGGGTGGTGTCGGTTTCGTGCCCCACGGCGGAGATCACGGGAATCGCGCTGGCCGCGATGGCGCGGACCACGACCTCCTCGTTGAAGGCCCAAAGGTCCTCGATCGAGCCGCCGCCGCGCGCGACGATCACCAGGTCGGGCCGGCGGTCCGCCGGCATGGCCGAGAAGCCCTGCACCGCCGCCGCCACCTGCTCGGCGGCGCCCTGGCCCTGGACCAGCACGGGCCAGACCAGGACGTGGCTGGGAAAGCGGTCGGCCAGGCGGTGGAGGATGTCGCGGATCACCGCCCCGGTGGGCGAGGTGACGACGCCGATCCGGCGCGGCAGGAAGGGCAGCGGGCGTTTTCGGGCGCGGTCGAACAGCCCCTCCGCCTCCAGCCGGGCGCGGGTCTTGGCCAGCAGGGCGAGCAGCGCGCCCTCGCCCGCGATCTCCATCCGCTCGATCACGATCTGGTAGTTGGAACGGCCGGGATAGGTGGTCAGCTTGCCGGTGGCGATCACCTCCACCCCGTCCTCGGGCAGGAAGGCCAGGCGCTGCGCCGTACCGCGCCACATCACCCCGTCGAGCCGCGCGCCCTCGTCCTTGAGGCAGAGGTAGAGATGGCCCGAGGCCGCGCGCTTCACCCCCGAAAGCTCGCCCCGCACCCGCACGAAGGCGAAGCGATCCTCCACCGTGCGCTTGAGCAGGCCGGAAATCTCGCTGATCGAGAGCGGCGCGGCGTTGTTTCCGGCCGAGTCCTTCGCTACCAGCCCGGCTTCACTGTCTTCGTCGGAATAAGGGGCGGCCATGAATATCCTGCTGCTGGGCTCGGGCGGGCGCGAACATGCGCTGGCATGGAAGCTCGCGCAATCCCGCCTGCTCGCAAACGAGGGCGATACCCTCTACGCCGCGCCGGGCAACCCCGGCATTGCCGAACATGCCGAACTGGTGGCCCTCGACGTCACCGATCACGCCGCGGTCGTCGCCTTCTGCGAGACGCACCGGATCGGCCTGGTCGTGATCGGGCCGGAAGCGCCGCTGGTCGACGGGCTGACCGACAGCCTGCGCGCCGCCGCCTTCCCGGTGTTCGGCCCCAGCCGCCAGGCGGCCCAACTCGAAGGCTCCAAGGGCTTCACCAAGGATCTTTGCGCCCGCGCCA
>CAZFPW010000431.1:0-1788 GCA_964520765.1 uncultured Novosphingobium sp.
CTCAGCCTTCTCCGCCGCTTCCGCCTCGGCCTTTTCCTTCTCCGCGCGCTTGTCGCTGATCCGCATCAGGAGCAGCGAACCCTCGAACAAGATCAGCAGCGGGATCGCCAGGGCCAGCTGGGAGACCACGTCCGGCGGGGTCGCCACGGCGGCGACGCCGAAGATCGCCACGATCACATAGCGCCGCGCGGAAACGAGCTGCTCGCGCGAGACGATGCCGGCGCGGTTGAGCAGCATCAGCAGCACGGGCAGCAGGAAGCTGATCCCGAAGGCCAGGATGAACTGCATGACCAGGCTGAGGTAGTCGCCCATCGCCGGCAGGGCTTCCTGCTTGATCCCCCCGCGATCGACCTCGAAGCCGAGGAAGAAGTGGAAGGCCGTGGGCATGACGATGTAATAGGCCAGCGCCGCGCCGGCGGTGAACAGCACCGGGGTCGCGATCAGGAAGGGCAGGAAGGCCTTCTTCTCGTTGGCGTAGAGGCCGGGGGCGACGAAGGCCCAGATCTGGTTCGCCAGGTAGGGGAAGGTCACGAAGAAGGCGGCGAACAGGGCCACCTTGATCTCCACGAAGAAGGCTTCGTAGAGCTTGGTGTAGACCAGCTTGCCCTGCCCCGGCGGAAAGGCGTCGATCAGGGGGCGGGCGAGGAAGCCGAAGATGTCGCCCGCGAAATAGAGGCAGACGCAGAAGGCCAGGCCCAGCACCAGGATGCAGCGCAGCAGGCGGGTGCGCAGCTCCAGCAGGTGGTCGAGCAGCGGCGCTTCGGAATTGTCGATGTCGCGGATCTTGAGGATCATGGCCGGGCCTTCGGCGGGCCGAGCGGCAGTTCCGGCGCGGCGTGATCGGTTACGGGCTCCGGCTGGGGCTGGGACGGTTCGGGCAGGAGCGATTCAGGGGCGGCCGGCTCCGGCGCGGGTTCGGCCGGATACTCGGCAGCGGCCGGGGCGGGCAGCGCGGCTTCGGCCGAGGCGGCCGGAACGGCGGCGGACCCTTCCCGCATGATCGCCTCGTTCTTCTCGCGCCACTTCTTCTCCATCTCCTCCAGCTCGGCCTGGCGGATCATCTCCTCGATGCCGGACCGGAAATGGCCCGAGACGCGGCGGACCTTGGCGATCCAGCCGCCCGCCATGCGCAGCGCGCGCGGCAGGTCCTTCGGCCCGATCACGACGATCGCGACGATCACGGTCAGCAGCAGCTCGGAAGCGCCGATGTCGAACATGCGGAATTGCGGCCGGTCGGCTTAGCGCGGGCCGGCCTGGTTCGTGTCGACCACCGTCTCGCCGTTCAGCGTGGCCTGCTGCTGGGCGGGGGGCGTAGTGTTGTGGGGCGGCGCGATCTGGGCCGGCGGGGGCGTGGCGGCGGCGTCACGCCCGGCCTCTTCCTCGCTCATGCCCTGCTTGAAGCTCTTGATGCCCTTGCCGAAATCTCCCATCATCTCGGAGATGCGGCCACGGCCGAACAGGACGAGCACCACGATCGCCAGGATGATCAGGTGCGGAAGTGACAAACCCATCGAACTAACTCCTGAATAGGCAACTGGACGGGCGCGCGGGCACGCCTTTCAAGGTTCTCTCTGGCCCCTATCTAGGGACTTTCCTCGTCCGTTGCCAGAGCAACCGCCCCTTGCGACAATTCGGTGCAATCGGGCGTCTCGCCCGCGGAAGCAGGTCCGGAATCCGAGGCTGCATCCGGCGCTCCGTCCGTCAGCGCGGCCAGAGCATCCTCGACCGGATCGAGCAGGCCGGCGGCGCGCAGCTCGTCGATTCCCGGCAGGTCGCGGCGCGATTGCA
>CAZFPW010000432.1:0-1784 GCA_964520765.1 uncultured Novosphingobium sp.
CAGTCGCGCTCGAACAGGTGGACGACGTTGCCGTGCGTATCCCCGAACACCTGGACCTCGATGTGGCGCGGGCGCTGGATGTATTTCTCGATCAGCACGTGGTCGTTGCCGAACGAGCTTGCCGCCTCGCGCTGGCAGGAGGCGAGCGCATCGGCGAAGTCGTCCGATTTCTCGACCAGCCGCATCCCCTTGCCGCCGCCGCCGGCGACCGCCTTGATGAGCACGGGGTAGCCGATCTTGTCGGCCTCGTCCACGAGCAGGCCGGGCGACTGGTCCGCGCCCATGTAGCCCGGCGTCACCGGCACCCCGGCCTCGGCCATCAGCTTCTTGGCCGCGTCCTTGAGGCCCATGGCGGTGATCGAGCTGGGCTTCGGCCCGACCCAGACGAGGCCCGCGTCGAGCACGGCCTGGGCAAACTCGGCGTTCTCGGACAGGAAGCCGTAACCCGGATGGATCGCCTCCGCCCCGGTCGCCTGGGCAGCGACGATGATCTTCTCACCGATCAGGTAGGATTCACGCGCCGGGGACGGCCCGATATGCACGGCCTCGTCCGCCTGGCGCACGTGCAGCGCCTGGGCGTCGGCATCCGAATAGACCGCGACGGTCCGAATGCCGAGCCGCCGCGCGGTGCGGATGATCCGGCAGGCGATTTCGCCACGATTGGCGATGAGGAGGGATTTGATCATGGCCATCACATCCTGAACACGCCGAATTGCGGCCGGTCGGGGATCGGCGCTTCCAGGCTCGCCTGGAGCGCCAGGCCCAGCACATCGCGGGTCTGGACCGGATCGATCACCCCGTCATCCCACAGCCGCGCCGTGGCGTAGTAGGGGTTGCCCTCGTCCTCGTACTTCTGGCGGATCGGGGCCTTGAAGGCTTCAGCCTCGCGCTCGTCCCACTTGGCGGCGTCGCGGTGGACCGTAGCCAGGACGGAGGCCGCCTGCTCGCCGCCCATCACCGAGATGCGCGCGTTGGGCCAGGTGAAGAGGAAGCGCGGGTCGTAGGCGCGGCCGCACATGCCGTAGTTGCCCGCGCCGAAGGAGCCGCCGATCAGCACGGTGATCTTCGGCACGGTCGCGGTCGCAACGGCCGTCACCAGCTTGGCGCCGTGCTTGGCAATGCCCTCCGCCTCGTACTTGCCGCCGACCATGAAGCCCGAGATGTTCTGGAGGAACAGCAGCGGAATCTTGCGCTGGCAGGCCAGCTCGATGAAGTGCGCGCCCTTCTGCGCGCTCTCCGAAAAGAGGATGCCGTTGTTGGCGAGGATCGCCACCGGGATGCCGCAGATATGGGCGAAGCCGCAGACCAGCGTCGAGCCGTAGAGCGCCTTGAACTCATGGAACTCGCTGCCGTCGACAATCCGGGCGATGACCTCGTGCACGTCGTAGGGCTCGCGCACGTCCTCGGGGATGATCGAATAGAGGTCCTCGGCGTCGTATTTGGGCGGACGCGGCTCGCGGAGCGGCAGGCCGTTGTCGTGGACCGGGCCGAGATGGCTCATGATGTCGCGTACGATGGTCAGGGCGTGCTCGTCGTCCTCGGCGAGGTGGTCGGCAACGCCCGACTTGCGGGTGTGGAGGTCGCCGCCGCCGAGATCCTCGGCGCTGATCTCCTCGCCGGTCGCGGCCTTCACCAGCGGCGGACCGGCGAGGAAGATCGTGCCCTGCTCCTTTACGATCACCGTCTCGTCCGACATGGCGGGGACATAGGCCCCGCCCGCGGTGCAGGATCCCATCACGCAGGCGACCTGGGCGATGCCCTTGGCGCTCATGTTCGCCTGGTTG
>CAZFPW010000433.1:0-1772 GCA_964520765.1 uncultured Novosphingobium sp.
TCTACACGGAAGGCTTTCACGTCCCCGCGGGCGAGGTCTACGTCGCCACAGAAAGCCCCAAGGGCGAGTTCGGCGTCTATCTGGTCTCGGACGGCAGCAACAAGCCGTACCGCTGCAAGATCCGTCCTACGGCGTTCAGCCACCTCCAGGCGATGGACTTCATGTGCCAGGGCCACATGCTGCCCGACGTCACCGCCATCATCGGCGCGATCGACGTGGTGTTCGGGGAGTGCGACCGGTGAGCAATCTGGCAACCGCAGAAGCGATGATCGCCGCCTACAACGCGCAGGACGCCGATCTCTACGTGTCCTACATGACCGACGATGCCTGCGAGGCGAACTATCGCGGTGCGGTTGTGCGCGAAGGCAAGGAAGGCACTCGCAGCGGGCTTGCTGCCGCATTCGCGACCTGGCCGGAGAACAAGGCGGAAATCCGCGAGCGGCAGGAAATCGGCGGCTACGTCCTGTTTCGGGAATACGTGACGCGGGGCAAGCCGGCTGACGGATCGCCGACGCCGGAGCCGTTCGAGGTCGTCGCAATCTATTCTTTCGAGGGCGGCAAGTGCTCTCGCGTGGAGTTCGTCCGTTGAACCGTGACACTTTCGATCTGATGCGCGTCTGGGCGGCGTTGACGGGCATTGCCCTGGCGATGTGGTTCTTCGCGGCGCTCTATCTCGGCTATGCGGCGCCTCCGGCGCTGCCGATGCTGATCGCCGGGATCGGTGGCTTCGAACTGATGCTGTTCGGGCAGGACATGCTGCGGAGGCGCCACCATGGCTGAACGCCATCTCGAGCCTGACAGCCCCGAGCTGCGCGCGCGCTGGGGCGGCTTCGCCTTCAATGCGGAGTGGGACGCCAAGGCCAAGGCCACGATCGCCCGTTATCCCGCCGGGCGTCAGCGCTCGGCCGTGATGGCGCTGCTCGACTATGCCCAGCGCCAGGTCGGTGAGGAGACGAATACCCAAGGCTGGCTGCCCATCCCGGTGATGGAATATGTCGCCAAGTACCTCGACATGCCGATCATCCGCGTGGTCGAGGTCGCGACCTTCTATTTCATGTACAACCTCGTGCCGGTCGGCCGCTTCCACGTGCAGGTCTGCGGGACGACGCCCTGCGTGCTGCGCGGCTCGGACGACCTGATGGCCGCCTGCAAGTCGCGCGGGATGAAGAAGGGGCACACCACTGACGACGGGTTATGGACCCTCACCGAAGTCGAATGCATCGGAAACTGTGCCTCGGCGCCGGTGGTCCAGATCAATGACGACAATTACGAGGACCTGACCGCCGAGCGTCTGGACCACGTCCTGGACGAGCTTGCCGCCGGCCGTTCGCCCAAGGCCGGTACCCAGGAGCCGGGCCGCCATACGGTCGAGCCAGTCGGCGCGCTCTCGACGCTGAAGGCCATGGTCACCGAAAATCACGACTATCGGGGGGAGTGGTAAGCCATGGCTCTCCAGGACAAGGACCGCATCTTCACCAACCTCTACGGCTATCAGCCGTGGAACCTGAAGGCGGCCCAGGCGCGCGGCGACTGGGACAATACCAAGGCCCTGCTCGAAAAGAGCCGCGACGGGATCATCGAGGAGATCAAGGCCTCGGGCCTGCGCGGACGCGGCGGGGCGGGCTTCCCGACCGGCATGAAGTGGTCCTTCATGCCCAAGGAATACAAGCCTGACCGTCCCGGCTTCCTGGTCATCAACGCCGACGAATCCGAGCCCGGCTCCTGCAAGGACCGCGAGATCATCCGCCACGATCCGCACAAGCTGATCGAGG
>CAZFPW010000434.1:0-1762 GCA_964520765.1 uncultured Novosphingobium sp.
GCCGGTGCTGCAATTCACCTCGATCGTCCTGATGCGCCGCCGGCCGGCGGCTTAGAGTCGAATTCACCCAGTTTGAATCCTGAAGCCGTTCGGGCTGAGCCTGTCGAAGCCCTCTCCTTTCCTTCTTCAGTGAGAAGGACAGCCCTTCGACAGGCTCAGGGCGAACGGAGTGGGGTTCAATCCTGCTGGATCAGACTCTAGCCTCGTCACCCAACCCGAAAAGGAAACCGCGCGGCATCCTTTGGGAGCGCCACGCCATTGCGCGTCCTGCGATGGTGAAATCGGTTTCCGCTCGCTTCCGCAGGCAGAGCGCTCTTTTCATAATTTTCCGTCATTGCGAGCGTAGCGAAGCAATCCAGTCTGGATTTCCGCGTCGCTGCCGCGAAGCGGCAGTTCATCCTGAGCGACGCCACAGGCGGCGTCGAAGGGCTCCTCGCAATGACGGATATGACCGGTCTGGAAACCGGCCTAGTCGGCCTCGTGCTTCTTGGCGTGCCAGATGTTCTTGTAGGAGAAATAGGCCAGCACGGTCGCGAAGATCAGGAAGATCAGGACCACGATGCCCATATCCTTGCGCTGGTCCATCCGTGGCTCCGCCGCCCAGGCTAGGAAGGCCGACACGTCATGCGCCATCTGCCGGAGCGTCGGCTCCGGGTTGCCGGGCGCATAGGTCACCTGCCCGTCCGCGGTGAGCGGCGCCGGCATGGCAAGGTTGAGATTCGCGAAATAGGGATTGTAGTGCAGCCCCGTGCCCGGCCGGTTCGCCTCCGGCAGGTCGGCGGGCGGGTCCTGATAGCCGGTGAGCAGCGACTCGATATAGGGCGCTCCGCCTTCGCGCGCCTTGACGATCAGCGACAGGTCGGGCGGGAAGGCGTTGCTGTTGGCCGCGCGGGCGGCGACTTCGTTGGCGTAGGGCTCGGGGAAGCGGTCCGCCGGGATCGCCGGGCGCGTCGCCGGCTCGCCGGTCGCCTCGTTCACGCTCGGCACCTCGATCGGCCACTGCGCGGCGATCGCGCGCACCTCGGCCTCGCTGTAGCCGAGGTCGGAAAGATTGCGGAAGGAGACGAAATGCAGGCCGTGGCAGGCCGCGCAGACCTCACGATAGACCTGGAAACCGCGCTGCAACTGCTGCCGGTCGAACCGGCCGAACGGCCCGTCGAACGAGTAGGAGACAGGCTCCGGATGGCGGTGGAAGGCATGCTCCACCGTCTCCTGCGGCGGCTCCTGGATGTAGGAGATCGCGCCCCAGAGCAGGGACCATGCGGCGACGCCGCAAAAGCCGAGACCGACCAGAAAGCCGAGAATGCGAACCATGTGAGTCTCGTCCCCTTATTCGGCCGCGGCTGGTGCAGCCGCCGCGGCCCCGTCGTTCGCCTTGTCGCCCAGCACGCTTTCCGAAATCGAGTTCGGCAGCGGCAGCGTCTTCTCGACCATCGAGAGAACCGGCATGATGATCAGGAAGAAGGCGAAATAGTAGATCGTCGCGATCTGGCTGATCATGACCCAGGGCTCTTCCGCCGGCTTGCCGCCCGCCAGGAACAGCAGCGCCAGCGCCGCCAGCCAGACCGCGAAGAAGATGCGGAAGGCCGGCCGATAGCGGCCGGAGCGCACCGGCGACGTGTCGAGCCAGGGCAGCAGGAACAGGATCAGGATCGAGGCGAACATCGCCAGCACGCCCCACAGCTTCGCCGACAGGATGAAGTCGAAGGTGAAGGCGCGCAGGATCGCGTAGAACGGCCAGAAATACCATTCCGGCACGATG
>CAZFPW010000435.1:0-1756 GCA_964520765.1 uncultured Novosphingobium sp.
GGGATGCCGTAGCGCTCCGCAACGACCTCCGCCGTGCCGATCATCGGCATGTAGACGTCCTTGTGCATCGCCAGCAGCTCGGGGTCCGGACCGACGCGGATCTCGGCGGTCTGCACCAGACTGATCGATTCGACCCCGCCCGCGACGACGACATCCATCCGGTCCACGATCACCTGCTTGGCCGCCGTCGCGATCGTCATCAGGCCCGACGAGCATTGCCGGTCCATCGTCATGCCGGCCACCGTCACCGGCAAGCCCGCGCGCAATGCGGCGGTGCGGCCGATCGTGTGCTGCACGCCCTGCGGGAGCGCGGCACCGATCAGGCAATCGTCCACCTCGGCCGGATCGACGCCGGAGCGTTCCACCGCGGCGCGGATCGCATGGGCGGCCAGCGTCGGCGACGGGGTGTTGTTGAACGCCCCCCGATAGGCCTTGCCGATGGCGGTGCGGGCGGTGGAGACGATGACGGCTTCGCGGGTCATGGGTCTTTCCTTTCTTCGGCCCCTCTCCCGTTGGGGGAGAGGGAGGGGCCCAAAGCGTCAGCTTTGGGAGGGTGAGGGCAAGAGGCAAGGCCATTCCCTCACCCCAACCCTCTCCCGCAAGGGGAGAGGGGGTTTCAGACGAATATCATGCCTATCCAGTCGGCGGTCAAAGCGGGCCTGTCCTCGCCCTCGATCTCGACGGAGACGCGATTCAGGAACTGCCACTGGCCGGGGCGCTTCTCCTCGAACGAGACGAGCGTGAAGCGGCCGCGGATGCGCTTGCCGGCGCGGACGGGGCTGAGGAAGCGGACTTTGTCGAAGCCGTAATTGACCCCCATCTTCACGCCCTCGGGCACCAGGCCGATCTCGTAGGACATGCGGCTCAGCATCGAGAGGGTGAGGAAGCCGTGCGCGATGGTGCCGCCGAACGGCGTCCTGGCGGCCGCCTCGGGATCGACATGGATGAACTGGTGGTCGTCGGTCGCATCGGCGAAGGCATGGATCCGCGCCTGATCGATCGCGATCCACTGCGTGACGCCGATCTCCTCGCCGATCCGGGCCTTGATGTCGTCGATGCTTGCGACTGGCATTGAGCCTCTCCGAATGTATCGCTAGGGGCCGCCATAGGGCCGCGCGGCGGCGGGACTCAAGTCTTTGGAGAGGTCGATATGGCGGACGCTACGGCAAGCGCACGTCTTGCAATTCGCGAGTTGCTGCGCGCGGGCGAACCGGACGTGCTGGCGCCGCTCTTGCGGGACGCCGCGCTGGATACCGATTCGCGCGCGCGGGTCGAACGGCGCGCCCGGGCGATGATCGGCGTGCTGCGCGAGGCGCAGTCGCGCGGCTGGGTGAACCAGTTCCTGCAGGAATACCGGCTGAACACCCAGGAGGGCGTGGCGCTGCTCAGCCTCGCCGAAGCCTTCCTGCGCGTGCCCGATCCCGATACCGCCGACGCGCTCATCTCCGACAAGCTGGGCGACGGCGACTGGCGCGCGCACAAGGGCAAGTCCCATTCCGGCCTGGTCAACAGCGCCACCTGGGGCCTCGTCATCGGCCGCGCGCTGACCAGCGATTCGCAGCAGGCGAGCGCGCTCAAGAAGCTGATCTCCCGCGCCGGCGAGCCGTTCGTCCGGCAGGGCGTCGGCGCCGCGATGCGGATGATGGGCGAGATTTTCGTGATGGGCCGCACGATCGGCGAAGCGACCGAGCGGATGCGCAAGAAGGAGAACAGGGGCTTCACCGCCAGCTTCGACATGCTGGGCGAGGCGGCGCGC
>CAZFPW010000436.1:0-1752 GCA_964520765.1 uncultured Novosphingobium sp.
GCGGCGATCAGCAGCAGCGCGCCCGCGCACAAGGCGATCGGGGAGGTGATCCGGGCAAATCGCATCGTCTTACTCCACTTCCATTCAGTCCGCCGCGCCTTCGGCCGCGGGCAGTCGCAGCCTGACCAGCAGGCCGCCCAGATCCTCGCTCTCGTCCAGCTCCACGGTCCCGCCGTAAATTTCCGCCACGTCGCGCACGATGGCGAGGCCGAGGCCGGTGCCGGGCTTGCTCGTGTCGAGCCGGGCGCCCCGGTCGAAGATGCGGATGCGCTCTTCCTCGGGAATGCCCATGCCGTCGTCCTCGACCCAGATCTCGCACCAGCCCGGCTCCGGCGCGGCGACCGTCACGAAGACGCTGCCGCCGCCGTACTTGGCGGCGTTCTCGATCAGGTTGCCCAGCATCTCGTCGAGGTCCTGGCGCTCGGCCGCAACGCAGACCGTGCGGTCGCCGTCGAGGTCGAAGCGGGTGCGGTCGTAGAGGCGGCCCACGGCGCGCAGCACGGCCTCCACGCTGTCCCACACCTTGGCGCGCGACTGGCCGACCGCGCGGCGGCCCACGGCCCGCGCGCGGGCCAGATGGTGGTCGACCTGGCGGCGCATCACCGCCGCCTCGCGGATCACCGTGTCGGCCAGGTCGGGCGCCTTGGCCGTGGCGGCGTTCATCACCACGGTCAGCGGCGTCTTGAGCGCATGGGCAAGGTTTCCGGCATGAGTCCGCGCCTCTTCCGACTGCTTCTCCGAATGGGCGAGCAGGGCATTCAGCTCCTGGACCAGCGGTTGGACCTCCAGCGGCAGGGGATCGGTCACGCGGTTGGCGCCCGTGGTCCGCATCCGCTTGATCGCCTGGCGCACCCGCCGCAGCGGGCCGAGCCCGTACCAGGTCTGCAGGCCCGCCATGACGAACAGGCCGAGGCCGAGGATCACGAAGGAATAGATCAGGATCGCCCGGATGCGCCGGATCTGCGCGTCCAGCTCGCCCCGGCTCGCGGCGACGGTGAACCACCACTTGGTCTCGCTGCCGGGCAGGATGATCGTGCGCTCCAGCACCCGCAGCGGCTCTCCGGCGAACTGGTTGCTGTTGTAGATATGCGGCGCGGTGTCGAAGTGATCCGGGCGGACCTTCAGGCTGCGGTCCCACAGCGAGCGCGAGGGGAAATCGTCGTGCCCCTGGGCGCTGATCTGCCAGTAGAGGCCGCTGTTCGGCTCGAGGAAGCGCTGGTCGCCCAGCGGCCGGTTGAAGAACACCTCTCCATCGGGGCCGATCTCGGCCGAGCCGACCATGGCGGTCATCATGTAGCCGAGCTGGTCGTCGAAGGCCCGCGTGATCTGGCTCGCCAGGGTCCGGTCGAGCGCGACGCCGCCCAGGATCAGCAGGATGCTGATCCATACCGCGGCGGTCATCATCATCCGGCGGGAGAGCGAGCCCGTCTGCGGGGTGGTGCCGGGCGCGTCGCTCATGCCCCGTCCCCCGGCGGGAGAGGCGGCAGCCCGGCGGGGCTGACGGAGGGGCTTAACCGCCGGCGGGGACACCCCTCCTCCACCATCGGCGGTCCCCCTCCCCTTGGAGGGGAGGTGCAGACCACGTTGCGCTCACCTATCCACGGCCGCCCTCGGCCGGATCGTCGAGGCTGTAGCCGAGGCCGCGGATGGTGGTGATGACATCGGCGCCCAGCTTCTTGCGGATGCGGGTGACGAAAACCTCGATCGTGTTCGAATCGCGGTCGAAGTCCTGGTCGTAGATATGCTCGATCA
>CAZFPW010000437.1:0-1745 GCA_964520765.1 uncultured Novosphingobium sp.
CCTACCGCCCGTCCGCGTTTTCGCCGCGTATGGCGCGGGCCGGGGCCTCGCTCTGGTCTTCCGCCTTGTAGGCCAATTGCCCGCCGATCCAGGTCTGCAGCACGCGGGTGGCGCGCAGCTCGTCCGGGGTGGCGAGCAGGGGATCGCGGTCCAGGATCAGGAAATCCGCGCGCTGGCCCACGGCGATGCGGCCGAAGCGGCCTTCCGCGAAGCCGGCCTGGGCCGCCCCGGCGGTATAGCCGGCCAGCGCCGCCTCGCGGGTCAGGCGTTCCTGGGGCTGCCAGCCGCCGAAGGGCTCGCCCGCCGGGTCCTGCCGGGTGACGGCGGCGGCGATCCCGGCGAAGGGATCGGGCGCGAAGGCCGGCGCGGCGGAGCCGAGCGCCAGGATCGTGCCGTGCTGCGCCAGCGAGGACCAGGCGAAGGCGCCCCTGGCGCGCTCCGGGCCGAGCCGGGCGTCGGCCACCACGCGGCCCGCCGGCTGCTGCTGCGGCTGGACCGAGGCGATCAGCCCGGCGCTGGCCAGGCGCGGCAGGTCGGCGGGGTCGATCGCGCCGGCCTGCTCGATCCGCCAGCGCCGGTCGCCCTTGTAGGTGTCGGCGACGGCCTCGATCGCGTCGAGCACCTGGGCGGCGGCGGCATCGCCGTTGGCCGCGACGGCGACCTGGAAATTGTCGAAGGCGGCGCGGCTGATCAGGTTCTTGAGCGCGGTGTCGCCCAGCAGGCCCAGGCCCTTGGCGGTCGGCGCATCGGCATAGGGCCCCTTGAGCAGGGCCGTGCGCGCGGCCAGCGACCCGTCGAGCGAGAACAGCACGCCGTTCAGCCGCAGCCGGTCGTCGTAGAGCCAGGGCGAGGGGCCGGGGCCGCCGATCAGGGCCATGTTCTCCACCCCGTCGGCATAGGCCAGGATGCGCAGGCGCAGCGCGCCGGTATCGCCCGCGCGGCGCCAGGTCTGCCAGTCCTCGATCGTCGCGCCCATGGCGGTGACGGCGGTCACGCCCCTGGCGACGAGCAGTTGCTGGGCCTTGAGGAAGGCCATGTCGCGGTCCTCGGCGCGGCGCGGCGGGGCGGCCTTGTCGACGAGCAGGCGGGCATTGCCGAGCAGCACGCCGGAGGGGGCCGTGGTCGCGCCGACGCGCAGGATGCGCCCGCCCGCCGGATCGGGCGTGGCGGCGACGATCCTCGCCGCCTTGAGCGCGGCGGTGTTGGCCCAGCCGGCCAGGCCGTCGGCGCTGACGATCCAGGCCGGGCGGCCGCCCGATGCGGCGTCGAGGTCGGCGGCGGTGGGCAGGGCGGCCTTGTCCCAGCTTTCCGGGTTCCAGCCGGTGCCGAGGATCCACGGCCGGTCGGGATGGGCCGCGGCATAGGCGGCGACGCGGGCCTGGACCTCGGCCAGGGTGCGGGCCGGGGACAGGTCCAGCACCAGGGCGGAAAAGCCGTAGTCGGTCAGCCGCAGGTGGGCGTCGACGAAGCCCGGCACCAGCGTGCGGCCCTGGCCGTCGACGCGGTAGTCGACCTTGCCGGGGCGCTTGTCGGTGCGCGAGAGGACCTGGACGATCCGCCCGTCGTCGCCGACCAGGATGGCGTTGAAGCGGGTCAGGTTGCCCTTGGCGTCGAAGCTCATGCCGTCGACGTTGTCGACCAGCGTGTCGGCCAGGGCGGGGGTGGGGAGCAGGAGAGCTGCCGCCAAGAACCTCCCCCACCGGGGGAGGGGGACCGCCCGCGCAGCGGGTGGTGGAGGGGGCGAT
>CAZFPW010000438.1:0-1741 GCA_964520765.1 uncultured Novosphingobium sp.
CGACGCGACCTTGCGACCTGGCCGCCAGCGGTCCCGGATCAAGTCCGGGACGACGTTTCCCTTCGACGTTCTTCGCAAGATTTTTGAACACCTGTTCAGCAAGGGCGTTGACTCCGGCCGAACGATGGGCAAGCAGGCGGTCATTCCAAGGGAGAGACTTGAATGACCCAAACGCTCGCAGGCAAAGTCGCGCTCGTCACCGGCGCTTCGTCCGGGATCGGGGAGGCGACGGCGATCGCGCTCGCCCAGGCCGGCGCCACCGTCGCCGTGGCCGCGCGCCGGGCCGATCGCCTGGCCGGGCTGGTCGCGAAGATCGAGGCGGCCGGCGGCAAGGCCGTGGCGCTGGCCGGCGACATGGCGGTGGAGGAACAGGCGATCCAGGCGGTCGAGGATACCGTGGCCAAGCTTGGCCGGATCGACATCCTCATCAACTCGGCCGGGATCATGCAGGCCGGCGGGATCGAGGGCGCGGACCTGGCCGAATACCGCCGGGTGATAGACATCAACCTGATGGGCACGGTCTATACCAGCCAGGCGGCGATCCCCCACATGCTGAAGCAGGGCGTGGGCGACATCATCACTATCTCCTCGCTCGCCGGCCGTAAGGGCGGGCCGCAGACCAATGCCTATTCGGCCTCCAAGCACGCGGTGAACTCGATGACCGACGCGATGCGGCAGGAGCTGGGCGGGCGGAACATCCGCGTCTCGATCCTGATGCCCGGCGCGACCGAGACGGAAGTGGCGCAAGGCATCTCCGATCCCAACTGGCGTCAGGCGATCGCCGCCCACGTCAGCAAGGAAGGGGCCGTGCAGCCCAGCGAGATCGCCGATACGCTCGTCTTCATGCTGTCGATGCCGCGCCATGTGAACATTTCCGAGATCGCGGTCCGCCCGACGATCGACACCACGGCTTAAGGGAGAGAGAACAATGGCTGGAAGGCTGCAGGACAAGGTTTGCGTCATCACCGGCGCCGGCTCGGGCATGGGCAAGGCAATGGCCGAGATCTTCACCCGCGAGGGCGCGAAGCTCGTGCTCGCGGACATCAGCGGCAATCAGGACGCGGTGGCCAAGGCGGTCGGCAACGGCGCCGTCGGGGTCCACTGCGACGTCTCGAGCGAGGACGACATCCAGGCGATGATCGCCGCGGCCGAGAAGGAGTTCGGCCGGCTCGACGTATTGTGCAACAACGCCGGCTTCGGCGGCGGCATGGCCGCGCTGCACCAGCAGTCGACCGAGCTATGGGACAAGGTCCACGCCACCAACATCCGCGGCGCGTTCCTGGGCATGAAATACGGCATCATCTCGATGCTCAAGACCGGCGGCGGGGCGATCGTGAACACGACCTCGGCCTCGGGCATCATCGGCTGGAAGCACCACTCGGTCTACGGCGCGGCCAAGGCCGGGGTGAACCAGCTCACCAAGACCGCCGCGCTCGACTATTCGGACAAGAACATCCGGGTCAACGCGGTCGCGCCGGGCACGATGTGGACCGGCCTGGTCGAAGCCTCCAAGACCCACGCCGCGCCGCCGGCCGACTTCCCGGTCCTTGCCGGCATCCCGATGGGCCGCTGGGGCCGGGCCGAGGACATCGCCAATGCCGCGCTGTTCCTGGCGAGCGACGAGGCGCAATATATCACCGGCGTGATCCTGCCGGTCGACGGCGGCTATTCGATCGGCTTCTCCGGCATGGGCGCCGAGCGTCCCGGCCTCGCCAGCGTCGAGCCCAAGGACTACGTTTGA
>CAZFPW010000439.1:0-1735 GCA_964520765.1 uncultured Novosphingobium sp.
GCTCAGGCTGAGCGGGTCCTGGAAAAACCATCCGCTCAGCCTGAGCTTGTCGAAGCCTGTCCTGAGCGTCGCCGAAGGGGCCACGCGCCAGCTTTACCCAACGCGCCGCCAGTTTCCGCGAGCTTTCGGCCCGGCCTGACCTCTCGCCATTCCACCGATCCAGTCGCTGCAACAGGTCGTCGCTGCGACCGCCCAGCCCGCGTTCCTGGAGCAGGAGCGCCAGTCGCGCTGCCGTTTCCTCCGCACCGCGCTCGGCCGCATAGAGCAGCATGTGGGCCAGGGCCGGCTCCATCGGCAGCCGCGCCATCGCCCGGCCGTGCGCGGTGATCCGCCCCGCCGCGTCAAGCGCGCCGAGCGAGGCCAGCCCCGCCCGCGCCGCCGCCAGCGAGGCGGCGGGCGGCGGATCGAGCCAGGCCATCGCGGCCACCTCTCCCGCGCCCCACTGGGCCAGGGTCAGCGTCAGCGGCGCGAGGTCCGAGGTCAGGATTTCCGGCGGATCGAAGGCCGGGCGCCCCGGATGGGCCGCCTCCTCCCACAGCCGGTAAGCGACGCCCGGCCCCTGCCGCGCCGCGCGGCCGGCGCGCTGGGCGGCGGCGGCCTGGCTGGCGCGATGCGTGACGAGGCGGGTGACGCCGGCCGCCTTGTCGAACTCGGCGCGACGCGACAGGCCAGCGTCGACCACCACCGACACGCCGTCGAGAGTCAGCGAGGTCTCCGCGATCGCGGTCGCCAGCACGATCCGGCGGCGGCCTGCGGAATCGCGCCGGATCGCCGCGCGCTGGGCGGCCGGCTCGCATTGGCCGTGGAGGGGCAGGACCAATGCGCCGGGGAGCTTGTCCGCCAGCCGTTCCTGCACCCGCGAAATCTCGCCCACGCCGGGCAGGAAGGCCAGGATGTCGCCCTGCTCCTCGCGCCAGGCGGTGAGGATGGCTGACGTCATGGCGTCCTCGATCCGCAATTCCGGCCGCGCGCCGAGCCAGCGGAGCGTCAGGGGAAAAGCCTTGCCCGCGCTCTCGATCACCGGGGCATCGCCCAGGAGCCGGGCGAAGCGGGCTCCGTCAATCGTCGCGGACATGACCAGCACCCGCAGGTCCTCGCGCAGCACCTGCTGGCTCTCGATCGCGAGGGCGAGGCCGAGGTCGCTGTCGAGATGCCGTTCGTGCGCCTCGTCGAACAGCACGGCGGACACGCCGGACAGCTCGGGATCGTCGAGGATGGTGGAGACGAAGATCGCCTCGGTCATCACCAGGATGCGCGTCGCGGCGCTGCGCTTGCTGTCGAGGCGGGTGAGGTAGCCGACGGTCTGCCCGGCGCCCTCGCCCAGCAGCTCCGCCATGCGCTCGGCAGCGGCGCGGGCGGCGACGCGGCGGGGGCTGAGCAGGATCACCCTGCCGGTGCACCAGTCTTCCCGGATCAGGGCCGGCGCGACCGCCGTGGTCTTGCCCGCGCCCGGCGGGGCGATGAGGACCGCGCTCGCCCGCCCGCACAAGGCGGCGAGCAGATCGGGCAGGACGGCATGGATCGGGAGGTCGCTCACATCACCTTCCTTAGCTCACCTCCGTCATTCCCGCGGAAGCGGGAACCCATCTTCCACCCGAGCCTCGTGCGGAACGGCGAGGAGGTGGATTCCCGCTTTCGCGGGGATGACGAGTGTTTGCCTATGCCGCTCAGACTTTTGCAGCGCCCAGAACCGCGCCCACCTTTTCGGAAATCTGCTGCACCGAGAACGGCTTGG
>CAZFPW010000440.1:0-1728 GCA_964520765.1 uncultured Novosphingobium sp.
AGGAGGGGGATTCAGGACTAGTAGCGCCCCCAGACGAACTTGGAGCTGAGCGCGAAGTTCCACACCGAGCCGACCACGATCCCGCTGATCGCGGCGGGATATTCGTGGAAGCCGAAGCGCACCAGCACGGCCGCGACGCCGACGTTGGCGAGCAGGCCGACCGAGCAGGTCAGCCCGAACTTGGCCCAGCCGCGCACCAGCGGGACGAAGCCGTTGAGCCGCTTGTCGGCATAGGTCAGGGCATTGTTGAGGAAGAAGTTGAAGGTCATCGCCACGACCGCCGCCACGGTCTGGCCGATCTCGAAGACGGTGAAGACCCCGTCCTCCATCCCGCCACCGAACAGGCCCAGGAACATGGTCAGCACAGCCATGTGGACGACGACGCCGATCGCGCCGATCGTGCCGAACAGGGCGAAGCGGGTCGGGATGATCCGCCCGAGCCAGCGATCGTAGAGCCCGACGAGGAACTCGAAGACGACGGTCCGGTCCAGCTTGCTTTCTCCTTCCGCGCGGGCGGCGAAGTTCAGGGGGAATTCCTTGACGCGCAGCGGCGCGTCGACGGTCGCCAGGATGTCCAGCAGGATCTTGAAGCCGACGCCCGACAGCCGGTGCGCGTCGGCGCGCAGGGTGGCGGTGCGCAGCATGAAATAGCCGCTCATCGGGTCGCTCAGCTCCACCCCGGTCAGCCGGCGAGCGAGGCCGTTGGCCACGCCCGAGGCCTTGACCCGGTCGGGCCGCCCCCAGGCCTCGGTGCTGGCCCCTTCGCAGAAGCGCGAGGCATAGGCGACGTCGTAGTCCCCCCCGCTCACCGCCGCGAGCATCTGCGGCAGCAGCGCGGGATCGTGCTGGTGATCGGCGTCCATCACCGCGACCACGGGCGCGGCGGTCGACAACATGCCCTCGATCGCGGCCGAGGCCAGGCCGCGCCGGCCGATGCGGTGGATCACCCGGACGCGCGGGTTCTCAAGGGCGATCGCCCGCGCCTCGTCCGCGGTGCCGTCGGGGCTGTTGTCGTCGACGAAGATCGCTTCCCAGGCGATCCCGGCCAACGCCGCATCGAGCCGCGCGACCATCGAGCGCAGGTTGCCCCGCTCGTTGTAGGTGGGCAGGACGATGGCAAGCTGCAGGGCCATTTCAGAGCCGTTCGAGCACCGCATCGCCGATGGCCGCCGTGCCGTGGCTGCCGCCCAGGTCCGCGCCGCGAATGCCGTCGGCCAGCGCCTTGGCCACCGCCGCCTCGATCCGCTGGGCTTCCGCCTCGCGGCCGAACGAGTGGCGCAGCAGCATGGCGGCGGACAGGATCGTCGCCATCGGGTTGGCCTTGTCCTGCCCGGCGATGTCGGGCGCGCTGCCGTGGATCGGCTCGTAGAGTCCCATGCTGCCCTCGGCCAGGGCGGCAGAGGCCAGCAGGCCGATCGAGCCGACGCACATGCTCGCCTGGTCGGACAGGATGTCGCCGAACAGGTTGCCGGTGACGATCACGTCGAACTGGCCGGGGCTGCGCACGAGCTGCATCGCCGCGTTGTCGACGTACATGTGGGTCAGCTCGACGTCCGGATAGTCCTTCGCCACCTCGATCACCGTGTCGCGCCAGACCTGCGAGGTCTCCAGCACGTTGGCCTTGTCGACCGAGCAGAGCTGCTTGCGGCGGCCCTGCGCGGCCTTGAAGGCGACATGGGCGATGCGGCGCACCTCGTCCTCGGCATAGGACATCATGTCCCAGCCCTG
>CAZFPW010000441.1:0-1724 GCA_964520765.1 uncultured Novosphingobium sp.
GGTTCGACGTGATCTCCATGGCCGGCAACCACTGCATGGACTGGGGCAGCGAAGCCTTCTTCGAGACCCGCGCCCATTTGGCGGCGGCGGGCATCGCCGTGGCTGGCGCTGGCGCCGACATCGCCGAGGCGCGGCGTCCGGCGATCAAGACCCTGGGCGACGGCACCCGCGTCGCCGTCCTGGCCTATTCCAGCATCCTGCCGCATTCCTACTGGGCGGACGAGCGCCGCCCCGGCTGCGCCCCGATGCGGGCGCACACGATCTATGAGCAGATCGAGCACGACCAGCCCGGCACGCCCGCCCGCATCCACACCTATCCCCATCGCGAGGACCTGGCGGCGATGGAGGCTGACATCCGCGCGGCCAAGGCGGAAGCCGATGTCGTCGTGGTCTCCCAGCACTGGGGCATCCACTTCGTCCGGGCGATGATCGCCGACTACCAGCGCGACGTCGCCCGCGCCGCCATCGCCGCCGGGGCCGATGCAATCCTGGGCGGGCATGCCCATATCCTCAAGGGCTGCGAGCTGATCGAGGGCAAGCCCGTGTTCTACTCGCTCTCCAACTTCGCCACCGACCTCAGGATGGACGAGGCCCACGCCGCCTCGAAGAGCTTCAACGAGATCCGCGTCCTGGCCGAGGAGTGGGAGCCCGATTTCGAGAGCCTCTACAACTTCCCCAAGGCCTCGCGCCTGGGGATGATCGCCCGGTTGGAGATCGGCGGCGGCAAGCTGCGCAAGGCCGGCCTGCTGCCCCTGACGATCGGCCGCGACGCCGTGCCGCGCCTAGCCGAGCCCGGCACCGCCGATCACGCCGAGGTCCTCGATTACCTGAGCGCCGTCACCCGGGAAGCCGGGCTCAACGTGCGCTACCGCCAGGGCGAGGCCATGGTGGAACTGGTGGAGGGATAGAATGCAGCAGGGCCGGCCGTTCCCGCTGGAGGGCTTCGTCCTCCTCTATCTGATCGCCTACCTGCCGAACGTGATGATCACGCGGCTGGTCTCCTCCATCCCGCACGCGGGGCTGGGGCGGCCGCTGACCGGGCTGGAGACGCTGCCGGCGTCGCTGATCGTCAACATGCTCCTGACCTGGGCCTTCATCTGGCTCTCCGGTTGGCACAAGGACGCGCGGCAGGGCGTGGCCGTCGGCGCCTGGCGGATTCCGCTGCCGGACCGCTACACTCTGCTTTCGGGCATCGGCACCTCGTTCATCCTGTTCACCGTGCCTTTGTCCTTCACCATCCCGGACGTAAGCATTCCCTTCATCCAACTCCTGATGCGCGGCGACGTGCTGGTGATCGCCCCGCTGGTCGACCTCGCCTTCGGCCGCAAGGTGCGCTGGTGGTCGTGGATGGCGCTGGCGATGGTGCTGCTCGCGCTGGTCATCACGCTGTTCGACCGGGGCGGGCTGAAGCTGCCGCCGCTCGCGATCCTGACCGTGGTCCTCTACACGGTCGGCTACTTCCTCCGGCTCTACGTGATGACCAAGGTGTCGAAGAGCGGCGATCCCGCCTCGGTCCGGCGCTACTTCGTGGAGGAGAAGATGGTGGCCCTGCCGCTGTCGGTCGCCATGCTGGGGCTGATCTCCGCGTCGGGGATCGGCGGACAGTCGGGCGAGCTGGAATGGGGCTTCGTGAAGGTCTGGGCGGACCCGGTCATGATGCCGCTGTTCGGGATCGGCTTCACCCTGACGATCATCTCGGTCCTGGCCATCATCATCCTGCTCGA
>CAZFPW010000442.1:0-1704 GCA_964520765.1 uncultured Novosphingobium sp.
CGGTGACGACGCCGTCGCCCGGCACCTTCTGCTCCGCCATGCCGAAATCGACGCAGTTGTGCTCGACATACATGTCATATTCTTCGAAGCTGCCCTGATCGAGCAGCACGGTCAGCCGCTCGCGCGCGGTCAGCCGGCCCTTGGCATGCTGCGCCTCGATGCGCGTCTCGCCGCCGCCCAGCCGCGCCTGCTCGCGCCGTGCCTCAAGAGCTTCCAATGTGGTCGCCATCCGGTCCTCGCAAAATCCGACGTTCCGCCCTTTCAGGGTTGCGCGGCAAGCGCAAATGTGAACTTGTGAAGATGCGTATGGAGAGTTTGCAAAAACCTGTATCCTCCCCGGGATTTCCCGGGGAGGGGGACCATGCGAAGCATGGTGGAGGGGTCCCTTGCGTGCCGGGAAGAAGGCCCCTCCACCGCTTCGCGGTCCCCCTCCCCTGCAAATGCAGGGGAGGAAAGGGGTGGCACTGATGTCCGTTCAGCCCAAACGCCTGTTCGCGGGCGCGCGGGCGCGGGCGCTGCGGGGGCGGCTGGGGATCAGCCAGGCGGCGATGGCGGCGCGGCTGGGGCTTTCGGTCTCCTATCTCTCCCAGCTCGAGAGCGACGACCGGCCGGTGACCGACGCGGTGCTGGCCGCCTTCGCCCGCGCCTTTCCGGACGACTGGGGAGAGATCGGCGCGGACGACCATGCCGCGCTCGTCGCGCGCGCGGCGGCGGCGGCGAGCGATCCGACCGTGCCCGGCGCGCTGGAGGAGGCGGCGCTGCTGCGCGGCGTGGCGCGCCAGCCCCTGCTCGCCGAGCGGCTGGCGGCGGTGCACGACGCCTATCGCCGCTCGCAGGACCAGCTGCGCAGTCTCGACGACGCGCTGGAGCGCGGCACGGGCGGCGTCCCCTTCCCCTGGGACGAGGTGCGCGAATGGTTTCACGATGCCGGCAATTATGTCGACGCGATCGACCGCGCCGCCGAGCGTCTGGCCGGCGAGATCGGCGCGGAGGGGATCGAAGCGCGGCTCGCCGGGCATGGCGTGTCGGTCGTGGCGGCGGCGGGGACGGAGCTGCGCAGCTTCGATCCGGCCACGCGGCGGCTGGCCGTGGACCGCTCGATCCCGCCGGAGAGCCGGTCCTTCCAGCTCGCGCACCAGCTGATGCGGCTGGAGCTGGCGGACACGATGCGGGAGATCGCACAGGGCGCGGGCCTCCATTCGCGGGAGTCGGTCCAGCTCCTCAGCGTCGGCCTCGCCAATTACGCCGCCGGCGCCTTCCTGATGCCCTATGCCGCCTTTCGCGCCGAGGCGCGGCGGCTGCGCCACGACATCGACGCGCTGCGGCAGGGCTTCGGGGTCAGCTTCGAGCAGGCCTGCCACCGGCTCTCCACCCTCCAGCGCCCCGGCGCGGCCGGCATCCCCTTCTATTTCTGCCGGGTCGACATGGCCGGCAACATCACCAAGCGGCACAGCGCCACCCGGCTGCAATTCGCCCGGTTCGGCGGCGCCTGCCCGCTGTGGATGGTGCACGAGGCGGTCGCGATCCCGGACCGCATCCTCGTCCAGCTCGCCGAGACGCCGGACGGGGTGCGCTACGTCTCGATGGCCAAGGGGCTGGTGAAGCCGTCCGGTTCCTATGCCCGGCCGAGCCGCCGCTATGCCGTGGCGCTGGGCTGCGAGGCGGCCCATGCCGCCGACTTCGTCTATGCCGACCAGCTCGACC
>CAZFPW010000443.1:0-1696 GCA_964520765.1 uncultured Novosphingobium sp.
AGGTCCTTGATCCACAGCACGAAGGGCTGGTGGCGCATCTCGATCGAGACCATCAGCACCTTGTAGAGTGCGAAGAACACCGGGATCTGGAGGAAGATCGGCAGGCACCCGGCGAGCGGATTGACCCCCTCCTCGCGGTAGAGCTTCATCACCTCTTCCTGCTGCTTCTGCTTGTCGTCCTTGTAGCGTTCCTGCAGCGCCTTCATCTTCGGCTGGATCGCGCGCATCTGGGCCATGGAGGCGAACTGCTTCTGCGCGATCGGGAACATGATGCCGCGCACGATCACCGTGAGCAGGATGATCGCCACGCCGAAGTTGCCGGCGAACTGGAACAGGGCCATCAGCAGCCAGAAGATCGGCTTCTCGAACCAGCGGAACCAGCCCCAGTCGATCGCCAGGCCGAAGTTGACGATGCCGGTGTCCTCGTAGCGGTCCAGCACCGTCGATTCCTTGGCCCCGGCGAAGAGGCGGGTGGTGCGGGTGAGCTGTTGGCCGGCGCCGACGATCTGCGGCTGATACATCAGGTCCGCGCGGAACAGGCCGCCGCCGAGCGCCCGGAACGCGCTGCTGGCCTGGCTGGCGTCGGGGATCAGGGTGGACATCCAGTAGATGTCGGTGAAGCCGATCCAGTTGGTCTTGCCTTCCCCGGCGATCTGGCCGGCTTCGGTCACGTCCTTGTAGTTCGGGTTGAAATTCACCTTGCCGTCGAAGGCGCCGAACGGGCCGGAGTGGATGTTCCAGCTGTCGAGCGAGGCGGTCTTGTCGGTGCGGCTGACGAAGGCATAGGGCTGGACGCTGATCGGGGCGCCGCCGTTGTTGAGCACCGTCGCCGTCGCGGTGATCATGTAGTCGGCGTCGATCGCATAGCGCAGCGCGAAGGTCTGGCCGGTCGGGTTGGTCCAGGTCAGCGTCACCGGGGTCTGCGGCGTCAGCTTCGCGTCCGCCGGAGCGGTCCAGACCGTGCTGGCGGTGGGGAACCCGTCGCCCTGGCCGATCCAGCCGAACTGGGCATAGTGCTGCGCCGGGGTGCGCGCGGGCGAGAAGATCCGCTCCGGCCCGTCGCGCTCGGCATTGGTGTGGCGGTTGACGGTCAGGTCGTCGAGCACCCCGCCGGCAAGGTTGATCGAGCCCGAAAGGCCCGGCGCGGCGATCGGCACCCGCGTGGGCGAGGCCAGCGCGGTCTTGAGGTCCTGCGCCTCCAGCGCGAGATCGGCGGGGCTGACGAGCCCGCCCTCGCGACCCGGCCTGGCCGCCGTCGCGGGAACCGCTTCCGTGGTCTGGCTCGCCGCCGGCTTGGGCTGGGCGGCGTGCGGATAGAAGTACCGAATCGCCGAATCCCAGCCGAAGAGCAGCAGCCCGGTCAGGACGATCGCCAGGATCAGATTGCGCTGGTTGGTCAAGGGATGGGTCCTACGTCTTCTGCGGCTCTCAGCGGGTCAGGGAACCGGATCGTAGCCGTGTCCCCCCCAAGGGTGGCAGCGCAATAGACGCTTCAATGCGAGCCAGCCACCCTTAATCGCACCGTACTTTCGCACGGCGTTGATGGCATATTGCGAGCACGACGGGGCATAGCGGCAGGTCGGCGGCAGAATGCGCGACGGGCCGAGCTGCCAGGCCCGCGCGACCAGGATCATGAGGCGTGCGATCATGCCTAGATCCTCCCCCATCGGGGGAGGGGGACCGCCGCAGGCGGTGG
>CAZFPW010000444.1:0-1691 GCA_964520765.1 uncultured Novosphingobium sp.
GAGCGTCGCGCCGTGGGCGGCGCTGCCGGCGATGCCCAGGGCCACCGCCTCGGCAAGGTCATCGGCCGGGGCTGGACCCAGCCGGGCGGCCGCCCCCATGCCGAGGCGGTGGCCCTGGGCATCGCCGGCAGCGCCGCCCACGGCGCGACGCTCTACGTCAGCCTGGAGCCCTGCGCCCACGCCAGCGAGCGCGGCCCGGCCTGCGCCGATCTCGTGGCCGCCTCGGGCCTCGCCCGCGTGGTGATCGGCTGCGGCGATCCCGATCCGCGTACCGCCGGCACGGGCATCGCGCGCCTGCGCGCCGCCG
Organism: uncultured Novosphingobium sp.; assembly: GCA_964520765.1. Taxonomy (GTDB): domain Bacteria; phylum Pseudomonadota; class Alphaproteobacteria; order Sphingomonadales; family Sphingomonadaceae; genus Novosphingobium. The sequence goes on from CAZFPW010000444.1 coordinate 308, forward strand.
GCATCGCCGCCGTGCTGGCCGACACGCCTGCCGGTTCTTGGGCCGCGCGGGCCAGCCTGGCCGGATACCTCATGCGGCAGGAACGCGGCCGCCCGCACGTGACGCTCAAGCTCGCGGTCTCGCTCGACGGGCAGATCGCCCTGGCCGACGGCACCAGCCAGTGGATCACCGGCGAGGCCGCGCGCCGCCACTGCCACGCCGAGCGCGCCCGCTGCGACGCGATCCTGGTCGGCGGCGAGACCCTGCGGACCGATGCCCCGCGCCTCGACGTGCGCCTGCCCGGACTGGAGCCGCGCAGCCCCGAGCGCTGGGTCCTGACCCGCAAGGCCGTGCCGGAGGGCTGGCGCGCCCTCTCCTCGCCAGCGCAGATCGCCGGGATGGCGGGCGTGCAGTACCTCTTCGTCGAAGGCGGCGCGCAGACGGCGGCGGCCTTCCTCGCCGCCGACCTCGTCGACCGCCTGCTGCTCTACCGCGCCCCGATCCTGATCGGCGCGGGCCGAACGGCGGTGGGCGACCTTGGCCTCCACAGCCTGGCCGAGACGCACGGACGCTGGCGGCAGGCCGATCACCGCAGGCTTGGCAGCGACACGGTGGAAGTCTACGAGCGGGCATGTTCACCGGCATAGTCACCGCCCTCGGCACGATCCGCGAAGCCCGCCAGACGGGCGATCTCCACGCGGTCATCGCCTGCCCCTTCGATCCCGCGGGAATCGCCATCGGCGCCTCGATCGCCTGTTCGGGCACCTGCCTGACCGTGGTCGACAAGGGCGGCGAGCCGGGGGATTCGTGGTTCGCGGTCGACATCTCGGGAGAGACCGTCTCGCGCACCGTGCCCGGCCGCTGGGAACAGGGCCGCCGGCTGAACCTGGAACCCGCGCTGAAGCTGGGCGACGAGCTGGGCGGCCATATCGTGACCGGCCATGTCGACGGCGTGGGCAAGGTGGCCGCCGTCGCGCCCGAAGGCGAATCGCTGCGCCTCACCATCGCCGCCCCGCGCGACCTTGCGCCCTATCTGGCGCCCAAGGGCTCGATCACGGTCGACGGGGTATCGCTGACCGTCAACGAGGTGGCCGACCAGGCCGATGGAACCTGCCACTTCACCCTGAACATCATCCCCCACACCGCCGAGGTGACGACGCTGGGCGCGCTGGCGGCGGGCGACGCGGTGAACCTGGAGATCGACGTGCTGGCGCGCTATCTGCAACGGATGCAGAGCCTGCGGGGATAGGTCACAAGGCCCTTCCGCATTCCGCCCTTTTTTTCCGAGTTCCACCCCTTCCGCTCAGCCTGAGCGGAGGCGGGGTGAGTTCATCACCCCAAGCCCCCTGCCCCGTTCATCCTGAGGAGGCCCCGAAGCCGCAGGCTGAGCGGCCGTCTCGAAGGA
>CAZFPW010000445.1:0-1682 GCA_964520765.1 uncultured Novosphingobium sp.
ACGGCGCCTCGGTGCTCTACCTCGTCGGCTCGACGATGGACTGGGTGGAGGACGATTTCACCGCCGGCTTCACCTTCCAGAACCCCAACGCCAAGGGCGCCTGCGGCTGCGGGGAGAGCTTCACGGTCTAGGCGGCGGTTGGCGGCGCGTGGCCTTCGACAAGCTCAGGCTGAGCGGGTTTGGGTTCTATAACGACATCCGCTCAGGCTGAGCCTGTCGAAGCCCACGCGCGGCATTTGCCCTAAGGCCTCCGCAATCCGGCGATGCAGGCCGCGCGGTCCACGTCGCGGCCGTCGCTCGGCCGCCGGGCGTCGACATAGGTGGCCTGCGGCTCGCGCCCCGGCGCGCTCGGATAGAGATAGACGTCGAGCACGCAGGGGTTGCCGCTGAACTGCAGCTTGCGCGCGTCGCCTTCCCACACGTCCAGCCGCGGCGCGCCGAAGGCGCGGGTGAGCTGGGCCGTGGTCGCGCCGATCACGCCTTCGACGCCGGGCAGGCTCTGGACCCGGGCCTGCGGCGGGGTGACGGGCGGGGCGGGGCGGCGCACCGGCGTCGCGACGGCGACCTGGGCGCGCTTGGGCGGCGGCTTTGTGGCGCGGACCGGCTGGCCGGTCGACCCGCCGCCGCAGGCCGAGAGCAACAGGGCGGGGAGGACGGCGGCGGCCATCGCCCAGGTTTTACGGATCGCGCGCATCGCGGCGTTGCATGCGCGGAACGATGGGGGACTGTCAACGGCCCCGGCTTGTCCCCGGCCCATGCGGCCGATAGGCACGCCCGACCGCTTTCGAGGGAAAACCTGCATGTCCGCACCCATTTACGATGTCATCGCAGTCGGCAACGCCATCGTCGACGTCATGGCCCCCAGCGACGAGGCCCAGGTTGAGGCGCTCGGCATGGCGCGCGGCGCGATGACCCTGATCGACGCGGATCGCGCCGAGGAACTCTATGCGGCGATGGGCCCGGCGCGCGAGATTTCGGGCGGATCGGCGGCGAACACGCTGGCCGGCCTCGCCGCGCTGGGCGCGTCCTGCGCCTTCATCGGCCAGGTTGCGGACGACCAGTTCGGCAAGGTCTTCGCCCATGACGTCCGCGCCGGCGGCATCACCTTCGAGACCGCTGCCCGCCCCGGCGACCCGCCGACCGCGCAGTGCCTGATCTTCGTCACGCCCGACGGGCAGCGGACGATGAACACCTACCTCGGCGCCTCGCAGTTCCTGCCGATCGAGGCGCTGGACGAGGCGCAGATCGCGGCGGCCCGCGTGCTCTACCTCGAAGGTTACCTGTGGGACCCGGAGCAGCCGCGCGCGGCGATGCGCCGGGCCATCGCGGCGGCGCGGGGCGCGGGGCGCGAGGTCGCCTTCACCCTGTCCGATGCTTTCGTCATCGCCCGCCACGGCGACGACTTCCGCGCCCTGATCGCGGCGGGCGAGATCGATATCCTGTTCGCCAACGAGCACGAGCTGGCCGCCCTGACCGGCCTCGACGATTTCGAGGCGGGCCTGGCCAGCCTCGCCCCCAAGGTGCCGACCCTGGTGGTCACCCGCAGCGAGAAGGGCGCCGTGGCCGTCGAGCGCGGCGAGCGGGCCGAGGTGGGGGCGGAACCGGCCGAGGTGGTCGACACCACCGGCGCGGGCGACCTCTTCGCCGCCGGGTTCCTCTATGGCCACGTGCGCGGCAAGGGC
>CAZFPW010000446.1:0-1680 GCA_964520765.1 uncultured Novosphingobium sp.
GTCTATACCGCGCCCTCCCTGCACCGCCCCTGGTACGGCGTGCTCGGCAACCACGACTATCGCGGCAATCCGCAAGCCCAGCTCGACTATGCGGAGCAAAGCCCGCGCTGGCGGATGCCGGGGCGCTATTACAAGATCGCCGGGGCCGATCACGGCCTGCCCGCGCTCGACATGTTCATGATCGACAGCAGCCCGCTGGTGGTGAAGTACCGCACCGGCGAGAAGCCGGTGCTGCGCGACAACGTGCTGACCCAGGACACCGCCGCCCAGCTCGCCTGGCTCGACCGCGAGCTGGGCGCTTCGCGTGCGGCCTGGAAGCTCGTCTTCACCCATCACCCGTCCTATTCGGGCGGCTCTTCGCACGGCAATACCGCCGAGATGATCGGCCAGGTCGAGCCGATCCTTCAGCGCCACGGCGTCCAGGCGCTGATCTTCGGCCACGACCACGACATGCAGCACATCGTCCGGGGCGGCATGCACCACATCGGCACGGGCTGCGGATCGGCGATCCGTCCGGTCAATTCGGTCGAGGGCACGCAGTGGTGTCTGTCGCGCTCGGGCTTCGCGCGGCTGAAGGTGGAGCAGGAGATGCTCGCGGTGGAGTTCCGCGACTACACGGGCCGGCAGGTCTACCACACGCGCATCGGGCGAACCCTGGCGGCGAAAGCGGCCTGACCCTTGCGCTTCGCCGCCAGGGATCACACATCCACCGCGCACAGCAAAGGGGACGCCGCATGAGCGAAGACTATACGCCGCCCAAGGTCTGGACCTGGGACAAGGCCAACGGCGGGGCCTTCGCCAACATCAACCGGCCCATCTCCGGCGCGACCCACGACAAGGAGCTGCCGGTCGGCCGGCATCCCTTCCAGCTCTATTCGATGGGCACGCCCAACGGGCAGAAGGCGACGATCATGTTCGAGGAGCTGATCGAGGCCGGCCATCCGGCCGACTATGACGCCTGGCTGATCAGGATTTCGGACGGAGACCAGTTCTCTTCGGGCTTCGTCGCAGTGAACCCCAATTCCAAGATTCCCGCCCTGCTCGACCTGTCTGGCGCGCAGCCGGTGCGCGTCTTCGAAAGCGGGGCGATCCTCCTGCATCTGGCCGAGAAGTTCAACGCCTTCATCCCCGCCGATCCCCAAGGCCGCGCCGAATGCCTTTCATGGCTGTTCTGGCAGATGGGCAGCGCCCCCTTCATCGGCGGCGGGTTCGGCCATTTCTACGCCTATGCACCGCAGAAGTTCGAATATGCGATCGACCGCTACGCGATGGAAACCAAGCGCCTGTTTGACGTCGCCGACAAGCGCCTGGGGGAAAGCCGCTATCTTGCCGGCGACGACTACACGATTGCCGATATCGCCGCCTATGCCTGGCTCGGCGCGCTCTATCGCGGCGATGCCTATGGCGATGCCGCAACCTTCCTCTCGCTCCCGGAATATCGGAACGTGGGCCGCTGGGTGGCCGAGATCGACGCCCGCCCCGGCGCCCGCCGCGGCCGCCTGGTCAACCGGCCGGAGACTGGCCTCGACGAGCGCCACGAGGCCAGCGACTTCGCAACGCTGGAAAAGGCGATCTAGACCTTTCCTTGCCGGCCAAGTCCGTCTAAGCGCCGCCGCTGACGCAAGTCTGCTGGGGCGTCGCCAAGTGGTAAGGCACCGGTTTTTGGTACCGGCATTCGCA
>CAZFPW010000447.1:0-1675 GCA_964520765.1 uncultured Novosphingobium sp.
GTGGACTGGCTGGCCGACTGAAGGTCCTGGCCCGCGCCCTTGACCGTGTTGCAGGCCGCCGCCGTAAGGGCGAGGCCGCCGGCCAGGAGAGCGAGCATGGTTTTGCGCAGCATGGGTATATCCTTTCGAAAAGAGGTCTGGTGTTCAACGTTTTCCCGTTCCGAAGGGTTCCACGCAGGGCCGTGCTTGCCCAGCCGATGATTTGACGGCTCGGACGAACGGATGCGGAAATGCGCCGGTTTGCTCAGTCGACCTCGATCGCCGTGGCCGGGCTGGGCGCCTTGGCCAGCCGCCGTTCGCGCCACATGACGATCAGCCCCGCGCCGACGATCAGCGGCGCGCCGAGCCAGGTGGCCAGCGTCGGCAACTGGTCCCAGAGCATCCAGCCGAACAGCAGGGCCCAGATCAGCGAGGTGTAGTCCATCACGATCACGCTCGCGACCGCGCCATAGCGCAGGGCGGCGGTGATGAGGAGCTGGCCGAGCGTGCCGACCGTGCCCATCGCGGCCAGGATCAGCCACTGTTCCAGGCTGTGCGCGGTCATGAAGAAGGGCAGGAAGGGCGCCGTCATCAGCGCGCCGAACAGCGCGAAGTAGAAGACGATGGCCACGGCCGCCTCCGTCCGGCCGAGGTCGCGGATCTGGAAGGCGACGATCGCCACCATCAGTCCCGCGCCCAGGCCCGCGGCGGCTCCCAGCGGAGCGACGTAGTCATGCCCCGGCTGGGCGATGACGAGAACTCCGGCGAAACCCAGGATCACCGCCGCCCAGCGCCAGGGGCCGACCGTCTCGCGCATTACCAGGGCGGAAAGGATCACGGCGAAGAGCGGCGTGGTGAAGCCCAGCGTGGTGGCCTCGGCCAGGGGCAGCAGCAGCGCCGCCCCGAAGTTGCAGAGCATGCCGAACATGCCGATCGCGCTGCGCTGGGCGTGGATCGGCAGCCGTCGGGTCTTGAGCTTGTGCAGCGTGCCGGTCGCGGCCAGCCAGGCCAGGATGATCGGCAGCGAGAGGGCCTGCCGCCAGAACATGATCTCGGGCAGGGCGATGCCGGTTTCGCCCGCGACCTTCACCAGCATGTAGAGCGTCGCGATCAGGGCGATCCCGGCAAGGCGCAATGCCAGGGCAAGGAGCGGGCGGTCGGCGTTCGGCACGGGGCCGCTTTAGGGCGGCGGCCGCCCGAAGCAAGCCGCCGGAACAATCCACGCGGGAGGCACTCGACAAGTGTAACCGCTGCGATACATTTCGCCCCATAACCAACGAGGGTCGAAGATGGATGCGATTCGCGAGCACGCGTTCTCTGCGGTTTTCGTGGTGTCGACCTGGCTTGCGGTGGGCTGCGCGGTCCTGATCGCGCTCGGCGCGCTGGCCGCGGCCAAGGTCAAGACGCCGCGGTGACCGCGCGGCTGGGCTTCATCGCCGCGGTCGGCCTGATCCTGGCCGTGCTGATGCACTGGTATTTCTCGCCCTACCGCCAATGCCTGCGCACGGCGGGCTCCATGGGCTATGGCCCGGAGCAGGCCAGCAAGGGCTGTGCGGGCGAGCGGCGGTAGGGTCGACCGATCCCGCGCCGGCAGTGAGGCGAGGCGCTTTCGGCGCACACACAACTTCGCGCCTTGGCGTTTTGCCGCTTCGCGGTCTTCGTGTGAAACCCTGCAACCTTTCGTCGGACCACCTGC
>CAZFPW010000448.1:0-1670 GCA_964520765.1 uncultured Novosphingobium sp.
GCCCGACGATCCGGCGCACTTGGCCCCGGTCCGGCGCGGCGAGGCCCGCCTCGGCAAAGGCGCGGTCCATCGCGTTGCAGATCGAGGCCTGGCCGTCGACCAGGGTGCCGTCGCAATCGAATACGGCGAGGCGGATGCTCACGAAATCCTCCCCCAGCGGGGGAGGGGGACCGCCGCAGGCGGTGGAGGGGGCGCCCCAGGCGATAGCTTGCCCCGTAGCCGCGCCCCCTCCGTCAGCGCCATGCGCTGCCACCTCCCCCGGAGGGGGAGGATCTTGGGAGGCGGGGTCATCGCTTGCCCGGCGTCCTTGGGGCAGGCTTGCGCGCCGTGCCGGGCTTCTTTGTGCCTGGTTTGGCCGGAGTTTTGCGCGTCGACTTGCCCGCCGGGCCGCGCTCGCCGCTCTTGCGGCCGCGCCGTTCCCCGCGGCGTTCCTTGCGGTACTGCTTGGCATGGGCCTTGGCGGCGGTTTTCCGCGCCTCCCGCTCCGGCACCTTGGGCGCCTCGGGCAGGTCCGCGCCGTCATTCTCGTCGAAGCCCAGTTGCGCCATGCTCGCCGCGAAGTGCTGGGGCAGCGGGGCGGTGACGTCGAGCGGCGTGCCGTCCGGGTGCTCGATGATGAGCCGCCGCGCGTGGAGGTGCATCTTGCGGCTGATCGAGCCGGTCAGGAAGGCGTCCTGCCCGCCATATTTGCCGTCGCCGACGATGGGATGGCCGATCGCCGCCATGTGGACGCGAAGCTGGTGGGTGCGCCCGGTCAGCGGCTGAAGCTCGACCCAGGCGGCGCGGTTGCCGGCGCGGTCGACCACGCGATAGCGGGTGCGGGCGGCCTGGCCCTGTTCGCTCTCGTCGACCATCATCTTCTCGCCCCCGGTGCCGGGCTGCTTGGCCAGCGGCAACTCGATCAGGCCGTCCTCGATGCTCGGCACGCCGACGATCAGCGCCCAGTAAATCTTGCGCGCCGAGCGGCCGGAGAACCGCTTGGAGAAGAACGCCGCGCTGCCCGGCGTGCGGGCGATGAGGAGGACGCCGGAGGTATCCTTGTCCAGCCGGTGGACCAGGCGCGGCCGGGGGCCTTCGCTCGCGAAGGCGTCCAGCAGGCCGTCGACATGCTCCTTCGTCCCGGTGCCGCCCTGGGTGGCGAGGCCCGGCGGCTTGTTCAGCACGATCGCGGCGCGGTCCTGGGTCAGGACCATCGCCTCGGCGCGCTCGATCTGCTCCTCGGACAACTCGCGGCGGGGCGAGGCCTTGCGCTCGGGAGTCGCGCCGCCCGGCGGCACGCGCAGGACCTGGCCCGCCGTCAGCCGGTCGGCCGGATCGGCGCGCTTGCCGTCGACCCGGATCTGCCCGGTGCGCGCCCAGCGGCTGATCGTCGCGAAACCGATCTGCGGCAGGTGGCGCTTGAACCAGCGGTCCAGGCGCACCCCGTCGTCGTCGTGCTGGACGGTGAACTGGCGGACCGATTCCCGATCGCCCTGAGCTTGCCGAAGGGTCACCCTGCGGCTCGCATCAGCGCCAGTCCGGCGAACAGCCCGAGGACCCCGGCAACCAGCGAGACCAGCGTATAGACCGCCGCCATGCCCAGGGCCGAGCGCTCGATGAAATTGGCGATCTCCAGGCTGAAGGCCGAAAAGGTGGTGAAGCCGCCCAGCAGGCCGACGCCCAGCAGCAGC
>CAZFPW010000449.1:0-1660 GCA_964520765.1 uncultured Novosphingobium sp.
ACCCCGTTGATGAGCGACATGTCGTCGAGCCGCGCGACCGATTCCCAATCGACCGCATAGCCCTGGGCATCGGCAAAGCGCCGCGCCTCGCGCTCGAACAGGGCCCGCTCGACGGGCGCGAGGGCCTGGTCCTCGTCGTCATCCAGCAGCTCGGCCTCGACCTGGCGGAACGGCGTGGTCACGTCCAGCTCGCGCAGCACGCGGAACCGCGTCTCGCCTTCGAGCACGATATTGAACCGTCCGTCGTTGAGCGCCTCGACCTCCCCGATCTTGCCGAGGCAGCCGACCTGGAACAGCGGCGCGCCTTCGGCGGAGCGCTGCGGCTGGATCATGCCGATGCGGCGGTCGCGGGCGAGGGCGTCGCTTACCATCGCCCGATAGCGCGGCTCGAAGATGTGCAGCGGCAGTTGCAGGCCGGGGAAGAGCACGGCCCCGGCCAGGGGAAAGATCGAGATTCGCGGCACCCGGACCGGCCGCTACCCGAACAGGATGGTGGAGAGGCGGCGGCGCGTCGCGGCGACCCAGGGGTCTTCCAGGCCGATCGCCTCGAAGATCTGCAGCAGCTTGGCCTTGGCCGCGCCCTCGTTCCACTCACGGTCGGCGGCGATCATCTTGAGCAGGGTGTCGGCGGCAGCGTCACGGTCGCCCGTGGCGAAGACCGCATTGGCGAAGGCGAGCTGGGCCTCCATGTCCGCCGGCCGTTCGGCCGCGGCGGCTCGCAACGCGGCAAGCTCGCCCTCCTCCGGGGCGTCCTGTGCCAGCGCCAGCGCGGCCTTCGCCCGTTCGATCGCGGGATCGGCGGCCAGCTTGGGGTCGAGCGCGCCGAGCATGGCCTCGGCCTCCTCGGCGCGGCCGGCCAGGGTCAGCGCGCGGACCAGGCCGGAGATAGCGGCGGGCGAATCCGGCGCCATGTCCGCGATCTGGGCGAAGATGCCGGCCGCCCGCTCGCCGTCGCCGCCTTCCAGGACTTCCTCGCCCATCGCCAGCAGGGGGGCGATGTCCTGGGCGGGCTCCTCGCCCGAGATCGGCAGCTTGGCGAGCAACTGGTCGAGCATCGCCTTCAACTGCGATTCGCTGCGGGCATTGGTCAGGTCCGCCACGGGCTGGCCCTGGAACACCGCATAGACCGTGGGGATGGAGCGCACCTGGAACTGCGCGGCGATGAACTGTTCCTCGTCGACGTTGACCTTGGCGAGGATCACGCCCTTGTCGGCATAGTCGGCCGCGACCTTTTCCAGCACCGGGGTCAGCGCTTTGCACGGGCCGCACCATTCCGCCCAGAAATCGAGAATGACCAGGCTGGTCATGGACGGCTCCGCGACGGTTTTGCGGAAACGTTCGACGGCTTTCTGCTCGTCGAGATTGAGGCCTAGGCTTGCCAAGGAGGGGCTCCGTTTTCTGGTTCCAAAAGTCGTCCGCCAATTTGGGCCTTTCCGGCGATTTGTGAAGGGATAATGCGCGGTGGACGGATTTGTCCGTCAGGCGCATCGTCCCCTTGGCCGGGAAGCATTTTTCCCCTTGCGGGGTTCGGGACCCGCTGCTAATCGCGCGCCTCCACCCCGGGCCACCGCGAACCACGCGCAGGCCTTGGACGTTCGAGCGGGCGTAGCTCAGGGGTAGAGCACAACCTTGCCAAGGTTGGGGTCGAGGGTTCGAATCC
>CAZFPW010000450.1:0-1641 GCA_964520765.1 uncultured Novosphingobium sp.
ATGGCTGGGCTTGGGGACCGGCGAAGTGATCGGCGATGGCCGGCGCGGCGCGGGCCAGCAGGTCGGCGGCGAGGCGGGCCGGGCCTTCCCCATCGCCGGGCGTGAACCTGGCCGTGCCTTCGATCCGCTCCGCGCCGTCCGGACTGAACAGGGCGGCGCGCAGCGTCAGGTCGCCGCCTTCCCAGCCCGACAGCACGGCGATGGCGCTGTGGCAGTTGCCCCCCAGCGCGGCGAGCAGGGCGCGCTCGGCCATCACCTCGGCGTGGCTCGGGGCATGGTCGATCGCGGCGAGCAGGGCCGCGATGCCCGCATCGTCGGCGCGGCATTCGATCGCGATGGCGGCCTGCCCCGGCGCGGGGAGCCAATCTTCGGCGGCGAGCGGATGGCCGACGCCGCTCTGGCCGAGGCGGCTGAGCCCGGCGGCGGCAAGCAGCGTCGCATCGGCCTCTCCGGCGGCAAGCTTGGCCAGCCGCGTGGCGACGTTGCCGCGAAACGAGACGACTTGGCAATCCGGCCGCTGGTGGAGAAGCTGCGCGGCGCGGCGCGGCGCGCTGGTCCCGATCCGCGCGCCCTGCGGCAGGGCGCGGATGGATTCGGCCCCGATCAGCACGTCGCGCACGTCCTCGCGCGGGAGGATCGCGGCGATGGCGATCCCGGTCGGGCGGATCGTCTCGACGTCCTTTAGCGAATGGACCGCGAAATCGATCTCTCGCGCCAGCAGCCAGGCGTCCAGCTCCTTGGTCCACAGCGCCTTGCCACCGATTTCGGCCAGCGGGCGGTCCTGCACCTTGTCGCCGCTGGCGGTGACGGGGACGAGCGCGATGTCGGCCTCGGCCAGGCCGTGGGCGGCCATCAGGCGCGCCCGCGCCTCCTCGGCCTGGGCCATGGCGAGCGGGGAACGGCGGGTGCCTAGGCGCAGCGGTCGGGGAAGATCGGGCATGGCGGCTTGTGCTAGACGCCAATCTGCTTAAGGGAAAGCCGGGATGAGGGCGCGTCCATGAGAGTTGTTCTCGGCATTGAGTCGTCATGCGACGAGACCGCCGCCGCGCTCGTCACCGATGGGCGCGCGATCCTCGCCCAGCGCATCGCTTCGCAGGACGATGAGCATCGCCCCTATGGCGGCGTCGTCCCCGAAATCGCCGCCCGCGCCCATGCCGAACGCCTTGCCCCCCTGATCGAGGCGACCCTGGCCGATGCCGGGATGGAGCTTGCCGATGTCGACGCCATCGCCGCCACGGCCGGGCCGGGCCTGATCGGCGGGGTCATGGTCGGGCTGGTGACGGCCAAGGCCCTGGCCCTGGCGAGCGACAAGCCGCTGATCGCGGTCAACCACCTCGAAGGCCATGCGCTGTCGCCCCGGCTGGCCGATCCGAGCCTGGACTATCCCTATCTGCTGCTGCTGGTGTCGGGCGGCCATTGCCAGCTTTTGCGGGTCGAGGGGCTGGGGTGCTACCGCCGCCTCGCCACCACCATCGACGATGCCCTGGGCGAAGCCTTCGACAAGACCGCCAAGATCCTCGGCCTCGGCTTTCCCGGCGGCCCGGCGGTCGAGCGGCTGGCGCGCGAGGGCGATCCCAAGGCGGTTCCCCTGCCGCGCCCGCTGGTGGGCAGCGGGGAGCCGCACTTTTCCTTCGCCGGCCT
>CAZFPW010000451.1:0-1618 GCA_964520765.1 uncultured Novosphingobium sp.
GGGCACTCCATCTGTCCGAAGCAGAGGTCGGCGGTGCGCAGAAAGGGGGCGACGGGGGCGAGAATCTCGGCCGGATCGGGTCGGCGGGGGGCGACGTCCCCGACAGCGCAAACGAGCATTGCGAACCTTTCACGAAAACGCTTTCATTGGCTATTGCGCGGACCTCGCGACAGTTGCAAGGTGTCGGGGATATTGTTGACAAAAATGTCGGCATTCGATTCCTTGGGAGAGAACGAAATATGGGCAGGGCCAAGTCGCTGGCGTTCGCCGCCGCAGCCATGGGTTTATGGGTGGGCGCCCCCGCCGCTTCCGCGAAAAGCGCCTGCGAGAACCTCACCGCGCTGCGCCTACCGGAGGTCCGCATCGTCCGTGCGGCTCCGGTTCGGCCCGATCCGGTGTGGATGGCCCCGCTGGCGACCCCGCCCGAAGGTTATAGCGCGCCGGTCAACCGCCCCTTCTGCCGGGTGGAAGGAACGCTGGAGGATGAGATCGGGTTCGAGCTGTGGCTGCCTGATCCGGCGAACTGGACCGGGCGCATGCTGGGCGCGGGGAACGGCGGATTTGCCGGGTTCATCCGCTACGAAGGACTGGCGCGCGGGGTGAATCGCGGTTTCGCTAGCGCTTCGACCGATACCGGCCACCGGATCAGTGAAGTCGGCTGGTCGCTCGGCCACCCGCGCCGGCTCGAGAACTACGGCCATCGCGCGCAGCACCTGCTGGCGGTCAATTCCAAGAAGATCATCGCCGCCTATTATGGTCGCACGCCCGACCGCAGCTATTTCATGGGTTGTTCCGGCGGCGGGATGCAGGGGATGAACGAGGTCCAGAAATATCCCGCCGACTATGACGGGATCATCGCCGGGGCGCATGGCCAGTCCATCGTCGGCATTTCCGCCCGGTGGCTGGAAAGCGCGCTGATCGCTCGATACCGTCCGGAGGCGAACCTGACCCCCGCCGACTGGTCCCGCATCGCCGCGGCGGCGACCAAGGCGTGCGACGGCAACGACGGCGCGCTCGACGGGATCATCGGGAACCCTCGCACCTGCCGGTTCGATCCGGGCCAGACGCCCGGGCTGACCCCGGCGCAGGTCGAGTCGGCCCGCAAGCTCTACGGCCCGGTAATGGGCGCTGGCGGCCGCGTCCTCTTCCCCGGGTTCACCCCCGGCGTCGCCTATAAGCCGATCAGCGATCCAGGCCGGCCGGGCGAGATGTTCGCGCAGTGGCTCTATCAGGACTCCCAATGGGACGTCCGCCAGTTCGATGCCGCGCGCGACGTGCCGCTGGCCGAGGCGCTGCCCGGCCTCTCGCCGACCAATCCCAATCTTGAGGCGTTCTACGCGCGCGGGGGCAAGTTCATCAGCTTCCACGGCTGGAACGACGAGATCGTCCCGGCGCGCTCGACGATCGACTATTACGAAAACGTGCGGCGCTTCATGGGAGCGGAAAAGACCGCGAAGTTCTACAAGCTCTATCTTGCTTCCGGCATGGATCATTGCCGCGGTGGAGTGGGGCCGGACAATTTCGGCGCCTCGTGGGGTGCCGAGCTGCCGAACCCGACGCCCGAGACCGATCTGCTGATGGCGCTGGTCCAATGGGTGGAACAGGGGATCGAGCCGGG
>CAZFPW010000452.1:0-1617 GCA_964520765.1 uncultured Novosphingobium sp.
CCGCCCGAGGTTTCCAGCACGCGCCCGGCCAGCCCGGCCTCGACCAGGTAGCGGTCCAGCGCGGCGCCGTCCTTGAGATAGACCTCGCTGCGGCCCTTGCTCACCTTGTAGAGCGGCGGCTGGGCGATGAAGAGGTGCCCGTTGCGGATGATCTCCGGCATCTGGCGGTGGAAGAAGGTCAGCAACAGGGTGCGAATATGCGCGCCGTCGACATCGGCGTCGGTCATGATGACGATCTTGTGGTAACGCAGCTTCTCGATGTTGAACTCGTCGCGGATGCCGGTGCCCATCGCCTGGATCAGCGTGCCGACCTCCTTCGACGAGATGATCCGGTCGAACCGCGCGCGCTCGACGTTGAGGATCTTGCCCTTCAAGGGCAGGATCGCCTGGATGCGCCGGTCGCGGCCCTGCTTGGCCGAGCCGCCGGCCGAATCGCCCTCGACCAGGAACAGCTCGCACTTGGAAGGATCGCGCTCCTGGCAGTCGGCCAGCTTGCCGGGCAGCGAGGCGATGTCCATCGCGCCCTTGCGGCGGGTCAGTTCGCGCGCCTTGCGCGCCGCCTCGCGGGCGGCGGCGGCGTCGATGATCTTCTGGACGATGGCCTTGGCGTGGGCGGGGTTCTCCTCCAGCCATTCGCTCATCTTGTCGCCCATCAGGCTTTCGAGAGGCTGGCGGACCTCGCTGGAGACCAGCTTGTCCTTGGTCTGGCTGGAGAACTTCGGATCGGGCAGCTTGACCGAGACGATCGCGGTCAGCCCCTCGCGCATGTCGTCGCCGGAGAGGGAGACCTTCTCCTTCTTCAGCATGCCCGAGCGTTCGGCGTAGTTGTTGAGCGTGCGGGTCAGCGCCGCGCGGAAGGCGGCGATGTGGGTGCCGCCGTCGCGTTGGGGGATGTTGTTGGTGAAAGCCAGGACGTTCTCGTAATAGGAATCGTTCCATTCCAGCGCGACGTCGATGCCGATGCCGTCCTTCTCCGCCGAGATGGCGATCGGATCGGGGATCAGCGCGGTCTTGTTGCGATCGAGCCACCGGACGAAGGCGGCGATCCCGCCTTCGTAGAACAGGTCATGCTCCTTGACCTCCTCATGCCGCTTGTCGCGCAGCAGGATGTGCACGCCCGAATTGAGGAAGGCCAGCTCGCGGTAGCGATGCTCGAGCTTCTCGAAATCGAACTCGGTGACGTTCTTGAACGTATCGGTCGAAGCGAGGAAGGTGACGCGGGTGCCCTTCTTGACGCCCCCGGAATCATTGGCGGGAGCCGGCCCGCGCACCACCAGCGGCGCCACGGCATCGCCGTGGGCGAACTTCATCCAATGCTCCTGCCCGTCGCGCCAGATGGTCAGCTCCAGCCATTCGGACAGGGCGTTGACCACCGAGACGCCGACGCCGTGGAGGCCGCCCGACACCTTGTAGGCGTTGTCGTCGGACGTGTTCTCGAACTTCCCGCCGGCGTGGAGCTGGGTCATGATGACCTCGGCCGCGGAAACGCCCTCCTCGGGATGGATGCCGGTCGGGATGCCGCGCCCGTTGTCCTCGACCGAGACCGAGCCGTCGGGGTTCAACTCGATCAGCACCAGGTCGCAATGACCCGCCAGCGCCTCGTCGATGGCGTTGTCC
>CAZFPW010000453.1:0-1616 GCA_964520765.1 uncultured Novosphingobium sp.
GGATCGGGGGCGTCGTCGCCATCGTCCTCCTGCTCGCCGCCCTGCTGCCGCTGCTGGCGCTCTCGCTGGCGGCGCTCTGGCTGGCCGAACGGACGATCCTGGCGCGCATCCCGTCCCTGTCGCGCTGGCTGGGGCTGGCGCGGGCCTGAGCAGGCGCTATCAGGCCGCCATGGCGGACAGACCCGACTTCGTGACCGGCGCGCGCACCGGCCTGGCGATCCCGGCCCATGCCGACGCGCTGCTCGCCGCGGGGCCGGAATTCCTGACCCGCGCCTTCCACGCCTTCGGCTCTCTCCCGGTCGGAAGCCGGGTGGAGCGGATCGTGGACGCCAGGCGCTTCTCCGGCGGCAACTCGGGCGACAAGCTGCGCCTGTCCGTCGCCTACTGGCCGCCCGATTCGGGGCTCGACGAGCAGCTTTTCGTCAAGTTCTCCCGCGATTTCGCCGACCCGTTCCGCGACCGCCGCCGCTACGAACTGGAGGCCGAAGTCCGCCTCGCCCAGCTTTCGCGCCACCCCGCCTTCCCGATCCGCGTGCCCCATGCCTGGTTCGCGGACTTCGCTCCCGCCAGCGGCACCGGCCTGGTGATCCACGAGGCGATTCCCTTCGGCAAGAAGGGCATAGAACCCATGCGAATCAAATGCATGGACCACGAACTGGCCGATCCGCTGCCCTATTACCGCGCTACCGTCACCGCGCTCGCCCGCCTCGTCGGCGCGCACAAGTCCGGCGCGCTTTCGCCCCTGGCCGAGGAGCTTTTCCCCTTCGACCTGCCCACCGCGCTGGCCGACCTGCCGATCCCCTGGGACGAAGCCCAGCTCCGCGAAAAGGTCGCCGCCTACGCCGCCTTCGCCCAGCGCTGCCCGCAGCTCTTCCCCGCGAACATCCGCACCCCCGAATTCCTCGCCCGGCTCGACCGCGACGCCGTGCGGCTCCTGCGCCACCAGGCCGAGGTGCGCCGCTTCCTCTACGGCGACCCGGACTTCTACGCGCTCGCCCATTGGAACACCAATATCGACAACGCCTGGTTCTTCCCCGATGCGGCGGGCGCGCTGCAATGCGGCCTGCTCGACTGGGGCATGGTCCGGCAGATGAACGTGATGCTGGCCCTGTGGGGTGGCCTCTCCGTGGCGCAGACCGCCATGCTGCGCGACCATCTGGACGACCTTCAGCAGCTCTACGCGCAGGAGATCGCGGCGAGCGGCGGCCCCCGGCTCGACCCTGGGCTCATGCGCCTGCACTTCGACCTTGCGCTGGGAATCGTCGGCCTGTCGATGATGATGGACGTCGCCGGCCTGCTGGTGTCGCGCCTCCCCCGGCCGGAGGAGGTGGCCGGCCCCCACGATCCGCGGGTGATGCAGGATACCGTCGTCCACGGCTTCCTCACCTGCTTCGTCAACTTCCTCGATCTGTGGGAGCGTCGCGACCTCGGCGCCACGCTCGACCGGGTGCTGGCGGGGAACTGACCCGCGCCCTCGCTCGTTCCGATTCCAAACCCACCGCAGCGATTGGGCGAGGCATGGAACACCCGAACCGCGGCCGTCCCCGGCAGGATGGCGGCCTTACCCACGTCGACCGCGACAAGCGCCTGCAGCAATACTTGCAAGGCCAGAAAGG
>CAZFPW010000454.1:0-1612 GCA_964520765.1 uncultured Novosphingobium sp.
AGGCGCAGCAGCCAGGCCGGGCGCAGGCCCTTGGCATGGGGCAGGACGAAGCGCAGCGGGCAGATCACATGGGGGGCGATGCGCCACAGCGCCTCCCGCTCGGCCAGGGCCTCGTGCACCAGGGCGAACTCGTAGTGTTCCAGATAGCGCAGGCCGCCGTGGATCAGCTTGGTCGACTTGGACGAGGTGCCGCTGGCCAGGTCGTCCGCTTCGAGCAGGAGCACCTTCGCCCCCCGCCCCGCCGCATCGCGGGCGATTCCGGCGCCGTTGATGCCGCCGCCGATGACCGCGATGTCATATGGCGCGCCCGGCATCAGGCTTGCGGCACGTGGCCGTGCAGGCGGCGGAACAGCTTGCCGCGTTCGCTGTACAGCACCAGCAGGAGCGCCGCGACGCCCGCCCAGAGCAGCGAATGGGCCAGGGGCCGCGCCGTGCCGTCATAGGCCTGGCCGATCAGCGCGCCGATTGCCGAGCCGACCATCAGCCGCATGAAGGCCTGGACCGAGGCCGCCGCCCCCGCGATCCGGGCGAAGGGCTGCAAGGCGATCGCCTGGAAGTTCGCGCCGATGAAGCCCATGATGCACAGGTTCAGCGTCATCAGCGGGGCGAAGTGCCAGATCGTTTCCCCTCCCCGGCTGGCGAACCACAATTGCAGCGCGCCGAGCAGGATGTAGCCGAGCAGCGCGGTGTGCGAGACCCGGCGGGCGCCGAACCGCTCGACGATCCGCGAATTGGTCAGGCTGGCGAAGGCCATGCACAGCGCCATTGCGCCGAAGATCAGCGGGAAGGCGTCGCCCGCGCCGAAGTGTTCGGCGACAAGCTGCTGCGAGGAATTGATATAGCCGAACAGCGCCCCCTGGATGAGCGCCATGCCCACGACATAGCCCACCGCCGAGCGCGTCAGGAACACGGAGCGCATGTTGAGCGCGATCGCCCGCGGGCGGATCGGCTGGCGGTATTCGGGATGCAGCGTCTCGGGCACGCGCAGCCAGGCCCAGGCGGCGACCATGGCGCCGAGCAGGGCCATGACACCGAATATCCATCGCCAGCTCGCAAAGGCCAGGATCGCCTGGCCCAGGCTGGGCGCGGCCATGGGCACGACCATGAAGACCATCGAGACCAGCGACTGGGTCCGCGCCATGCGATCGCCCTCGAAGCGGTCGCGGATGATCGCGGCGGTCAGCACCAGCAGGCCCGAGGAGAACGCCCCGGCCAGGCCCCGGCAGATCAGCAGCATGGTGAAGTCGGGCGCGATCGCCGCCGCCAGGTTCATCGCCACATAGCCGCCGAGAGAGAAGAACAGGATCGGCCGCCGCCCGAAGCGGTCGGCCAGGGCGCCCGGAAAGAGCGAGGTCAGGCCCGCGCAGATCAGGAACACCCCGACGACGAGTTGGCGCTGGTTGGAATCCTCGACGCCCAGATCGTGGGACATCACCCCCAGGGCCGGCAGCATCGCATCGATCGCCAGGGCCTGAAGCGCCTGGATCATGGCCATCAACGCAACGAATTCCTTGACCCCCATCCGGTCGGGGGAACTATCTGACGGCGCAAGCATCGCGCCTAGATGGGGCACCGGGGCGCTGCTGGCTAGTCCGCACCGCCGATCTTTCTG
>CAZFPW010000455.1:0-1610 GCA_964520765.1 uncultured Novosphingobium sp.
CGCTCACCCCCGCGGGCGGGCCTGGGGATAGGTGCCGAGCATCCGCACGTGCTTGGAATGGAACGCCAGCTCGGCCAGGGCGCGGTCGACGGCGGGCTCGCCGGGGGCGCCGACGATGTCGACGAAGAACTCGGTCGCGGCGAAGCTCGCCCCGCTCTGGTAGCTCTCCAGCTTGGTCATGTTGACGCCGTTGGTGGCGAAGCCGCCCAGCGCCTTGTAGAGCGCGGCGGGAATGTTCTTCACCGCGAAGACGAAGGTGGTCATCGCCGGCTTGCCGACGAGCGACGCGGGATCGAGCGGCTCTTTCGCCAGCATGACGAAGCGGGTGGTGTTGTCGGCCGAATCCTCGACGTTCTCGGCCACGATGTCGAGGCCGTACAGCTCGGCGGCGATGCGCGGGGCGATGGCGCAGGCGGCGGGATCGCCCTGTTCCTTGACGAAGGCGGCCGCCCCGGCCGTGTCGGCATAGGACATCGGCACGATGCCGCGTTCCCGCAGGTAGTGGCGGGTCTGTCCCAGCGCCTGGGGGTGGCTGTAGGCGGCCGCGAACGGCCCCTGGCCCAGGCCCATCACCGCATAGCTGATCGGCAGGAAATACTCGCCGGTGATCGACAGCCCGCTTTCGGGCAACAGGAAGTGGATGTCCGCGACGCGGCCGTGCTGCGAATTCTCGATGGGGATCAGGGCGCGGGCGGCCGTGCCGTCCTTCACCGCGTCCAGCGCGTCCTCGAAGCTGAAGCAGGGCAGCGGCAGGCAGTCGGGATCGAACTCCAGCGCCGCGCGGTGGCCGTTGCAGCCCGGCGCGCCCTGCAGGGCCACGGCCCGCGCGGGATCGGCCGCGGCGGCGCGCGTCATCTCTTCGACCAGGGCCAGGGCAGGGGCGGGAAAACTATGCATGGGAGATGATCCAATTTTCCGGGGCGATTACGCACTCGCGGCGAATCCCGCAATGGCCCTCTTGCCTTGGCCGGTTGCCGTCACTAGAGCGGCGCGCAAACGCGGCAGGTACAATCCCAACAGGGCACTTCTTCCATGGACGACCGTTTCAACACTATCGCCGGCTGGGTTCTGGGCGCGGGCATCGTCGCGCTTGGCCTCAGCAGCATCAGCTCGCACTACTTCCAGGCCGACAAGCCCCATGCCCCGCATGAGCCCGGCTACAAGATCGAGGGCGTGGTTTCGAGCGAGGGCGGCGCCGAAGCCGAACCGCCGATCGAGGCGCTGCTGGCCAAGGCCGACGTCGCCAAGGGCGAGGCGGTGTTCAAGAAGTGCGTGGCCTGCCACACCGTCGCCTCGGGCGGCGCGAACGGCATCGGCCCGAATCTCTACGGCGTGGTGGGTGAGCCGATCGCCACGGGCCACGCCGGCTTCGCCTTCTCCGACGCGCTCAAGAAGCATGGCGGAAGCTGGGACTGGAAGAACCTCTCGGACTGGCTGAAGAGCCCGAGCAGCTTCGCCCAGGGCACCAAGATGACCTTCGCCGGCCTGCCCAACCCGCAGGACCGCGCCGACGTGATTGCCTATATGAACGCGCAGGGCTCCAACAAGCCGCTCCCGGCCGCCCCGGCCGAGGCCGCCGCCCCCGCCGAGGGCGAGGCCGCCGCCGCGGC
>CAZFPW010000456.1:0-1606 GCA_964520765.1 uncultured Novosphingobium sp.
GCCGCCGGGCCCGACGTCTACAACCACAACCTGGAAACCGTGCCCCGGCTCTATCCCACCATCCGTCCCGGTGCGCGCTACTATGCGTCGCTGCGCCTGCTGGAGGAGGTCAAGCGGCACAATCCGCTGGTCTTCACCAAGTCGGGCATCATGCTGGGCCTTGGCGAAGAGCGTCTGGAAGTCCACCAGGTGATGGACGACATGCGCTGCGCCGGGATCGATTTCCTGACGATGGGGCAATACCTTCAACCCACGCCGAAGCATGCCAAGGTGGCGGAGTTCGTGACGCCCCAGGCCTTCGGCGCCTATGGCGCGATCGCGCGGGCTAAGGGCTTCCTTCAGGTCGCCGCGAGCCCGCTGACCCGCTCCAGCTATCACGCCGGGGACGATTTCCGCGCGATGCGCGCGGCGCGCGAGGCGCAGCTCGCCAAGGCGGCGCGCTGAGCCCATGCCCGGCATCCACGAGATACGGAAGCTGCCCTACAGCGCCGAGCAGATGTTCGACCTCGTCGCCGACGTGGGGCGGTATGGCGAGTTCCTGCCCTGGGTCATGGCCACTCGGGTACGGGTCGATGGCGAAGATGAAATGATCGCCGACATGCTCGTCGGCTTCAACGCCTTGCGCGAGAAGTTCACCTCGCGAGTCGAGAAGCAGCGGCCCGACATGATCAAGGTCCACTATCTCGACGGACCGTTGCAGGATCTCGACAACGTCTGGCGCTTCCGGCCGCTGGGCGAACATGCCTGCGAGATCGACTTCCATGTCGAATTCCGCTTTCGCAACGCCTTGTTCGAGAAGCTGGCCGGCCAATATTTCGACCGCGCCTTCCGCAAGATGGTCGCCGCGTTCGAGACGCGGGCGGCCGAACTTTATGGCAACAACAATTCCAGCGCTACCAGCGTGGCCTGACGGCGGACCTCGGCGCGGGTCGTTGCCGCGAACTGCCGTTCCTCGGCGTCGATCTCCTCGCTGCCGCGCTTGGCGCAGGCGAAGACCACCAGGCCGACCGGCTTCTGCTCCGATCCACCGTCCGGCCCGGCGATCCCGCTGATCGCCACGGCCACATCGGCCCCGCTTTGCCTGAGCGCCCCTTGCGCCATGGCCCAGGCCGTGGCGACCGAGACCGCGCCGAGCGTGTCGATGATGTCGCGCGGCACGCCCAGCGCTTCCATCTTGGCTTCGTTGGAATAGGTCACGAAGCCGCGGTCCAGCACGGCCGAGGAGCCGGCGATCTCGGTCAGGGCCGCGCAGACCAGGCCGCCGGTGCAGCTTTCCGCCAGGGCGACCTTGCGGCCGATCGCGGCGTTTTCCGTGACCACGCGGCGGGCGAGGGCGACGATGTCGGGGGGAAGCAGGTCGTTCATGCCGCGCAGATCGAGATCTTGCCCATCCGTCCGCCGCCGGCCTGAGAACCGAGGCCGGCAGCAAGCGCGATCAGTTCGGCGAAGTTGCGGGGCGGAAGCGGGGCGAGCAAGCGGACTGCGCGATCGATCGTGCGGCAACGCTCAACGGGTATCTGCTGGCCGATCAGACCTTCGACCAGGGCATCCGCCATCGGCTGCAGCTTGTCGTCCGGCAGGGACCCGAGCAGGTTGGCCGCGTCCG
>CAZFPW010000457.1:0-1595 GCA_964520765.1 uncultured Novosphingobium sp.
TGCTGGCCTTCCCCAGCTGCATCAGCGGCCCCTACGGCGAGATGGATCCGTTTCTCCTCAGCCATTTCATGCCCTTCATCGACGAGGCAAACGGGGTTTTCTCTCAGCCGCGCCTCGCCAAGATCATTGCGATCGCAGGCGTAGTCACCGCCGCGGGCATCGCGTCAGTGTGGATATTGGTGCGCGAGCCGATGCGCTGGCCGGTCCTCGCCCCGATCGCGGCCGTCATCATGACCTCACTGCTGGTCATGCTGTTGCAGGTTCGCGGCACCTATATCGGCGCTCCGCTAGGCGCGCCGGTCCTGGCCGGGCTTGTCGTGGCGGCCCGGCGGCGGACGACATGGCAGGTGCCCGCAGTGATCGCCGCCTGGCTCGCCGGCGCCGGCATGGTCTATGTCACGATCCCCGACCAGATCGAGAAATTCGCGGCCCGCCGGGAAGGTGGCGAGATCAATCAGCCCCGGTTCCACGTCGCCTGCAGCGAGGGCCGCGCATGGCAGCAGGTCGATCGCTATTCGCCAGGCATCGTGATGGCGGGCACGAGCACTGCCGCCTACCTGATCGGCGCGACACATCATTCGACGGTAGGAGCCGGCTATCACCGCAACAATGCCGGCAACATGGCGATGTACCGCTTCTTCCTGAGCACACCCGACCATTCGCTCCGGATCGCGCGCGACTGGAAGACCGACTACGTGCTCTTCTGCCCCGGGGACTTCGCGGAGATCGACGTGACCCACACTTTCGGGAAGAGCCTGGCCGCCCGTCTCCAGCGCGGGGAAGCGCCGCCATGGCTAGAACCTCTGCCGCTGCGCAACACGCCGCTACGCCTCTATCGGCTGCGGCAGGTCGAAACTGACCCTGTAGACACTCCACGAGGCGGCGACTCCACGGGCGCGCCCTGATCTGCGAGGAAAACTGTTAACCAAACCCGGATAGGCTCGCCCCATGATCCCGACGATCCAACGCCATCTGGAACTCCTGTGCACGGGCAGCACCCTTGCCCAACTGATCCGCTACGGCGTGGCCGGGGCGATCACGGCGGGGCTCTATTCGACTATCTACCTGGCATTGGCCTGGTCGGTATTTCCCGGAAAGCAAGCGGTCCTCGCCGTGCCCTTCGCCTTCGCGACGGCCATCGTCGCAGGCTTCCTGCTCCATTCGCGCTGGAGCTTCGCCGGCCACGGCACGCGCGAGAGCGGCATCCGCCAGTACGGCAGGTTCCTGATCGTGCACAGCGCCGGCTTTGCACTGAACCTGGCCTTCACTTGGCTGCTCACCGCCGGCCTGGGCGCGCCGATCTGGACGCCGCTTATCCCGACCGTGACGATCACGCCGCTCGCGACCTTCCTGCTGCAACGCCAGTGGGTCTTTGCCTGAGCCGACCGCCAATTGTCAGCAGCACGTTAACCATAATTTTAGTCTCTGCGCCCAAACCTGCCCCTGACATCATTGGGGGCAAGTCATGACCGCTGTGCAACTTCGCACCACGCCGCTTGTGCCGGGGGAGGCCACAAGCCCACCGGAGCAGTCGACCGAGGCGCTGGAACTGTCGATCGTCATGCCCTGCCTCAACGAGGCGGAGACGCTGGCGC
>CAZFPW010000458.1:0-1565 GCA_964520765.1 uncultured Novosphingobium sp.
TGGCTGGCCGGCGCGACGATGAGCCTGGCCGACCTTGCCGCCGCCGCGCAGATCTCGGTCGCGGATTACCTGGGCGGGCTGGACTGGTCGAACCACGAGCAGGCCAAGGGCTGGTACGGCGTGTTCAAGAGCCGGCCGAGCTTCCGTCCGCTCCTCGCCGAACGGATGGAAGTGATCCAGCCGCCGAGCCACTACGCCGACGTGAACTGGTAAAGGCTGAGTGCAAGGATCGCCGCTACTGACGTAGCGGCTTGCGCCGCCCACCGCCCGCACCCCCGGCCCAACCGCCCATAGGGTACGCTGACCGGGCGGTTGGGCCGGGGGTGCGGGCGGTGGGCGGCGCGAGGATCAGGCATAGCCTGATCCGGTCAACGCATCGACGCGTCCTTGCCGCCGAAGCGCCCGTGCTTGCGGAAGCGGACCATCCAGCGATCGAGGAACAGGCCGAGCGGACGCGGCGTGATCCCGAAGGCCTTGATCCCCGGCAGCTTGCCATCCGCGACATTGCCGGCCTTGAGCAGCGCCCACTGATCCGCCGTGATCGGCGCGCCGGGAGCCCAGCCGGTCGCCTTGGCGATCACGCCCGAAACCGCGTCGGGCAGCGCGAGGAAAGTGCGGCTGCGGCCTTGGGCGGCGGCGATCCGCTGATGCAGCTCGAGCATGGTCAGCACGTCCGGCCCGGCCAGTTCGTAGACCTTGCCGCCGTGGACCTCCGGCTCATGGAGCGCCTTGACCGCCGCTTCCGCCGCATCGTCGACGAAGATCGGCTGAAGCTTTGCCTCCGGGCCGAACACCGGCAGCACCGGCAGCGCGGCGATCAGCCGGGCGAACATCGTGACGAAGGCATCGTCGCTGGCGAACAGGATCGAGGGCCGCAGGATCGTCGCTTGGGGGAAGGCGGCAAGCACGGCGGCCTCCCCCTCGCCCTTGGTCCGGGCATAGGCGATATCCGATTCGCGGTCCGCGCCGATGGCCGAGACATGGACGAAAGCCTTCGCCCCCGCCTCGCGCGCCGCCGCCGCAATCCTGCCGGCGCCCTGCCCCTGCAACGCGTCGAGATCGCCCGCGAAGGTGCCGACCAGGTTCACCACGGCTTCCGCGCCAGCGAGCAGGGCCGGCAGCCCGTCCGCGCGGGTAACGTCGCCGCGAACGAACTGGATCTGGCCGAGCGCGGCCAGCGGCTTGAGGTCGAAGGCGCGCTCCGGCCGGCGGCTGACGATCCTCAGCCGCGCGCCGCGAGACAGCAGCTCCTGGGCGAGATGCCGCCCGAAGAACCCGCTTCCGCCCAGCAGCACGACGAGCTTGCCATACAGCTTGTCGTTCTTGCGTTCACCCGCCATCTCGAAACTCGTCCTCGAAAATCCGCCGCCGCCATTGCACGGGCCGCACCCGGCGCGCAACCGCCATTGGCGCGATTTGCGGCAAAGGTGCGATCGGCCCGTTGACAACCGCCCGTCCCCCCCCTATCCGCCCCCTCCTACCTCGGCGGAAGCGCGAACCGGCGCCTCTGCCCCGTGCCCAGATGGCGGAATTGGTAGACGCACCAGCTTCAGGTGCTGGCGCTC
>CAZFPW010000459.1:0-1561 GCA_964520765.1 uncultured Novosphingobium sp.
GCCCATCAGGCCCTGAAGCTCGGGGAATTCGCCCACCATCTCCGTGACGAGGTCGGCCTTGGCGAGGCGGGCGGCCTGCTCGGCCTGGCCGGCGTCCGCGCCCTTGACGATGTCCTGCTCGACCAGCCAGCGCGCCAGCTCGGCGACGCGCTCGACCTTGTCGGCGACGGTGCCGAGCTTTTCGTGGAAGGTGATCCGGGCGAGCTTCCTCGCCTGCTCCGCCAAAGGCGTCTTGCGGTCCTGCTCCCAGAAGAAGCGGGCATCGGAAAGTCGCGCGGCGAGGACCTTGCGGTTGCCGGCGACGATCGCCTCCCCGTCGTCGCTCGCCTCGATATTCGCGGTGCAGACGAAGGCGTTGGCGAGCTTTCCGTCAGCCTCGCAGACGAAATACTTCTGGTTGGTCCGCGCGGTAAGCTGGATCACCTCGGGCGGGACTTCCAGGAACGCCTCGTCGAAGCGGCCGAGCAGGGGCACCGGCCATTCGGTAAGGCCGGCGTTCTCGATCACCAGGCCTTCATCTTCGACCAGGGTCAGGCCGGCGGCGCTCGCGGCGGCCTTGGCCTTGTCGCGGATCAGGTCCTGGCGTTCCTCGTGGCTGACGATCACGTGGCAGGCGCGCAGCTTCTCCTGATAGTCGCTCGCGTCGCCGATGGTGATCTCGCCAGGATGGTGGAAGCGATGGCCCAGCGTCGCATAGCCGGAGCGAATGCCGCCGACCTCGCATTCGACCAGTTCCTCGCCCAGGATCGCGACGATGCCGGACAGCGGACGGACCCAGCGCAGGCTCTCGGTCGAGATCGAGGCGGCGCCCCAACGCTGCGACTTGGGCCAGGGAAAGGCGCGGACGATCGCCGGGATCGCTTCCGCCAACACGTCCCGCGTGGCGCGGCCGGGCTTCTCGGTGACGGCGAACCAGACACCGTCACGCTCGGTAAGCTGGTCCTGGGTCAGGCCGGTCTTGCGCAGGAAGCCTTCGAGCGCCTGGGGCGGAGCGGAGGTCTTGGGCCCCTTCACTTCCTCGCTGACGGCCTGCGTGCCTTCGGGAAGGCCCAGCGCGATCAGCGCCAGGCGGCGCGGCGTGGACCATACCGTAAGCTGACCTATGGCCACGCCCGCGACATCCATCTGCGTGCGGAACAGGCGTTCGAGATCGGCCCGCGCGCCGGCCTGCATGCGGGCGGGGATTTCTTCGGAGCGGAGTTCGAGGAGGAAGTCGGTCACGTCTCAGATCCTCCCTGTGGCGCGAAGCGGCATGGGGAGGTGGCATTCGCGAAGCGAATGACGGAGGGGTCGGGGCGCGCAAGCCCCCTCCACCACCACGGCTGCGCCGTGGCGGTCCCCCTCCCCATTCGCTTCGCGAACGGGGAGGATCAGCGGAAGCCGGCTCATGCGCTCCACCCCGGGAACTCCTGCGCCCAGCGGGCGTGGTTCTTGTCGATCCACGCCTGACACGAGCCCTTGGCAAGGTCGCGCACCCGGCCGATGTAGCTCGCGCGCTCCTGCACGGAGATCACGCCGCGGGCCTGGAGCAGGTTGAACAGATGGCTCGCCTCGATCGCCT
>CAZFPW010000460.1:0-1555 GCA_964520765.1 uncultured Novosphingobium sp.
TGCTGGCCTTCCCCAGCTGCATCAGCGGCCCCTACGGCGAGATGGATCCGTTTCTGCTCGACCACCTGATGCCGTCGATCATCGAGGCGAACGGGGTCTTCACCCAGCCGCGCCTGGCCGAGATCATCGCCATCGGCGGCCTGGTCATCGCCGCGAGCATCGCGTCGCTATGGATGCTGGCGCGTGAGCCGATGCGCTGGCCGGTGCTGATGCCGGTCGCGGCGGCCATCTTGACCTCGCTGCTGGTCATGCTGGCGCAGGTTCGCGGCGCCTATATCGGCGCCCCGCTCGGTGCGCCGGTCCTTGCCGGGCTCGTCGTGGCGGCGCGGCGGCGGACGACCTGGCAGGTGCCCGCGGTGGTCGCCGCCTGGCTTGCCGGAGCGGGCATGGCCTATGCCGCTATTCCCGAGCAGATCGGCAAACTCACCGGCCGCCAGCCGCACAGCGCGACCGATCAGCCCAGGTTCCACGTCGCCTGCAGTCAGGGCGATACCTGGCGGCAGGTCGATCGCTATTCCCCGGGGGTAGCGATGGCGAGCATCAACCTCGCCCCCTACCTGATCGGCGCGACGCACCATGCGGCGATCGGGGCGGGCTATCACCGCAACAACCGGGGCAACATGGCGATGTATCGCTTCTTCCTGGGCGCGCCCGACCGCTCACTTCCGATCGGGCGCGAATTGAAGATCGACTACGTCCTCTTTTGCCCCGGCGATTTCGCCGAAATGAAGGTGGCCCGCGATTTCCAGGGCAGTTTGGCGGCGCGCCTCGAGCAGGGGGAGAGCCCGCCCTGGCTCGAACCCCTCCCGCTGCGCGACACCCCGCTGCGCCTCTATCGGTTGCGGCCGCCTGAAACCGCCCGCGCGGACGCCGTGTCCATGGGTGGGCGGTGACCTGCGGCGAAAAGCTGTTAACCAAACTCTCGTAGACTAGACCGATGGCCCCGACGATCCGACGGCACCTGGCCCCTATCCGCACGGGCGGCACGCTTGCCCAGTTGATCCGCTACGGCGTGGCCGGAGCGATCACGGCCGGGCTCTATTCGGCGCTCTACCTGGCTCTGGCGTGGTCGGTGTTCCCCGGAGAACGCGCGGTCCTGGCCGTGCCGTTCGCCTTCGTGACGGCCCTGGTCGTGGGTTTCCTGCTCCATTCGCGGTGGAGCTTCGCCGGCCACGGCACGCGCGACGGCAGCATCCGCCAGCAGGGCCGGTTCCTGATCGTACATTGCGCCGGCCTTGCGCTGAACCTGGCCTTCACCTGGCTGCTCACCGCCGGGCTCGGCGCGCCGATCTGGACGCCGCTGATCCCGACCGTGACGGTCACCCCGCTCGCGACCTTCCTGCTGCAGCGCCAGTGGGTCTTTGCCTGAGGCGTTAACCGGAATTTCACCATCTGCCTTCACGCTTTCCTCAGGTCTTTTCGGGGGAAACCATGACCGCCGTCCAACTGCGCACCACGCCGGGCCCATCCGCTAGCCGTTCGGGAGAACCGGCGACCGAAGCGCTGGAACTGTCGATCGTCATGCCCTGCCTCAACGAGGCGGAGACGCTGGCGC
>CAZFPW010000461.1:0-1554 GCA_964520765.1 uncultured Novosphingobium sp.
CGCTCAGCCTGAGCCTGTCGAAGGCCACGCGATGACCCTGCCTCCAGGTCCAAGGAGCTTGGGGTGGATGTGGGCACGTGGCCTTCGACAGGCTCAGGCTGAGCGAGGGTGGATGAAAATTAACTCGCTCCCGCTTCCGCCAGTTCAGCCGCAAGGCAGCCCCATCAAGCGGCCATTTCCTTCTTCCGCCGCATGTCCCAGATCGCCATTTCCATCAGCCGCGCGCAGGGGCGCAGGAAATGGCTGCCGTCGTGCTGGATGTCCTGGGCGATCAGCATGGGAAGCTCGCGGTCCGTGGCGATCGTCACCGACCGTTCGATCCCGATCATCAGCACGGTCGCCATGGCATATTCGGGCGAGCGCGGCTTGCTCACGTCGCCGTCCATCTGCTCCACGATCAGGCGGATGATCGGCTGCGTCGCGCCGACCCGTTCGTCGACCATGCGCTGATCGCCGTTGTCCGACAGGCTGTTGCGCAGGTGGAACAGCCGCGTGTGCCGCGCCCAGAAGGCGTGATAGCCGGCGACGAACTGATAGCACCGCTCGACCAGCTCCTCGTTCGGCCAACGCGAGCGCATGAGGCCGAGATAGCCTTCCTCGGCCGTCTCCATCACCCCTTCGAGCAGGGCCAGGAGCAGCTCCGGCAGGTCGCTGAAATAGTTGTAGAGCGAGGTCATGCCCAGGTTCGCCTGGCGCGCGACGGCGCTCAGGGAAACCTGGGTTTCCGGCGGCGAGCAATAGAGCAGCTCGACGGCGGCGGCGATGATCCGGTCGCGGGTATCGCGGCCCTTGCGGCCCAGCTTCTGGCCCGCGAGGTTGTAGCTGAGCCCGCCCGCCCCGGCCCGAGGCGGAAGGGGAACGATGCCGCTCCCCTCTCCGGTCTCGTGCTGCGGTGCGGCCTTGGCCACCTGCGCTGCCTCAGGCGGCGACGGTGTAGGCGATCAGCTTGGTCTCGAGGAATTCCTCGATCCCCTCGACGCCCCACTCGCGGCCGATGCCGCTGGCCTTGTAGCCGCCGAACGGAATGTCGCCGGCGATGCACATGCCGTTGTTGATGCTGACCGAGCCGGTGCGGATGCGCTTGGCGACGTTCATCGCCCGCTCGGGATCGCCCGAGTTCACGCCGCCCGACAGGCCGTACTGGCTCTCGTTGGCGATGCGGATCGCGTCCTCGTCGTCCTCGAAGGGGATGACGACCAGGACCGGGCCGAAGATTTCCTCCTGGGCAATGCGCATGTCGTTGGTGACGTCGACGAAGACGGTCGGCTCGATGAAGTAGCCGCCGCCCTTGTCGGGACGCGCATTGCCGCCGTGGAGCAGCGTGGCGCCTTCCTGCTTGCCCAGCTCGATGTAGCTCAGCACGCGCTCCATCTGCCGCTTGGAGATGACCGGGCCCATGATATGAGCCGGGTTCTCCACGTCGCCCCAGTTGTCGCCGAAGTTGCCATAGGCGCCCTTGAGGATGGCCTTGGCCTCCTCATAGCGGCTCTTGGGCACGAGCAGGCGCGACTGGACGGCGCAGCCCTGGCCGGCGTGGAACACCAGCATGCCCAT
>CAZFPW010000462.1:0-1553 GCA_964520765.1 uncultured Novosphingobium sp.
AGGTCGTGATCTGCATGGATTCGCCGCGATAGAGCGCGCCGATCTCGTCCACGCCAGCGATCTCTTCCGAGAAGCGCACGCAGCGGGTGCAGTGGATGCAGCGCGTCATCGTCGTCTTGATGAGCGGCCCCATGTACTTGTCGGTGACGGCGCGCTTGTTCTCGTCATAGCGCGAGGCGCCGCGGCCATAGGCGACCGCCTGATCCTGCAGGTCGCATTCGCCGCCCTGATCGCAGATCGGACAGTCCAGCGGGTGGTTGATGAGGAGAAACTCCATCACCCCTTCCCGCGCCTTGCGAACCATCTCGCTGTCGGTGCGGATCGTCTGGCCCTCGGCGGCCGGTAGCGCGCAAGAAGCCTGCGGCTTCGGCGGTCCGGGAGCGACCTCGACCAGGCACATGCGGCAGTTGCCCGCGATCGACAGCCGCTCGTGATAGCAGAAGCGGGGGATTTCCTTGCCGGCAAGCTCGCAGGCCTGCAGCACGGTGGCGCCCTGCGGGACTTCGATTTCCTGTCCGTCGACGGTTACCTTAGGCATTACTCGGCAGCCTCCCGGACATTCTCGGCGATCCGGCGTTCCAGCTCTGGGCGGAAGTGGCGGATCAGGCCCTGGATCGGCCAGGCAGCGGCATCGCCCAGGGCGCAGATGGTGTGGCCTTCGACCTGCTTGGTCACCTGCTGGAGCATGTCGATCTCCTCGACCGCCGCATCGCCGACGCGCAGACGCTCCATCATGCGCCACATCCAACCCGTGCCTTCCCGGCAGGGAGTGCACTGGCCGCAGGACTCGTGCTTGTAGAAGTAGGACAGGCGCGAAATGGCGCGGACGATGTCGGTCGACTTGTCCATGACGATGACCGCCGCCGTGCCGAGGCCCGAGCCGACCGCCTTGCAGCCGTCGAAGTCCATCGGCATGTCGGGACACTGCGCGGCCGGCACCAGCGGCACCGAGGAGCCGCCCGGGATAACCGCCAGCAGATTGTCCCACCCGCCGCGGATACCGCCGCAATGACGCTCGATCAGCTCGCGGAAGGGGATGCTCATCTCCTCCTCGACCACGCAGGGCCGATCGACGTGGCCGCTGATCTGGAAAAGCTTGGTGCCCTTGTTGTTCTCGCGCCCGAAGGAGGCGAACCAGGCCGCACCGCGCCGCATGATCGTGGGCGCGACGGCGATGGATTCGACGTTGTTGACCGTGGTCGGGCAGCCATAGAGACCAGCGCCGGCCGGGAACGGCGGCTTGAGGCGCGGCTGGCCTTTCTTGCCTTCCAGGCTCTCGATCATCGCGGTCTCTTCGCCGCAGATGTAGGCGCCCGCGCCGCGATGGACGTAGACGTCGAAATCGTAGCCCGACTTGCAGGCGTTCTTGCCGATCAGGCCGGCGTCATAGGCCTCCTGCACGGCGGCGAACAGCGTCTCGGCCTCGCGGATGTATTCGCCGCGAATGTAGATATAGGCCGCCCGCGCGCCCATCGCGAAACCGGCAACCAGCGCGCCCTCGATCAGCTTGTGCGGATCGTGGCGGATGATCTCGCGGTCCTTGCACGAGCCCG
>CAZFPW010000463.1:0-1551 GCA_964520765.1 uncultured Novosphingobium sp.
TCTTCACCATCTCCGGCTCCGACTTCGTCGAGATGTTCGTCGGCGTCGGCGCGTCCCGCGTGCGCGACATGTTCGAGCAGGCGAAGAAGAACGCGCCCTGCATCGTCTTCATCGACGAGATCGACGCGGTCGGCCGCCATCGCGGCCATGGCCTCGGCAACTCGAACGACGAGCGCGAGCAGACGCTGAACCAACTCCTGGTCGAGATGGACGGCTTCGAGGCCAACGAGGGCATCATCATCATCGCGGCGACCAACCGGCCCGACGTGCTCGATCCTGCGCTGCTGCGCCCGGGCCGCTTCGACCGCCAGGTCGTCGTGCCGATCCCCGACATCGAGGGCCGCGAGAAGATTCTCTCCGTCCACATGAAGAAGGTGCCGCTGGCGCCCGACGTCAACGCCCGCACCATCGCGCGCGGCACGCCCGGCTTCTCGGGCGCCGACCTCGCCAATCTGGTCAACGAAGCCGCCCTGCTGGCCGCCCGCCGCAACAAGCGGCTGGTCGCCATGCAGGAGTTCGAGGACGCCAAGGACAAGGTCATGATGGGCGCGGAGCGCCGCTCCATGGTCATGACCGAGGACGAGAAGAAGATGACCGCCTATCACGAAGCCGGCCACGCCATCGTCTCGGTCAACGAGCCGGCGTCGGACCCGATCCACAAGGCGACGATCATCCCGCGCGGCCGCGCCCTGGGCATGGTCATGCGCCTGCCGGAGCGCGATTCCTATTCCTACCACCGCGACAAGATGCTGGCGAACCTGTCGGTCTCCATGGGCGGCCGCGTCGCCGAGGAGATCATCTTCGGCTACGACAAGGTGTCCTCCGGCGCCTCTTCGGACATCCAGTACGCCACGGGCCTCGCCCGCAACATGGTCACCAAGTGGGGCATGTCGGACAAGCTCGGCCCCTTGCAGTACGAGGAACAGCAGGAAGGCTACCTCGGCATGGGCGGCACGGCGCGGCTGTTCGCCTCGGACGAGACGAACAAGGTGATCGACAGCGAAATCCGCAGCCTCGTCGACACCGCGCACGCCCGCGCGACGGACATTCTCAAGACGCAGGAGGACAAGCTCCACCTGCTCGCCCAGGCCCTGCTCGAATACGAGACCCTGAACGGCGAGGAGATCGCCCAACTGCTCGACACCGGCAAGATCGACCGCCCCGACGCCCCGAGCGGCACGGCCAAGCCCGCCGCGGTCAAGGGCTCGGCGATTCCCCGGGCCGGCAAGCGCTACTCGGGAGACGCCGCGCCGCAGGGCGCATAGGCCGGGCATCGGCACAAACAAAAGGCGATTGTATCGATTGCAAACGTGATGGTTTGCGACGGTCCGCATTCCACCCACTGCCGCTCAGCCTGAGCTTGTCGAAGGCCACGCGATACCTGTGCTGCTAGGTCCACTTGGGGCCGGGTTTGCCCGTGGCCTTCGACAAGCTCAGGCTGAGCGGGGCTAGCTGATCGCTGCTCGATCTGCCACGTTTGCAAACGATATAACCACCAAACAAAAAGGGCTCCGGAATTTCCGGAGCCCTTTTTCGTTACGCAGGCCGTTT
>CAZFPW010000464.1:0-1543 GCA_964520765.1 uncultured Novosphingobium sp.
ACCCCACATCATCGAGACCGCACTCAACGCACTCAGATGGAACCACGCAGGGGTGGTCGGCGAGGCGAGAGCCGCTATCGTATGAGCTTCCTGATCGCGACGGCTCTTGCGGCCCAGGCCGCCGGTTCCCTCACCTTCGAGATCGACAACGTCCGCAATGCGCGCGGCAAGGTGCTCGTCGCGGTCTGCACCCAGGCGCAGTTCCTCAAGGAAGACTGCAACCACCACGGCGAAGCCCCGGCCCGGCCCGGCATGGTCCGCGTCGTCGTGCCCAACGTGCCCGCCGGGACCTATGCGGTCCAGGCCTTCCACGACGAGAACAACAACGAGAAGACCGATCAGGGCTTCCTCGGCATCCCGAAGGAAGGCGTGGGCTTTTCCCGCGATGCGCGGATCAACCTCGGCCCGCCGAAGTGGCGCGACGCCCAGTTCGTCCACCAGGGCCGGGCGGAGGTCATGCGCTTTCGTCTGCGCTACATGACCGGGCCGAGCGGGCCGCCCGCCGCGAAGCGGCGGTAATCACCCCGCAAAGGAGGGGCCGGTCAGCCGGCGCGCGCGGTCAGGCGGTTGAGGTGCGCGATCAGCGCGGTGGCTCCGCCCGTCTTCATCACTCGGTCGAAATCGGCGCGGCGCGTGGCGAGCTGGCTGATCGCGTTGCGGTAATAGACGTCGACGATCTTCCACTGCGACCCGCTGGCGCGCAGGCGGTAGTTCAGCGATTCGTTGGTCCGGCCCGAATTCAGCGTCGTGCGGACCAGCTTGTCCCCGCCACGGGCCTCGACCGCGCCCATGATGAAACGCTCGTTGGCGTAGCTGTTGAAGTTCTTCGCGTACTGCGCGACCGTCAGGTTGCGGAAGGCCTGGATGAGCCCGGCCTGCTGCGCGGCGGGAATCGTGTTCCAGGCCGGACCGACCGCGAGGCGGGTCATCAGCGGAATGTCGAAGGTGCGGTCGACCACCGGGCCGATCGCCCGGACGCGGGACGCATGGGTGCCGCCGGCCTTCATCAGCGCGAGCAGCCCGCCGTGCAGCGTATTGACCGTGTCCTGGGCCGGATCGGCCGCGAAGGCGGCGGACGGCGCGGCGACGACGGAAACGGCGGCGGCAAGGGCGAACAGGGCGGACCGGGTCATTGGCATCTCTCTCAGGTTGAGGATGTGAAAGCTAGGCTCCCTAGACGATCCAGATGTCGCCGGGGTGAACGGCCCGATAGGGCAAGCCGGGTGTATCTGCAAAGCCGCTCATCGCCATGAATAGCCCGATCCCGCGCCATCAAGGCTTGACCGCGCGAGGGAAATTGTCTCCTAGGCGGACGAAGCTGGCGGAATTGCGGGCGCGGGACGAACGCGCCAGGATCGAGAGCCGGCAAGGAGTTACCGAATGGCGATACCCCTGACCCAGGCCGTGCGGATCGGCGGCCATGCGATCAGGAACCAGCTCAAGGGCGGCAAGTATCCGCTGGTGCTGATGCTGGAACCCCTGCTGCGTTGCAACCTGGCCTGCAAGGGCTGCGGCAAGATCGACTATCCCGACGCCATCCTCA
>CAZFPW010000465.1:0-1535 GCA_964520765.1 uncultured Novosphingobium sp.
TAGATCCGCCGGTTCGCCGCGTGGAGGATCGTGCAGCGCCGCCGCGCGCGGGTGATCGCGACATAGGCGAGGCGGCGTTCCTCCTCCAGGCTGGCGAGGCCGCCTTCGTCGAGCGCGCGCTGCGAGGGGAAGACGCCTTCCTCCCAGCCGGGCAGGAACACGTTGTCGAATTCCAGGCCCTTGGCCGCATGGATGGTCATGATCGTGACCTTTTCGGCATCGTCGGCCGCGTCGTTGTCCATGACCAGGCTGACATGCTCCAGGAAGTCGCCCAGCGTCTCGTATTCCTCGATCGCGCGGGCCAGCTCGGCCAGGTTGTCGAGCCGGCCCGATGCCTCGGCGCTGCGCTCGGCCTGGAGGGCGGCGGTATAGCCGCTTTCGTCCAGGATCGTGCGGGCCAGCTCTGCGGGCGCGAGGGTGGCGGCCAGTTCGCGCCACCGGGCGAAGTCGCGCATCAGCGAGATCACCGTGTTGCGTGCGCGGGCCGGCAGCTCGTCGGTATCGGCGATGTCGATCGCCGCGGCTGCGAGGGGCAGGCCGCGCGCACGGGCATGACGGTGCAGCTTTTCCAGGGTCTTGTCGCCCAGGCCGCGCTTGGGCGTGTTGTAGATCCGCTCGAACGCGAGGTCGTCGGCCGGCTGGGCGATCAGCCGCAGGTAGGCGAGGGCGTCCCTGATCTCGGCCCGCTCGTAGAACCGGAAGCCGCCGATGATCTTGTAGTTGAGGCCGATGGTGATGAACCGTTCCTCGAACTCGCGGGTCTGGAACTGGGCGCGGACCAGGATCGCGATCCGGCTGAGCGGCGCGCCTTCGCGTTCCAGCCGCTCGATCTCGTCGCCCACGCGGCGGGCTTCCTCGGGCCCGTCCCACACCCCGACGACGCGGACCTTGTCACCGCCGTTCGCCTCGGTCCACAGGGTCTTGCCGAGGCGCTGGCTGTTGGCGTTGATGAGGCCGGAGGCGGCGGCGAGGATGTCTGGGGTGGAGCGATAGTTCTGTTCCAGCCGGATCACCTTGGCGCCTGGGAAATCCTTCTCGAAACGCAGGATGTTGGCCACTTCTGCGCCGCGCCAGGAATAGATCGACTGGTCGTCGTCCCCGACCACGCAGATGTTCTTGCGCTCCTGCGCGATCAGCCGCAGCCACAGGTACTGGACCTGGTTGGTGTCCTGGTATTCGTCCACCATCACGTATTTGAAGCGCTGCTGGTACTGCGCGAGCACGTCGCGATGCCGGCGGAAGATGTTCAGCATGTGCAGCGTGAGGTCGCCGAAATCGCAGGCGTTGAGCGCTTTCAGCCGGTCCTGGTAGAGCCGATAGAACTGCTGCCCCCGGCCGTTCGCATAGGCTTCGTTCTCCGCCGCGTCGAGTTCGTCGGGGTTGAGGCCCCGGTTCTTCCAGCGGTCGATCAGCCCGGCGAGCTGGCGGGCGGGCCAGCGCTTTTCATCCAGGTCGTTGGCCTGGATGAGCTGCTTGAGCAGGCGGAGCTGATCGTCGGTGTCGATGATCGTATAGTTCGATTGCAGCCCCGCCAG
>CAZFPW010000466.1:0-1527 GCA_964520765.1 uncultured Novosphingobium sp.
TCTCGATGCCGTCCGCGATCATCCAGTCGACGAAGTCGTCGAGGGAGACGCTGGCCGGATCGGCGCTCGCCAGGTTGTAGCTGTGATAGCCCGGCTGGCCCTTCTGGCCGATCGCGGTGATCGCCTCGGCCAGGAAGTCCACCGCGATGCCCTCGTATTTGCCGGCCGGGCGGCCCTGGGACAGGTCCTCGGCATAGAAGGTCGCCGGGGCGACGCCGGTGGCGGCCAGGCTGTAGAGCAGGCGGGAGAACATGTCGGGCACGTTGAGCTGCCCGGCGTGGCGGCTGTGGGCCAGGATCATGCCCGGCCGGAACACGCCGACCGGCAAGCCGCAGAGGTGGTGGGCTTCCCGCAGCAACACCTCGCCCGCCCACTTCGAGATATTGTAGCCGTTGGCGTAGTCGTCGCCGAGCCGGGCCGAGGGCACGACCTCCCGGATGTCGGCGTCCTCGGGGACCGGCGCGCCGGCGAGGGCGATGACGCCCAGGGTCGAGACATAGTCGAAGTGCTTGGCGCGGCCTGTCAGGGCCAGGCGGATCAGCTCGGCCGTGCCGCCGACATTGGCGGTGAACAGCTGGGTATAGGGCAGGACGTGGTTCACGTGGGCGGCGGTGTGGGCGATCAGGTCGACCTCTCCGGCCAGGCGATCCCAGGTCGTCGCGTCGATGCCCAGGCTCGGCAGGCCGAGGTCGCCGGGCACGACTTCGAGATGGGCTTGCGCAAGCTCGGCGAAGCGGGCGGTGAGCGCCGCGTCGCTCGCCATGCCGTCCTCGATCCGGCGGCGGGCATCGGCCGCGTCGGCGCCGCGGGCGAGCAGGATCACCTTGCCGCTGCCGCGCTGCGCGAAGTGCTCGAGCCAGGCCATCGCCTGGAAGCGGCCGAGGAAGCCGGTCGAGCCGGTCAGCAAGACCGTGCCGATCTCGCTGGCCGGAGCGGGGAGACCCGGCGCGGCGGCGAGGATGTCGGCGGGGATGAACTTGGCGAGCTTGAGGTCGGCGGCGTGCACCGTGTCGCTGTCCGCCTCGTGCACCGTGGCGAAGCTCGCCCGGCCTTCGCCCGAGGACAGCGCCTCGACATAGTCGGCGACGAGCTGGAGGTTGCCGGCGGGGTTGATGATGACGCCCACGGGTACTTCCCGCCCGAAAATCTCTTCCAGCAGCATCGAGAGCGACAGGGCCGAAAGCGAATCCCCGCCGAGATCGGAGAAGCGCGAGGCCGGGGTGACCTCGCTCGCGGCCACGCCCAGGGTCGCCTGGACGGCGCGCTGGACGGTGTCGATCACCGGCCGGTCCGCGCCGCCGAGGCGCAGCGCGCGCAGCTCGCTCACCTGGTCCTGCGCCATCTGGGCATAGATCTGCTCCAGCCGCTCGCCGTAGCGGGCCTTGAAGTTGGGCCGGCTGAACTTGCCGATGCCGGTCAGCAGGCCGTTCTCCGGGCTGAACGGCTCGGTCTCCAGCACGATGTCGCGCGGAACTTCGTAGCTGGCGAGGCCGAATTCCTCGGCCACTTCCTTGATGCCCTTGCGGA
>CAZFPW010000467.1:0-1519 GCA_964520765.1 uncultured Novosphingobium sp.
CTGCTCGACGGCGACGCCCTGAGCGGCGGCGGGGTTTCCCGCCATTCGCTGGAGGTCGAGGGCGGGGCGTTCTACAAGGGCTTCGGCTTGCGCTTCAACGGGTCCTGGTCGGCGCCGACCCATGTGCGCTCGGCCACGTCCGACCTGCGTTTCGGCAGCGCCTTCAAGGTGGACCTGCGGGCCTTCGTGAACCTCGATCAGCAGCAGAGCCTGGTCAAGGCCGCGCCGTTCTTCAAGGGATCGCGCATCAGCCTGGAGGTCGACAACCTGTTCAACGCGCGGCAGCGGATCACCGACCCGACCGGGAACGTGCCGCCGGCCTATCAGCCCGACCTGATCGACCCGCGCGGCCGGATGATCGGGATCGAGTTCCGCAAGCAGTTCTGATGGCTTGACGTTGTACATATATTTGTACATATTCGAGCCATGCAGACGGAAACCTTTTCGGCCACGCGCGGCAATCTGAAGGCCATCATGGACCGCGTGGTGGCCGACCATACGCCGGTGAAGATCACCCGCCAGAAGAGCGAGGGGGTCGTGATGGTGTCGGAAAGCGATTGGGCCTCGATTGAGGAGACGCTTTACCTGCTGTCCTCCCCCCGCAATGCCGAGCGCCTGCTCGAAGCGATCCGGGGCCTGGAAGCGGGCGAAGGTGAGGAACACGAGCTGATCGAGCCGTGAAGCTGGTCTTCTGGCCCACCGGCTGGGAAGACTATCTGCACTGGCAGTCGCGTGACCCCAAGACGCTCGCCCGCGTCAACGAGCTTATCCGGGAGGCGCTGCGCCACCCCTTCAGCGGCCTGGGCAAGCCCGAGCCGCTGCGCGGCAATCTCAAGGGATGGTGGTCGCGACGGATCGACCGCGAGCACCGGCTGGTCTATCGGGTGACGGGGGCGGGAGATGCCCAGGCGCTCGAAATCGCCCAGTGCCGCTATCACTACTAACTCTGCCGGAAAACCATACCTAAGCCCCATGGCCAGCCGCCCCCCGCATCCCGAAGGCAACGACCGTTTCAGCGAGGAACGGGCGACCTATTCGCTGAAGGGCGCGGGCGACCAGCCCGATCTGGAGGCGGGCGTCGCCGCGATCCGCGAGGTCGTGCGCACGCTGAAGCCCAAGCCCGGCGTCTATCGCATGCAGGACGCGCGGGGCGACGTGCTCTATGTCGGCAAGGCGCGAGCGCTGAAGAACCGGGTGGCCAACTATACCCAGGTCGAGCGGCTGCCGCTGCGGCTCAAGCGCATGGTCAGCCAGACCCGGTCGATGACCATCGTCACGACCAATTCGGAGGCCGAGGCGCTGCTGCTCGAGGCGCAGCTCATCAAGCGCTATCGCCCGCCCTACAACGTCCTGCTGCGCGACGACAAAAGCTTTCCCTTCATCCTGCTGCGCGCGGACCACGAATTCCCCCGGATCATGAAGCATCGCGGCGCGCGGCGGGCCAAGGGCAATTATTACGGGCCCTTCGCCAGCGCCGGCTCGGTCAACACCACGATCAACGCGCTGCAGAAGCTGTTCC
>CAZFPW010000468.1:0-1519 GCA_964520765.1 uncultured Novosphingobium sp.
ACGACAGCGACGAGGACGCCCGCGAGCTGGTTCGACTCATCAAGCAGTACAAGCTGCCGGCCAAGGTCAACCTGATCCCCTTCAACCCCTGGCCCGGCGCGCCTTACGAGTGCTCGACGCCGGAGCGGATCAGGCGCTTCGCGGAGATCGTGTTCGAGGCCGGGATCAGCGCGCCGGTGCGCACCCCCCGCGGGCGCGACATCGACGCGGCCTGCGGCCAGCTCAAGACCGCCGCCGAGAAGCGCAGCCGCGCCGAGCTGGACCGCCTCTATGCCGAGAAGGAAGCGGCGCTCGGCTAGAGTGTAATCCACTGACGTGGATACCGTGCCGGCCCACTCCCCCCGGCCCGACCACTCGACAGGGTATTCTATGGGTGGTCGAGCCGGGGGAGTGGGCCGGCACCGCACCTGATTCAGCCACGCTGAATCAGACTATAACGACTCACCGCAACGGGAAGGCCACCCATCGCGGATAGGTCCATTCCAGGTGCGTTCATCTGAGGTTGTGGATCAGATCATGGCCGACCCCGTTTTCAAGCCGGGTCCACCATGAAAGGAAAGACCATGCGCAAGTTCACGCTCGCACTGACGCTCGCCGCCGCCGCGGCGATCCCTGCGGCTCCCGCTTTCGCCGCGACCAATCTTCAGGCCAACGTCCCGGGCCATGCCTGGAGCGCCGAAACGGCACACCAGTATCGCTATGACCGCTATCGCGGCGACCGCTACGGCGGCCGTTACTGGGACCGCAGCCAGCGCCGCTACTACGCCGAGCGCCGGATGGGCCGCAACGACCGCATCTGGCAGCGTGACGGCCGCTATTACTGCCGCCGCAACGACGGCACCACCGGCCTGGTGGTCGGCGCGGCGCTGGGCGGCATCCTCGGCAACTCGATCGCCGGCCGTGGCGACCGGACGCTGGGGACGATCCTCGGCGTGACCGGCGGCGGCCTGCTCGGCCGCGAGCTGGATCGCGGCAACGTCCGCTGCCGCTGATTCGGGCTGATCGACAAATTCGCCCCGGTCCCTCGCGGCCGGGGCGATTTCGTTTTCCTACTCGCCGCCGCTGTGCTTGGCTGCAGGCATGAAGTCAGTCCTCGTCACCGGCGGCGCCAGGCGGATCGGCGCCGAGATCGCCCGCGCCTTTTCCGCCGCGGGCTGGCACGTCGTCATCCACCACTCCCATTCGCATGAGGAGGCGGAGGAGCTGGCCGCCTCGCTGCCTTCGGCCGAAATTTTGCAGGCCGATTTCAGCAATCCGCAGGCCGGCCCGGCGATGGTCGAGGCCCTGGCGGCGCAGCTCGACGACTGGCGCGTGCTGGTGAACAGCGCCAGCGTGTTCCGCTTCGACGACGGGGCCGCGCTGGACCAGGGGATTTTCGCGGAGGCCATGCAGGTGAACGCCGGCGCTCCTGCCCGCATCGCCCAGGCCTTCCTGCGCCACGCCCGGGCGGGTGGCGGGCGGCGAGTGATCCAGGTCACCGACCAGAAGCTCGCCAATCCCAATCCCGATTTCTTCTCCT
>CAZFPW010000469.1:0-1518 GCA_964520765.1 uncultured Novosphingobium sp.
GCACGGTGGCGAGCGGGCCGCGGCCCTTGTCGAGCTTGGCCTCGACCACGGCGCCTTCGGCGGCGCGGTCCGGATTGGCCTTGAGCTCGAGCAATTCGGCCTGGATCTGGATGGCGTCCAGCAGCTTGTCGAGATTGGTCTTCTGCAGCGCCGAGACCTCTACGTCCTGCACGTCGCCGCCCATGTCCTCGACGACCACTTCGTGCTGGAGCAGCTCCTCGCGGACCTTCTGCGGCTTGGCGCCCGACTTGTCGATCTTGTTGATCGCCACGATCATCGGCACGCCGGCCGCCTTGGTATGGGCGATCGCCTCGATCGTCTGCGGCTTCAGGCCGTCGTCGGCCGCCACCACCAGGATGACGATGTCGGTGACGTTCGCGCCGCGCGCGCGCATCTCCGTGAAGGCCTCATGGCCCGGCGTGTCGAGAAAGGTGAGCTTCGACTTGTCCTTCAGCGTCACCTGATAGGCGCCGATATGCTGGGTGATGCCGCCGGCTTCGCCGGTGGCGACATTGGCGCCGCGGATCGCGTCGAGCAGCGAGGTCTTGCCGTGATCGACATGGCCCATGATCGTGACGACCGGCGGGCGGGGCTTCAGCGTGTCGTCGGCATCCACGTCCGTCTCGGTCTGGATGTCGATGTCGCTGTCGCTGACGCGCTTGATGTTGTGGCCGAACTCGGTGACGAGCAATTCGGCCGTGTCCTGGTCGATCGTCTGGTTGACGGTGACGACCATGCCCATCTTGAAGAGCGCCTTCACCAGATCGGCGCCACGCTCGGCCATGCGGTTCGCGAGCTCGCCGACCGTGATCGATTCCGGCACCTGCACGTCGCGGACCTGCTTGGCGGCGGGGCCGGACTGCATGTGCGAGCGCCTTTCCTTCTCGCGCGCGCGCTTCAGCGCGGCGAGGGAACGGGCGCGGGCATCGCCGCTGTCGTCCAGCGCGCGGGTGACGGTGAGCTTGCCGGACTGGCGCCGGTCGTCGCGGCCGCGCGCGGGGCGCGCCGGCTCGGGGCGCTTGACCGGCGTGAAGGCCTGGCGGGGCGGCCGGGCATGGGCCGGGCGGCGCTCCTCCTCTTGTGCGACGGGCTCCGGCGCCGCTGCCGGCGCCGGCTGCTCGGCGGCCTGCTTCGCCTCTTCCTCGGCCTTGATCCGGGCGTCTTCCTCGGCCCGCCGGTTCTCCTCGGCGCGGCGCTTCTCGTCCTCCGTCGCCGCCTTGGCCTGCCTGTCCTCGCGCCGACGCGCTTCCTCGAGCGCGGCGAGGCGGGCCTCCTCGGCCTCGCGCAGCAGCCGCTCCTGCAGCTCCTTGCGGGTCTCGGTCGATGGGGCAGGGCGCGGCGCGGGCTTCGGCGCCGGTTCCGGCGCGCGGGCGGCGGGCGCGGGCGGCGGCGCGGCCGGCTCGGGCGCCGGCGCGGTCTCGGCTTCGCCCGGACGGCCCAGGATGCGGCGCTTCTTCACCTCCACGACGACGGTGTTCGAACGGCCATGGCTGAAGCTCTGCTTCACCTTGCCGGTCT
>CAZFPW010000470.1:0-1504 GCA_964520765.1 uncultured Novosphingobium sp.
ACGTGGATGATCTTGAGCTTGCCGCCGACCACGGTGAAGGCGACCTTGCCCTCCACGATGTCGACCGCGTCCTGGCCGAACTCCTGGTAGCGCCAACCTTCGAGCACCGGCAGGTTCTTGCGGACACCGGCGGCGAGCAGCTCCAGTTCTTCGCTCCGGGCGAGCAGGCGGGAGGCGACGTCGATCTCGCGGCTGCGGATCTTGAGGAGCAGCTTGAGCAGGTCCGCGACCAGCGCGCCTTCCTTGCCCAGCGGCGCGCCGCGCGGGGTGCGCGGGGGTAGTTCGTCGTCCGAAAGCGGTTCGGCCGCGGCGATGGCGGCCATCATTCGCCGGCCGATCTCGTTGTCCTTCCACCCGGCCGAAAGCCCGCGGACCTTGGCGAGGTCGGCCTGGGCCTTGGGCGGATGGCTGGCGATGTCGGCCAGGGTCTCGTCGCGGGCGATGCGGCCGCGCGGGATGTTCTTGTCCTGCGCCTCGTGCTCGCGCCAGGCGCCCAGCGCCTTGAGCCGGCCGAGCACGGCGGGATTGCGGCCCACCGCCTTGATCCGCTTCCAGATGGTGTTGGGATCGTTCCGGTAGTTCTCCGGATCGGCCAGCTTCTCCATCTCGGCGTCGAGCCAGGCCCCGCGCCCGGTCTTCTTGAGCCGGGCCAGGATTCTGGGGAAGATCTTGGAAAGGTGCGTGACGTCGCCGATCGCATATTCGATCTGCCGCTTGTCGAGCGGCCGGCGCGACCAGTCGGTGAACCGCGCGCCCTTGTCGATCGAGAAGCCCAGCCAGGATTCCACCAGGTTGGAATAGCCGATCTGCTCCGACTGGCTGATCGCCATCATCGCGATCTGGGTGTCGAAGATCGGGTGCGGGGTGCGCCCGGTCAGGTTGTAGATGATCTCCACGTCCTGCCCGCCGGCGTGGAAGACCTTCAGCACGTCCTCGTTGTCGGTCAGCAGGTCGAGCAGCGGGGAAAGGTCCAGCCCCGGCGCCTTGGGATCGATCGCGGCGGCTTCCTCGGTGTCCGCGACCTGCACCAGGCACAGCTCGGGCCAATAGGTGTTCTCGCGCATGAATTCGGTGTCGACCGTGATGAAATCGGCCTTGGCGAGGCGGGCGCAGAGATCGGCCAGCGCCTCGGTCGTGGTAATCAGCGGATGTATCTTCATTTCGTGCTTTTCTGGTTTGGGCCCGAATGGGACCCTCGGCTTGACAAAATCGCGGCCATCGCCTGTTAGCCGCGGCTTCGCCCCTGCATCATTGTCGGCCGATTGGAAAGAGTTTCGATGTCCCATCCGTACCGTTCCCACACCTGCGGCGCGCTCAGCCGCGAGAACGTCGGCCAGACCGTCAAGCTCTCGGGCTGGGTCCACCGCAAGCGCGACCATGGCGGCGTGCTGTTCGTCGACCTGCGTGACCATTACGGCATGACCCAGGTCGTCGCCGACAGCGACAGCCCGGCGCTGCCGATCCTGGAAGGCCTGCGCGCCGAGAGCGTCGTCACCATCGACGG